>NZ_JBVKBL010000006.1:0-447430 GCF_055657085.1 Streptomyces sp. NPDC107765 | reverse complement strand
AACACCCAAGGCCCTTCGCCTGGACGAAGACCGCCGACGAGATCCTCGACAAAGTCGCTGCATACTGCCGACGAATCTCTGACTCAGATCACTAGGTGCGCTGTCCGGCGGATCATGCCTGGGCCGCCGGGCCCCGCAGCGTGGTGGCAGCTAGCCGGCATCCGTCCGGCGCGGCCCTGGCCGCGACCTCGGCGGACGTCGGCCCTGCCGCCTTACGCTGCTCTCGACGCCAGGCGGCCAAGGGGTTCAGGGGCCTGCATTGCCGGTGAGCCATCGCCGCGTTGTAGGTGAGCCATCGCCGCATTGCAGAGGCACACCGCGCTGTTCTGCCGGCGGTGAACACCGGCCCGATCGGGCTCGACGATCACTACCGTTCCGTCTCATGACGACGGTTACCACACGCACGGCCGAGTACCCGGCCGACGGCTTAACGATGATCGGACACCTCGCGCTCCCGGCCGGTGTCGACCGCCGCCCCGCGGTACTGGTCGGGCCTGAGGGGCCGGGACTGAACGACTTCCAACGCCGCCGGGCCGACGCCCTGGCTGAGCTGGGGTACGTGGCGCTGGCCTTCGACATCAACGGCGGGCGCTGGTTCACCGACCCGGACGAGATGCTCGCGCATACGACCCCGCTGCTCGCCGACCCCGACCGGATGCGGGGCATCGGCCACGCGGCGCTCGACGTGTTGCGCGCCGAGCCGCGGACCGACCCCGACCGGATCGCCGCCATCGGCTACGGCACCGGGGGTGCAATCGGGCTGGAACTCGGACGCGACGGCGTCGACCTGCGCGCGATCGCGACAGTCAACGCACTGACCACCGGCCGACCGGGCGAGGCGGCGCGCATTCGCTGCCCGGTATGGGCCGGGGTCGGGTCGGAAGACCCGATCATGCCGCCCGCGCAACGGGAGGCGTTCACCGCCGAGATGCAGGCCGCGGGCGTCGACTGGCGCCTCGTGGTCTACGGCGGCGCCTTGCACGCCTTCCACCATCCGCCGGTCGACCACACCGTGCGCCCCGGCGTCGGCTACCACGCCCGGCACGCGCAGCGAGCCTGGCACGACGTCGTCGCCCTGCTCGCCGAGTGCCTGCCCGTAACGGAGTGATCCGGTCGGCAACCACCACTCCCGGCCGCGAACCAGGCCGGTCGACCGCCACCAGCTCCGGTCTGTGGGACATCACCGCAGCATGCCGCCGCGACCGGCGCGCCGGCGCCCCACTCACCAAGCTCAGTCACCGGCTGGCCCCTGCTTACCAGTCACCACGGCAGGTTTCTGGCATGCTCCGATCCCGCCCCTTCCAGTCCCAACGTCGTTGGACAGTCCTATGGTTGCCTGATGCCCGCACACGATACTGACCGCCCAATTGACAGCCCCACTGACAGCCCCATTGACCGCCCAGCCGATCTCGACGTGGTACGTGAGTCCTATGACCGCGTGGCCGACAACTACGCCCACATGGTGGTGACGACGGGAGTCGGCGACATCCGCTGCCATCCATGGCTCAAGGCATCGATCGATGCCTTCGCTGACACCGTGAGCGATCTCGGGCCTGTCCTCGACGTCGGCTGCGGACCGGGAACGGTGACCGCCTACCTTGCCGAACGCGGACTCGATGTGTCCGGGGTTGATCTCTCTCCCCGCATGATCGAGAACGCGCGACGTCTTCATCCGCAATGCCGCTTCAGCGTCGCCTCTGCCACCGACCTCGACCTTGGTGAAGCGTCCCTCGGCGGCGTGCTCGGGTGGTGGTCACTGTTCAATCTGCCCCGTGACGTCCTGCCTCAGGTGCTCGCCATGTTCGCGCGGGCGTTGAAACCAGGCGGACACTTCATCACCGCCACACACGTCGGCGACGAAGACTTCGTACGTACCGAGGCCTATGGAGGTGTACCCGTTCGTTGGACGACACACAAATGGCGGCCGGAACAACTCGTGGCCCTGATCGAGCAGGCCGGACTGCACCCGGTCGCCGAACTTCGCCTCCCTGCGGATGAGCACACCGGTCCGGGTGTGGTCGTCATGGCCAAGCAACCCGGCTGAGGACCAGGCGTCGGAAGCGGCACAGTTGGTCACGTGCCAGGCAAGGCTCCTCCGGACGGCCTGAGGAGACCACTGGCGAGCAGGTCTCCACCCGGCTGGCTGGACCCTGGCGAGCAGGTCTCCACCCGGCTGGCTGGACCCCTCGGAGCACTGGTGACAGTTGCATGCCTGAGCCCCCAGGTGGACCGGGCCGGCCGTGTCCCCGGGGGCCAGGTCCGTGTCGGGGTCCGGTATCGGGTGGTTGTCGGCGGACGTCTGTGGATGTCGGCGGTGGTCGGTGGTCTGTCGGTGATCTGTCATCGGCTGCCGGGACATTGGAACTGGTTGGCGTCCGCCTCAACGGCACCGGCCACCAGCACCGATCGTCCCGACCCACTGGAACGACGCTCCCGGCATGACCTGCCTCCGGGTGTCCGCCCAACGGTCCACGGCCAGCAAGGAAGTCCCATGACCATGACCACTGACATCACCATCATCGGCGCCGGGCTCGGCGGCCTCACGCTCGCCCGCGTCCTGCACGTCCACGGAATACCGGCCACGGTCTACGAGGCGGAGCCCTCCCCCACCGCGCGTTCGCAGGGTGGGATGCTCGACATCCACGATTACAACGGCCAACTCGCCCTCGAAGCCGCTGACTTGATGGACGAGTTCCGTGGCCTCATCCTGGAGGGCCGCCAGGCAATGCGGGTCCTCGACCCGGACGGGACGGTACTGTTCGACAAGGCCGACGACGGCACGGGGGGACGCCCCGAGGTGCAACGCGGTGAGCTGCGACAGGTCCTGCTCGACTCACTCCCGGCCGACACCGTGCGGTGGGGACACAAGGTCAGCAGCACCCGCACCCTCGGCGGAGGTCGCCATGAGGTGACCTTCGCCGACGGCAGCACCGTCGTCACCAGCCTGCTGGTCGGCGCGGACGGCGCGTGGTCACGGGTCCGGCCACTGCTCTCCACCGCCACACCCGAGTACACCGGCAAGTCGGTCGTCGAGACCTACCTGTTCAACGCCGACACCCGGCACCCCGCCGCCGCAAAAGCAGTCGGCGGCGGGTCGATGATCGTGCCCACGCCGGGCAGGGAGATCTTCGCTCACCGGGAAAGGGACGACACTCTGCATGCCTACATGGGGCTCACCGAGCCGCAGGACTGGTTCGCCGCGATCGATTTCACCGATGCCACCGGGGCCGCCGCGCGGATCGCGCAGGAGTTCAACGGCTGGGCGCCGGAGCTCACCGCCCTGATCACCGACGGCGACACCGCGCCGGTCTTGCGCCCCCTCTACGCCCTGCCGACCGGGCACCGGTGGGACCGGGTGCCGGGAGTGACCCTGCTCGGCGACGCCGCCCACCTCTCGGCCCCGAACGGCGAAGGCGCCAACCTGGCCATGCTCGACGGCGCCGAACTCGGGAAGGCCCTCGCCGCGCACCCCGACGACATCGAGGCCGCGCTCACCGCATACGAGCAGGCCATGTTCCCCCGCAGCGCCGAGGCTGCCCTCTTTGAAGGTGCCGAGGCCCACGGTTCCGACTCCGACAACAACACAACCCACACAGCCCACGACCTGATCGCCGCGTTCACCCGGCACGAGCAGTCCCACTAGGGCATTCGCCCAAGGTGTTCGCCGTCGTGCGGGCCTCGGAGCATCGACGAACCGGCCAAGACGAGGCGCGGTCTCTGTTCGCTTCGGGCCCTGGGCACGGTCCAACACTTGTCGGCGCTCCCTCCACCGTCCGCCCCGCTTCGGTCTCCGGTCCGACAACGGCGGCCCGATCCGCGCCCATTGGGCATCAACCAACGACACACGGGTACCTCAAGGGCAAAGCAGTGAGGCAGGCAGCCGAAGCCTCGCCGGCTGCGGGGGCGGTCCTCGGCGAGTTCCTCATACTCCAGCTGTAGATCGTGATCAGGCTCGTTTGAGGCCGGTGCGCAGTGCTGCTCTACGCTGTCCTGCATGATCGCCAAGCTGCAGTGTGTGGTGTTGGACTGTGCCGATGTCGTTGAGTTGTCCCGGTTCTACCAGTCGCTTCTCGGCGGCGTGGTGAACCAGCCGGATCCGCGGTGGTCGCTCGCCGACGGCTGGGCGACGCTCCACACGGACGGCCTCGTGCTGGCCTTCCAGCGGGTGGAAGACCATCAGCCACCACGGTGGCCGGATCCGGCTCGGCCCCAGCAGTTCCACCTCGACCTGGGCGTCAAGGACCTGGACCAAGCTCAGGAAGACGTCCTCAATCTGGGCGCTGCACTGCTCGATGAGGGGGACGGAAAGCGGAGTTGGCGCATCTTCACGGATCCGGCAGGTCACCCGTTCTGTCTCGTCCGGGACTGACAGGGGGCACCGCAGGGGGTGTGGCCACCGTTGATCACCGTGAGTTGTGTGGACTTACGAAGAGACGGTGGCCGCAGGCCGCAGCATAGATCCCGCCCGTTGGCGGGAGGCGTTCGATACGTTGTCGAGCACCTCCACGACGAGGCAGCGGTGCTGGTCGTGGACGAGACCGGGGACGTGAAGAAGTGCGTCCACACCGTCCGCATCCAGCGCCAGTACACCGGCACGGCTGGGCGGATCGAGAACTCCCAGGTCGCCGTCTACCTCCTCTACGCCGGCGAGCGCGGGCACGCGGCGGTGGACCGGGAGCTGTACATCCCGCGCTCCTGGACGTGCGACCCGGACCGCTGCCGGGCCGCAGGGCTCAGCGAGGACACCGTCTTCGCGACCAAGCCGGAGTTGGCCCGAATAATGATCGAACGGTTCCTGGACGCCCGGACACCACGTGGGCTGGGTCACCGGAGACGAGGTCTACGGCGGCAACCCGAAACTGCGTGCCGCCCTGGAGGAACGCGGCATCGGCTACGCCTTCGCGGTGGCCTGGTCGGCGAAGTGCCCACCAGCGCAGGCACGTTCCGCGCGGACGCCCTGGTGAAGAAGGTGCCCAAGCGGGCCTGGCAGAAGCTCTCGGCCGGACGCGGTGCACTGTCGATATCCGACCCGATCACGGCCCGGCCCACCGGCTCAGCTGGGCCGCCTGGCGACGCCGCCACCAGGCGCGATCAGGAGCCAGTCATGACCGACGACAAACCGCATCCCAGACATGAAGATCACGATCTGCAGCTGGAGTACTGGTGGGGGCCAGCCGCAGCCGGGTGTGACACTTTCGACCGGCGCGCCGCAGGGAGTGGTGCCGATGGTTATCGGCTGTGAGGTGCCTTGATGTGTGCGGCCCCCCCGCTTCTCGTTGCTGCGCGTGGCGCGGGTGGCCCCAGGTGGCTGCGCGCGCCATCGGCTCGTCGATTGCGAAGTGGCGGTACGCGGACATCGTTGTGAAATAGCGGTGAAGGGAGTTTCGGAATCGTTCAACGGGAAATGCGCGGACCGTGACTTACCCCAATGACGGCATACCGCAAAATCACCCATACGGCTCCAGGGTAAACTCTCCGTACCCCGGCGGATCAAACTCACCGGACGGCGGCGATACGACTCCGCTGCCGATTTCTGGGGCGCAGGCGCAGCGCCCGCACCCCAGCAATTCACCCTCACCGTACGATCCCGTGGCGGCTGCGCCGTACGACCCCGCCCCGGCCGTCCCGTACCACTCCGTTCCGAACACCACCTCCAACGCCAGGAGGAGTGGGCAAGGAAACCGACGAGGTATCGGAGCGGATCGACTCGCCTTGATCTTCCACAGTCTCGCGGATGTCGCCGCGGGATTTCTCGGGCTGTGGATCCTGCTGTATCTGCTCGAAGCGAATCAGGTGAATGTTTTCGTCGGTTTCGTGCACGGTGTGGCCGACTGGCTCGCCGGCTGGTCGCAGGACATCTTCATCATGAAGACGGAAGGGCTGCGGGTGTTCTTCAACTACGCCCTCCCCGCGCTGATTTACCTCGCGGTCGGCCATGGCACAGCCGCCTGGCTGCGACGCCTCTGACTGCCGCGCTTCCGCCGCGCTCAGGGGACGTGGACGATCGTGTCCCCTGAGCGTCGAGGCGGACGCCCCGCCAGGCCGGTGCCTGTTCTCCTCACGTGGGTCATTCCCGGAAATCGTGATACGCGTTCCGGCTGCCGGGCGATGCCGCATACTCGTTCTGCAGTCGTGCAGTGAAGGTATTGAGCGGGCTCAGTGATGCGTTGAGATGAGGAGCGAAGGCAGCAGGTTCGACTTGCCCGAATTCTCGTAATCGGACATGACTGCCTGTTCAGTCGCTCCCTTGCGTATTTGGCAGGACATTGCAGCCGGTTCCCTCTGTCGCTGTGCATCAGGTCGGAAACAGTCTTCTCTGAGTCGCTCCCTGAGTTGCGTTCGAGGCCACGGGAGAATGCACACTGCTGAGCATGCATCAGAGGCCCCGTGGCAGGTATGCCGACTTCCAGGAACCGTATGAGCCCGCACATGTGGCGCGTCCCCCGAATTCCGCCCCATTCATACCCACCCAGCGGCCCGCGGTGCCGCCCCGTTCCGAAGACCGCGGCCCGTATGACGTCGAACCGGCCCCACGTAGGCGCGGCAAGGCCAAACGGATTCTGATATCCGTCCTCGTCCTCCTGCTCGTGGTGGCGGCCGGCACGTATTTCTGGGCGGACTCCAAACTGCGCAAGGAGGTCGATCTCAGCAAGGTCATCGACCGACCGGCCGCGGGCGAGGGCACCAACTACCTGATCGTCGGCTCGGACAGCCGCAAGGGCATGTCGGCGGCCCGGCGCAAGAGCCTGCACACCGGCGGCAGCGCGGAGGCGGGGCAGCGGACCGACTCGATGATGATCCTGCACATCGGTTCCCACGGCTCGACGCTGATCTCCCTGCCGCGCGACTCGAACGTCACGATCCCGGAGTTCCGCGGTTCCGAGTCCGGCAGGATCAGGCCCACCATGGGCGCGAACAAGCTCAATGCCTCCTACGCCTTCGACGGCCCGCAACTGCTGGTCCGCACGGTCGAGTACAACACCGGGCTGCACATCGACCACTACGCCGAGATCGGCTTCACCGGTTTCGCCGACATCGTCGACGCCATGGGCGGAGTCGAGATGAACCTCGACAAGGGCTTCACGGACAAGTGGTCCGGCGCCGACTTCAAGGCCGGAAAGCAGAGCCTCAACGGCACCCAGGCGCTCGCGTACGTCCGTACCCGGCACGCCTTCACCGGCAGCGATCTGGACCGCACCAAGAACCAGCAGAAGTTCCTCTCCGCGCTCGCGAGCCAGGTGGCCACGCCCGGCACCCTCCTCAACCCGTTCGCGCTCTACCCGGTCATGAGCGCGGGCCTGGACACCCTCGTCGTCGACAAGGACATGAACCCCTACCTGCTCGCCAAGATGTTCTTCGCCATGAAGGACGTCAACAGCGGCGAGGGCAAGTCCATGAACATGCCGGTCTCCGGCAGCGTCGGCGGCAACCTCCAGTGGGACAGGCCGAAGGTCAAGCAGCTCGTGGACGAGCTGAAGAACGACGCCCCGGTCACGGTCACCAGCGACCGCTGACCGACACCGATCCGGCCGCGAGCGGTCCGTGCGAGGTATGCGCACGGACCGCTCTTCGTGCGTCGGAGCAGCACCGGGGCTCGGAGTACGCGGGCAGAGCAGCCGATTCGGTCCCACCTCCTGCTCGCACGCGGAGGGCGGCCTGGCGGGGGGGGAAGTCTGACGCGGGCGGGGCCGCCGGGGGAAGGGCAGCGCCGCCCGCGCCATGAGGGCGGATCCGCTGGCACGGGGGGAACCGTCGGATCCGCGTGTGCCGATGACCAGTCGGCTACTCCTTCTGCGTCACCGGTTGATCAGTTGTCACACCCGCACGGCAGGCAGGGCTGAATGAGTACATATGCCTGCGCATATGGGACGTATAGCCTGGTCGGGTAACGCGGGAGCATCCTGCGGCGCAGAACTTCATACGGGCGCCTGATCGCGCGCGTATGCGATCCCGGCCAGGGTGACTCCTGTGGGGGGTGGCCACCCTGGCCGTGATCGCGCGATACCGGGCCTTCCGCCCCTCACACAGGCGCCGGGCACCGCCTTTCGCCACTTCCGAGAGTGCAGGGCACCGTCTCCCACGGCATCGAGCCGCAGCGCCGTGACGAGCTTGCCGAACTTGTCTGTCTGCCCCAGTGCAACTCCGGGCCCGGGAAAGCCTGTTGTACACCTCGTCGCGCCCAGGGTGGCGGACCGCTCCCCCGCCGCGGCGAGAGACTGGGTCTTCCACCCGTTCACCCCGGTGGTTCTGCCAGGGCCTTGATGGCCGGGCGGAGCAAGGCGGCGATCTGATCGGCAGTGGCGTCGCGAAGCGGGGCCAGGCCGAGGAGTTGGTGGCCGATGGTGACGCCCAGCAGGGTGGTGACGACCAGAGCGGCCCGCAGCTCCGGGTCCTCGGCCTCGGGCAAGGCAGCGCCGATGCCGTTGATCTGCCGGCCGAGGGCCGAGCGGACGTGCTCGGCTGCTGCCGGGTCGGTGAGCATGGACCGCATCATCGCCAGTGTGCCCTCGGGAAGGCCGCCGAGCTTGAGGCCGAGCGTGGCCAGCAGCTGATCGACGAGCGCGTCGGCATCAGGGGTCGTCGGCGGCGCGGGAAGCGCCTGCACGGCTTGCGTGAACAGCTCGCGCTTCGAGCCGAAGTACCGCATGACCAGCGCCGGGTCGACGCTCGCCGCGGTCGCCACCGCGCGAATGGTGGTGCGGTCGAATCCCTTCTCGGCGAACAACTCCCGCGCGCTGTCGAGGATGCGCGCCTCGGTGGCCTGGCGACGTTCGGCGCGGGAGCGGTGAGGAGTGGTCACGCGATTCACTCTACAGCCGTTGACCGAACTTCCGATCCGCCCCTACGGTGAGTGGGTCAACAGCTGTTGAGCGAATGGAGTGACCCCTGTGTCGAGCCTGGAGCCATCTACCGTGCGCACCCCTCGCGAGGTGCTGGCCTGCTACTACCGGGCCATCCTCGACAAGTCCGCCGATGATCTCGCCGATCTCTATGCCGTGGACGCCGTGCATGAGTTCCCGTTCACCTCACCCGGCTTTCCCCCGCGCTACGAGGGCCGCGAGGCCGTGCATGCGGGATACCGGGCGGCCTGGGGCGCCAGCCCCGCCCAGATTGAGGAGATCAGGAAGACCGCGGTCCACGAGACCGCCGACCCGGAAGTGATCATCGCCGAGCATGTCGTGGTGGGCACGCTGCCGACCAGCCACGCCACCTTCACCGTCCCCGGCCTCCTGATACTCCACGTCCACCGCGGACTGATCACGCGGGTCCGGGACTACATGGACGGCTCGGGGGTCGCCCGTGCCAGAGGGTGAACGCCGGACCAGCGTGGCGGCATGCGCCCCCACTTGAGACCGGAAGGGGGTCGGGATCGTGATGACAGGGGTGCGCGACCGATCGGAAGGCGGTGAGGGTCTCATCGGACAGCCGGTGCACGCACGGCCGGCTGTTGCTGAGCTTCCGTACCGCCGACGCGGCTGGACGGATGAGGGCAAGACCCCGTACGGCGTCATTCGCGGGTATGGCTGCCGCGTGGGCGGCGGTGGGTGAGCACGAGGACCGGGCCCGTCGCCAGGAGAACGGCCAGGACCGCGTAGCCGTGGGCGAGGGTGGCCAACGTGGCGGCGCCGGCGACGAGCAGCGGGCCGCCCGCATCACCGAGTTCGCGCCCCAGTTCGGCGGCGCCCATGGTCTGGCCGAGCCGCGCCTGAGGGGTGGAGGCCGCCAGGGCTGCGAAGCCGAGCGGCGTGATCAGCCCCGTGCCGATACCGATCAATACGGACGCGAGCAGGACACCGGTCAGTCCGGGCAGCACGGCGCAGGCCAAACCGGCGGCCGTGGTCAGCAGGCCAACGCTGATGCCGGCGGGCGCGGTGAGCAGCCCGGCGTCCAGGGCCCGCCCCGCGCGTGGCTGGACGATCGCGGCGCAGGCGGCGAGGGCCGATACGGCGGCCCCGGTCGCCACCGTGCCCAGTCCCGCCGCCCGCCCGGAGACCGGCAGGAAGCCCACGCCGACCGACAGCGCGGCACTCGCACCGGCGAGAGCTGCGGTGGGACGCCAGAACGCCGGGTCGGCCAGCCGCCGGGCCAGATCCACCACCGTCTGCCGAGCCCGTGGCAACGGTCGTACGTCCGGCACGGCGAGCACAGCCCAGACCGCGACAGCTGCGCCGAGCACTGCCAGCACGGCGAAGAGCAGGCGCAGCCCGCCGACCCACATCAGGACTCCGCCGAGCAGCGGCCCCAAGGTGTAGCCGATGCTCTTGTAAAAGCCGTAGCTGCCGAAGGCCCGACCGTGCTTGGCCGCCGGGTTCAGGCGGGCGACCAGGGCGGAGGCCGAAGGCGAGAAGGCGGAGGCCGCCGCGCCCTGGCCGAGGCGGGCCGCCCACAGCCAGCCCGGGCTGTCCGCGAGCGCGTAGAGGGCCGACGCCGCGGCGAAGGCGGCCAGTCCGCCGAGCAGCACGGGGCGGGCGCCGATCCGGTCCGCCAGGGTGCCGAACAGCGGCTTGAGCAGTACTTCCGCCCCGTCGTAGAGGGCCAGCAGGCCGCCAAGGACCATGACCGAGGTCACCGCGTCCGGCGAGAGACCGCCGAGGTTGGCTGCGATGCCGTGGGCACCGAACGCGGTGGTGAATCCGGCAGCGTACAGCGGCCACATCTGCCGCCGCGGTGCGCAGTCTGTGATCGGCGCCGTCACCGGTCCTCCTCCGGGCCTTAAGGAATGCCGGTCAGCGGCGGGCCCTGCCTTCGCCACCCACCCTATTGATGCTCGTCCCTCACCGTGGTGCATGCCGACCGGCCCTTACCGGGCGGGCCCGTGCTCCGACTCCTCGGCGCGGCCGGGGACGGGGCCGGGGGCGGGTGCCGGGGACGTGAAGGGCCCCGTCGGCACGTGAGTGCACCGTGATGGTGGGTTCGAGGCGGGCCCACCGCTCACGCACCGTCCTGTGGGTGATCGCACCGGAGCGCGTGTGGCCACGGTGTGAAGCGTCCGCTGCCGTGCTCGACCCACAGCCGTCTGCCGTGGGCGATCACTCCGCGTGGCCGTAGCCCGGTCAGGCTCGCGGTCGTGTACGCCGCGCTCAGACTGCCCAGGTCGTGGACGATGCCGATCCGGAACAGGGACTGGGTCTCGGCGATGGCCTCGTGGTCACCTGCCCGGATGACCACGCGCAGATCGGGCGCGACTGCGCGTGCGGCGACGGCGACCGCGATGTTGTCCAGGTCGTCCGAGGCGACGGCGGCCAGGGCCTGAGCGGTGTGGAGGCTGAGCTTGCGCAGCACGAACCTGTCGGTGGCGTCGGCGATGACGACGGGAACGCCGAGGGCCTTGGCCAGCCGGAGGTTGGGGGCGGCCGGGTCGCGTTCGACCGCGATCACGCCGATGCCCAGGTCCTGCAACCGGGTGCACAGCCGCAGCCCCACCTGTCCGAGCCCGACGACCACCACGTGGCCCGCACGGGGAAGCGCCCGGGGGCCCACCATGCCGATCGAACGGGGGCCAAGGAGGCGGTCGACCATGCCGGCGGTGAAGACGGCCGTGAAGACGATGGTGATGAGCATCGCGAGTGCGGCGAACAGCAGGTAGGCGCTCGACCCGTGCGCGGACGCGGGGCCGACGGCGGAGACCGTGCGTACCGCCTCGAAGAAGGCTTCCACCGGCGGACGGTGGTTGAGGGTCACGGCCCAGCTCCAGTCCGCGAGCAGCACGGCGAGAAGTCCGGTGAGACCGGTCAGCATGATGCGGGAGCTGCCGTCGTGGGGCCGTAGCTGCCCTCTGAGCTTCCCCAGCCAGGCCCGGTACCTCAGGGCACGCGGTGGCCGGTACGTCTCGAGGCGCACGCCGTCGCTTTCCCAACGGGCGCCGATGTGGCCCGTGGGCGTGCGGTTGAGGGCCAGCAGGTCGGGCTGGAGGCAGGCGGCCAGCAGGGCCGGGGCGGCGACCTCGGCCGGCGAGGTGACCTGGCAGTTCGGAACCACGCGCACGAGTTGCTCGGCGACCGTCCGGTCGAAGACGGTCACCACCAGCAGGACGCCTGGGCAGATGTGCTCGACCGCGAGCGCGTAGCGCAGCGACTCGACGTCGTCATCGAAAAGGATCGCGACCCCCGCGACCTCCATTCCCGTCGTCTCCTGGTCCAGCGCCCGGCGCAGATCCTCGTCCGTGGGCTGTGCCAGATGGCGCACCGTATGCCCGGCCGACTGCAGGAAGCCGCAGACCCTGCGCGCCTCATCGCTGCCGATCACCACGAAGTGCCGCGCCTGTGCCTGGTTTTCGAGTCGTGGACCACCTGAGGAATGCGGCAATGCGTCGGGCTCCTCGGTGGAGACGCCGTCGAGGGCTCGCTCAGAGATCGAAGGCACAGTCATCGGATCGATAGGGGTCGCAGTCGAGGCAGCGGGGGGACTGGCAGCCTTGACAGCTGGTGAGCAACCGGCCGCAGTGACACCTGAGTTGACTCCCGTCGGCGGACCTGCCGCGCACGGCCGGTCCGGAGTGGATGATGCCGGTGGGCGGCGGGACGGGCGGCCTGCCGTCAGCGTTCACGGGTCTACTCCCCTCGAATGGTGGCGCGGCACTCCAGACCAGGACCGGCCAGGGCCGGTCCGGCGAGGAATGCCGGGGACCACCAGCGCTGGATCTCGCGTATGCCGAAGGTAGGAGCGGCTCGTCCTGCGCACCATGGACAGACGCCACGCTCTCGGCGCCGGTGATTCAGACACGTGCTCAAACACCTCGGTGTCAGTCAGCGGCCCGGAGGCACATGTGTCACCGGGCGGCGGGGCGTATGCGGCAGGCGGGGTGTACGCCGACCCCATCACGCCAACAAAGTGCGCCAGCGGTCGGCCGACTCCGTCAGGTCCCGGGTGACCCGCTCCAGGAACGCACCTGCCCTGGCCAGCCGCTGCCCCACGGGCCCGTCGAGCCCGACCGTCTCCGCCCCCGCCAGCGCGGCCTGTGCCGCCTCAAGCGTCTGCTGCGCGCTGATCATGACCGAGTGGTACCAGGCTTCGTCGTCGACCACATAGATGTCGCGACGCCGCTGCGGATCGCGCTCGCGCCGCACATATCCGTTCCGGACCAGGGAGTTCACGGCCACGGAGACGGAGGCCGGGCTGACCTGCAGCCTGCGGGTCAGCTCGGCTGCGGTGCGCCTGCCGTTCTCGGACAGCAACAGGTCGACGTGGACGCGCGCCATCATCCTCGGCATCCCGGACCTGACCGCCAGCTCGATGCTCTCCTCTTCCACCGCGCCGACCGATGGTCCGGCCGCGCGTGGGGGTGCCGGTATGCCACGCCGCGCCCGCTGGGCCGTCGCCTGGTGCGCCTGCTGGGGCCGGTAGCCGCCGGGCCCGCCGTTGCGTCCGACCTCTCGGCTGATCGTCGAGGTCGACCGGTCGAGTCGCCTGGCGATCTCAGCGTACGAGAGCCCGTCGGCGAGGCCGGTCGCGATGCGCTGGCGGTCCTGCTGGGTCAATCGTCCTCCTGGCATGCCGTCAGTATTGCCTTCGCCGCCATTCATTGCAACGCGGCATTGCATTCAGGCTCAGCGTCATTGCATCAATTTCCCGGCTCCTGCCTGCGGGAATGCCTTTTTGCCGATTGACGACATGTTGAACGCAACGTAGCTTTCGAGCTGCGTCAAACACGTCATATCGCGAGCCGAAGGAATGGCCATGAGTGAATCCGTCCACACCCTCACGACGCAGCCGACGGCGCGTCAGCCGGGCCGCCCCTTCGACCCGCCGGCAGAGCTGCTCGACGCCCGTCGGCACGGACCCATCAGCCGCTACACCCACCCCGGCGGGAAACCCGGCTGGCTGATCACCGGGTACGACCTGGTCAGGTCGGTCCTGGCGGACTCGCGCTTCAGCTCGCGCAAGGAGCTGATGAACGTGGTCGACTTCGAGCTGCCTCCAGCGCCGCCCGGCGAGTTCCTGCTCATGGACGAGCCGCAGCACGGGCGCTACCGGAAGCCGCTGGTGGGCAAGTTCACCGTACGGCGGATGCGACTGCTCACCGAGCGCATCGAGCAGATCACCGCCGACTGCCTGGACGCCATGGAGAAGGCCGGTCCGCCGGCAGACCTGGTGACCTCGTTCGCCAAGCCCATCCCCACCATCGTGATCTGCGAGCTGCTGGGGGTGCCGTACGAGGACCGGGGCTCCTTCCAGGCGCAGATCGACACGTTCATGGGCGGGGAGACCAGCGACGAGGAGCTGGTAGCGGCCTACACCGCGACCCAGGAGTACCTCGCGGAGCTGGTGGCCGCCAAGCGCGCGAACCCCACCGACGATGTGCTCAGTGAACTCACCGACAGCGATCTGACCGATGAGGAACTGAAGGGAATCAGCCTGATCCTGCTGGCGGCCGGGTTCGACACCACCGCGAACATGCTGTCCCTCGGCACCTTCGCACTGCTGCAGAACCCGGCCCAACTGGCCGCGCTGCGCGCCGATCCGGGGCTCACCGACGGGGCCGTGGAGGAGCTGCTGCGGTATCTGAGCGTCGCCAAGACGTTCATGCGGACGGCGCTGGTGGACGTCGAGTTGGGCGGCCGGACCATCGAGGCCGGCACGACGGTCGTCCTGTCGTACCACACCGCCAACCGCGACCCCGAGCGCTTCACCGACCCCCACGTGCTCGACCTCCGACGGCCGTACGACGGACACCTGGCCTTCAGTCACGGGATCCACCAGTGCCTGGGCCAGCAGTTGGCCCGCGTCGAAATGCGGGTCGCGTTCCGCGCGCTGGTCGACCGCTTCCCCACGCTGCGCCTCGCCGTACCGGCCGAGGAGGTTCTCCTGCGTCCGGAGACCGCGGACATCTACGGCGTCAAGAGCCTCCCGGTCACCTGGGACAAGGCGGGATCATGAGGGCGCCGCGCCTGCGCATCGACCGTGAGCGCTGCATCAGCGCCGGGATGTGCGCGCTGACCGCCCCCGAGGTCTTCGACCAGGACCCCGACGACGGCCGCGTGCTCCTGCTGCATGCCGAGCCGCCCACCGCCCATCGCGCGGCCGCGCAGACGGCCGCCGGTCTCTGCCCCTCCGGGGCGATCACCCTCTACGAACCGCAATCCCACGGCTCCTAGCGCCGGGGCGGCCGTGCGGAGAGGACGACCGCGTAGGAGAGCCGGTCCGGCGTCCCGGTGGGGCGGGGCGCCGGACGGGGTGATCGTGCCTCCTGTCAGCCCGTGTGGACCTTCAGCGCCGTCCGCACGGCAGACTCCAGCGCGCCTTCGATCCAGGCGGGCTTGATGGAGGTGTGGTCCCCCGCGAAATGCAGCGGCCCCTCGGAGGTGGGGACGTCAGGGAACAGCTCTGCGTGCTGGCCGGGGAAGAGCACAGAGGCCTCACCGTAGGCGTAGTGGTCGCGCATCCATGACTGGGTCTTGCACTTGTTGGTGAAGAAGACCTCGCACCGGCGGCCGAAGACGGCCTGCACGCCGGCGAGCGCACGAAGATACCGCTCGTCGTCGGCGAAGGCGTCCCACTTGAGGGCGTCGTCGGACCAGCTGTAGGAGGCGAGCATGATGCCTCCGTCGCTGCCTTCCATGGGGTGCGCATGCTCGAAGTACATGAAGCGGTTGGCGTTGTCGCTCACGTTCCCGCCGCCGCGGATGTGAGTGGCACCCGGCTCGCTGTTCGTGACGGGCCGGAAGACCGCGAAGCACTTCTTGAGTTCGTCGGGGATCGTCACCCCCAGGTTTTTCACGGACTTGTGCGCGCCGAGGTACGTGCCGCGGTTGACCGTGCCTGCCTTGTACTTGTCGTAGAGGTTGTCCTCGATGGAGTTCAGCGCCTCTTTCCACTGCGCCTCGGTGAACTCCCACCAGCGCTGCGAGAACTCCAGCAGCACCTTGGTCGCGGCGTCGTAGTGCAGTTCCGTGATGGCCCGGCGCTTGCCGTAGGTCAGCGGAGGATCGAAGGTCACGTGGCGCAGCCCCGAGAAGGGCACGGTGATGATGGCCTCATCGCCCTCGAAGACCTCCGTGACACCGCCCTTGCCGGTCTGGCAGCCCTCGGAAACGGTGTGCACCCTGACTTTGCCGGCGTGGCGCTCGATACGTACGGCGCGCCTGTCGAGGCTCACCTTCCCCTTGACCGGCTTGTACAACGCATCGGCGAGCAGCGCGGTGCCGCCCTTGATCTCCCAGAACTTGGTCTTGGGATCGATCAGCGCGCTGGACAGGAAGCTGTGCGTGAAGGAGAGGTGCAGCCGTGAGGTCAGGTTCTGGATGGTGCCGATGAGGTCGATGGTCCTTGTGTCGAGCTTGGCGACTTCGGTGAGGTACCGGTACATGGACCAATGGCCGTACTTCTGGAGGACCTTGGCCCACCCGTCGACGAGGGCGGTTCCTTCCTTTCCTCGGATGAGCCGGTGTGCGGGTTCGAGGGCCTGCGCGAGGATGGCGGATGCGGTCTTCGTGCGGTGGGGGCCCGTGACACCGAAGGTGTCGTTGATCTTTTCAGGGTTCTTCTCGTAGTCGGCCCGGCGCATGTGGACACCATTGACGTGGATCCAGGCGCGGTTGGCCTGCTTCGTCGGGTCGTCGACATCCACATCCACCAGGTAGAACTCCTGGAGCGTGAGGCCGAACTTCTTGATCAGTGCCATGAGGAGGGGGTGGCTGCCGGGCAGTCGCATGGCACCGGCTTCGGCGTACTGCTTGGGGTCGGCGAAGGGCTGCTCTCCGTTTTCGTGACCGCCCTTGCGGAACGTCTTGATGCGACCGCCGACACGATTGCCGTTGGCCTCGATCACCACGACGTCGTGGCCTGCCCGGTGGAGCAGGTTGGCAGCGAGCAGCCCGGCCGGGCCGGCCCCGACGACCAGGACCCGCTTCGTCGCCTTGGCTCGCCTGGTGGGGAGGCCGTTTTCGATGGCCTTCAGGTAGGTCGGGATGAGGGACTTGTCATGCTCGTCATAGACGGCGATGGCGCGGGCGACGCTGGTGAATGCCTTGGCATCGACACCGGGCGGCACTGCGGCCGGCGCCGTCGCAGGTGCGGTGGCGGGGCTCAGCGCGGTCGCGGGCGCGATGGAGGCGGCGGTGAGTCCGGCAGCGAGCGCCGAGGCACCGGTGGCCGCCACCACGGCACGCCGTGAGGGCTGCGCCTCGTGCGCCCCGGGCGAGGGTTGTGGGGTGGTGGGCGAGGGCTGCGTGGTGGGCGAGGCATGTGTAACGGGCGAAGGGTGCCTGGCGGGCGAGGCATCCGAGGCGAGTGGCGCTTCGCCCGATGCCTTGCTGTCGTCCGTACCCGGAGTCACGCGCGGAGTGCTCATGTCGTGTGAATTCATAGCTCATCACACTTGGCATACGAACGCCGCAGAGCCAGCGCGTTCACACGGACGGGAACGGTAAACCACTCTCGCGGCTACATGACGGGGACCGTTACGTGACGTGGACCATCAACGACCGTATGGGAGGCGGGCGTTCGGCCCGCGCCCCTTGGCAGACGGGCTGCCAGCCTTGAGAAACCGCATGCACAGACCACTCGGTCCGCTCAAGCATCTCCCCGGACACGAGCATGGAGGTGCATGTCGTGCCAGCCGTCCAGTTGCAGATGCGCGCCGCGCCGAGTGCCCTCCAAAGCGAAGCCCGACTTGGTGGCCACCCGGCAGGAGGCGTCGTTGGCGACCGAGTGAGCGAGTTCAAGGCGGTGAAAGCCGGCCTCGTTCAGCGCCCAGGCGGCCAACGCGGCCAGGGAACGCGGGGCGACACCGGTACCACGGGCGTGGGGCAGGACCCAGTACGCCACTTCGGCGAGGCCATGGAGAAGGTCCATCCAACGCAGCGACATCCGGCCGGCGACCTCACCATCGGCCCGGGAGATGACCCACTGGACGGCTCGCTCCTGCTCCCAGGACCGGTGGGAGGCCGCAACCCAGTCCCGGGCTTCCTGCAGCGACGTCACATGGTGCGTGTGCCAGCGCCGGATCGACGGGTCCTGGAAGGCACGTTGCAGGACCGGAGCGTCGGCCGCCTCCCAGGGCCGCAACAGCAACTCACCGTCGTCCGACGCGATCGAGGGCTGAGCGGAAGCGGACAGGGCCCCAGCCGGGATGGCGGGTGTGAGGGCAAAGGTCATGAGCGGCATGATGTCTCACGACCCGGCCGGCAGCGCCAGGAGAGTCGGCGACCTGGCGCAAACCCTCGCGCGAGGCACAGGGGCCGTCTCGTCGCTCTCCGTCTCGCCCCTCCCCGTCTCGGCCTACTCCTTCTCAGCCCTCTCCGTCTCGTGCAGTTTCTCCACGACTGTGTCCTCGGGTCCGACCGGCCGGCCGTCCGCCGCCTGGATCTGCAAACGGCGCAACGGGCGGCTGGTCCGGCGGTCCAGCAGGCGGGAGTGGTCCTCGCCCGGGGTGAAGCACTCCTCCTCGCCCCACTGGCGCAGGGCGACGATCACCGGGAACAAGGCGCGGCCCTTGTCCGTGAGGAGGTACTCGCGGTGGGACCCGCCGTCCGGCGCGGGCACACCGCGCAGCACCCCGGCCTTCTCCAGCGCACGCAGCCGCGCCGCCAGGATGTTCTTGGCGATGCCGAGGCTGCGCTGGAACTCGCCGAACCGGCGGCTGCCGTCGAAGGCGTCCCGCACGATCAGCAGCGACCACCAATCGCCAATGGCGTTCACCGACCGGGCAACGGGACAGGGGTCGGCGTCGAAACGGGTGCGGGCGACCATCCGTGGCTCCTCTCCTCCAGCTCCCCGGACCCCTCTCCGAGGGTGGTTGCAACATGCTACCTCGAATGACTACGGTCACGTCGGTAGCAAGATGCAACCGAATCGAGCGGAAGGCGTGTCGATATGGCGATCCAGTGCTCCGGTACGGTCGGCGAGTGCGGCGGAACCGGCGGCCCCGAGGCGCATGCCACGGCGTCGATGCCGGACCCGTCGCCGCCCGCCCGGCTCGTGCCCCTGCTCGCCCTCGCCTGCGGCAGCTCCGTGGCCACCGTCTACTTCGCACAGCCCCTGCTGGTGACCCTCGGAGAGCGGTTCGCGCTCGGCTCCGGGCTGCTCGGCGCGATCGTCACGGTGACCCAACTCGGCTATGCGACTGGCCTGTTGACCCTCGTACCGCTCGGCGACCTGCTCGACCATCGGCGCCTGGTCACCGGTCAACTCGGGCTGCTGGCACTGGCGCTGCTGGTCGCCGGGCTGGCGCCGGGCGTGGGGGCGCTGCTCGGCGCACTCGCCGTGGTCGGGCTGCTCGCCGTCGTCGCCCAGACGATGGTCGCGGCGGCTGCCGCCCTGACCCCACCCGCCCGGCGCGGCCGCGCCGTAGGAACGGTCACCGGCGGCATCGTCACCGGAATCCTGCTGGCCCGCGCCGCCGCCGGCGTACTCGCCGACCTCGCCGGCTGGCGGGCGGTCTACCTGGCGTCCGCGGGCGTCACCGCCGTCCTCGCCCTCTTGCTGCGTCGTGTTCTGCCCTCGGGCGCACCGTCCGCCCGGGTGCGCGAGGAGTCGTACGGACGACTGGTGGCCTCGACCGTCACCCTGTTCGTCCGCCATCCGCTGCTGCGGATCCGGGGCGCGCTCGCCCTGCTGGTGTTCGCGGCCTTCAGCACGCTGTGGAGCGGCATGGCTCAGCCCTTGAGCGGCCCGCCGTGGTCGCTGTCGCACACCGCGATCGGCGCGTTCGGGCTCGCCGGAGCGGCCGGGGCCGTCGCCGCCGGAGTGGCCGGGCGCTGGAACGACCGGGGACTCGCCCAGCGCACGACCGGCGTCGGCCTCGCCCTGCTGGCGCTTTCCTGGCTTCCGATCACCCTGACCCGGCACTCGCTGTGGGCGCTGGCGATCGGTGCCGTCCTGCTGGACTTCGCCGTACAGGCCGTCCACGTCACCAACCAGACCCTGATCCACGCCGTCCGACCCGACGCGGGCAGCAGGATCATCGGCGGCTACATGGTCTTCTACTCGGCGGGCAGCAGCCTCGGCGCCCTCGGCTCCTCCCTCGCCTACGCGACGGCAGGCTGGCCGGCCGTGACAGCCCTCGGCACGTCCTTCAGCCTCGCCGCCCTACTCCTGTGGGCAACGACCCGGCGCAGGGAACCGGTCTCACACTGATGGTTCGCTGGGCCGACAACGGAGGGCCCCTGCTGTCGACGAACACTGACGAGCCCTACCGCCTTCATCGTCTACAGTGCCGTAGACCGTCTACCGCACTGTAGTCGGTTCGCCGTCACTGTCGTCGCCACCTACCGGCCTGCTGGCCGACCGGAAGTGTTGCTCAAAGGTGGGGGCGCATGCGGTATCCCGGGCCCGGCTCCCGAGCTTGTTGTGAGGTGATCAACTGTGCGTCCCACCATTCTGATCGTCGAGGACGACCACGCGCTGCGGGACGTGCTGGTCCGTGGACTGCGTGACGAGGACTTCGGCACGCTGGCCGCTCAGGACGGCGCGACCGCTCTCCGGCTGACCGGCGACAGCGTGGACGCGGTGGTGCTGGACGTCAGGCTGCCGGATGCCGACGGGCGGGACGTGTGCCAGGCGATGCGGGCGCAGGGGTTCTCCCGCCCGGTCGTCTTCCTCACCGCGCACCACCGGCTCCATGACCGCCTCAGCGGGTTCTCCGCCGGTGGTGACGACTACCTCGCCAAGCCTTTCCATCTCGCCGAGCTGACCGCCAGGTTGCGCGCCGCCCTCAAGCGATCCGGGCCGGCCCGGCCTACGGCCGCTGGGGACCTGGTCCTGGATCCGGTGCACCACAGCCTGTGTGCAGGGGGCGTCGGCGTGGCGTTGACACCCACCGAATTCCGGCTCCTTGCCGCTTTGATGGCGGGACTGGGGGCAGTGGTGGGCAGACAGGAACTCGTCCGGGCCGGCTGGCCCGAAGGCGCGCAGGTCAGCGACAACACCCTCGACCAGTATCTGAGCCGGTTGCGCCGCAAGATCCGGGAGGCGGGCAGCAGCCTGACGATCAGCACCATGCGGGGAATCGGGCACCGGCTCTCATGACCGCCGCCCCGCGCCGCATGTCGGCGTTGGCCGGCCGTTGCCGCCCCCGTACGCTGCGGGGCCGGCTGTCCCTCGTGGCGCTTACCACTGCCACGCTGGTGATGGTGGTCCTCACCGTCGTGTTCAACGCGATCGTCCGCCACCATCTCCAGCAACAGGCGGACGACGAACTGCGCACTCGGGCAAGTGCCGTGGCCGCGACCATCGACACCCGTCACCAGCCGGTACGCGTCCTGGAAACACCGGACGACGCCGCCTTGGACACCAACGTATGGATTTACGCGGGCACCCGGCTGCTGGAGCACCCCGACTCAGCCGCGGCCGACGGCACGATCACTCGGGCCGCCACCCGTTTCGCCGCGCACGGCGACAAGCGCTGCAACGACGTGACGGCCGGAGGTCGCATACGTTTGTGTGCCGAGCCCGTGGGCGGAGTCCGGCCGGGTGCCAGGCGCACCGCCACCGTCACGGTCGTTACCGCCATAAACCTCGCTCCCTACCGTGCGTCGGCCGACACCCTGCTCATCGCCTCCCTCGCGCTCGATGCCACCGTCCTGGCCTGTACCTACGTCCTGACCCGGCTCGCGGTGGGGCGCGCGCTGCGTCCGGTCAGGACCATGACGGAACAGGCCACCCGGTGGAGCGTGGTCGCCTCCCCAGAGCGCTTCGGCACCGGCGACCGCCCCGCCGAACTCTCCCGGCTCGGGGCCTCGCTGGACGAACTGCTCGACCGGATCCGTGCCGTCTTGCGCCACGAACAACAACTCACCCGGGAGCTCTCCCACGAGCTGCGCAATCCCCTGGCGCGGATCACCGCCGAACTCGACTGGTGGCAAGCCCGTCCCCGCTCCACCGACGAGACCCGCGCCACCCATACCTCCATCGCTGAGGCCGCCGCCTCCATGCGCACCATCTGCGAGACCATCCTGGACGACGCCCGGGCCGGCGCACACACCGTTCCCGGCACGACGGACGTCATGGCCGTACTGCGCCGCTTCACCGGTCAGCACAGCCCCCACGAGAAGGCCAAGGTCTCGATGGCCGAGACCGCGGGCGCCGACACCCCAGTTGCCGAGAGCACGGGCGGCGAGACCACGAGCGCCGAGATCACGCTTGACGGCCCGGACACCGTGATGGCCGGGGTGCCCGCCGCGCTGCTGGAGCGCATCGTCGCCCCGCTCATCGACAACGCCTTGCGCTACGCCCGCTCGCGGGTCGCCCTCCAGGTCTCGCCTGCGCCCGACGGCACTCGCGTGGCGGTCGTCGACGACGGTCCCGGCGTCCCGGCCACCTTCACCGCGCAGCTCTTCCAACCGGGCCGACGCGCCGAACCCGCGGACGGTCACACCGGAGCGGGCCTGGGTCTGCCGCTTGCCCGACGCCTGGCCCGCTCCGCCGGCGGTGAAGTGACCCATGACGCCGGCCACACGGCGGGCGCGCGCTTCGTGGTCCGCCTGCCCGCCGGATGACACGGCCCGGCCGGATGGCGCGCCCCGCCGGATGACACGGCTCATGTGGCCGCGGCGTGCCCGGGGAACCGGACCTCCGGACGCTCCTCCCGATCGGCATGCGAAGGGCCGAACTGCCGCCCCCCCATGGCCGTGATCCGCAAGAGCCACCGTGTCGTGGACAACCGTGCGGCGCTGCCCGTGCTCTCACTTGGCGGCATTGTTCGATCGTCACGGAGGAGCAATGGGAGCAACGGAAGCAACGGGAGCAAGGAACGCGGCGAGGACACACCGCGGTGTCCTGATGGGTGCGGTGCTGGCCGGGGTGGCACTGGTGGCGGCGGCCGTCCCGCCGGCCGGCGCGGTGGTGGGAGGAGACCGCGCCGACATCAAGAAGTACCCCTGGGCGGTCGCCCTGACGTCGGCGGATGACGTGAAGAACCCGGAATGCGCCGGCACGCTCGTCGCACCCCGCAAGGTGCTGACCGCGTCCCACTGCGTGAACCCGGCCACCGTCGATCAGATGCGGGTGGTCGGCGGACGGGAAGACCTTCGGGACACCCGCAAGGGCACGGTCCGCAAGGTCGTGAAGGCGTGGATCCATCCCAAGGCCGTCACCGACGGGAGCGGCGCCAAGTACGTGCACGACATCGCCGTGCTCACCCTCAACGCCCCCATGCCCTACCCGACACTGCCGCTGGCCACCCCGGCGCAGCAGCAGCTGTACGAGGAGGGCACCCCCACCAGGGTCCTGGGGTGGGGTTCCACGACCGGCCGCGATGACGACCGGCGCGTGCCGCCGCTGCAGACCGCGCTGCTCCCCAACCGGGGCGACGAAAGTTGCGTCACCGCGTACGGCAGCCGCCGCTACGACAAGCGCTACACGATGTGCCTGGGCTACCCGGCCGGTGGCGTCAACGCCTGTTACGGGGACAGCGGTGGGCCGGTGGTCGTGAAGGGCCGGCTCGTCGGGGTCATCAGTGGCGGCGGCAGCTGCACCGACCGCCTCTACCCGGGCGTCGCCAACAAGACCGCCTCCTACTACCCACTCCTCCAGGACCAAATAGCCGGACAGGAAGGGGAATGACGATGACACGACGACACACGACAGCGCGTCTGCCCGCCCTGGCCTGCCTCCTGGCACTCGTGGGCACCGGCCTCGCCGTGCTGCCGGCCGCCACCGCCCACGCCATCATCGGCGGGCAGAAGTCGACCACGGAACAGGCGCCATGGGCCGTCTCGATCAACCTGTGGCGACAGACCGACAGCTACCCCCGCTCGGGCCAGTTCTGCGGCGGCACCCTGGTCACCCCCGTCAAGGTCGTCACCGCAGCGCACTGCGTGGTCGACGAAGAGCCCACCGATGTGGGAGTTGTCGCGGGCCGCACCGACCTGCGCCGCCATGACGGCACGATGCGCAAGGTGCGGAAGGTCTGGATCCACCCGCGGTTCGGCCGGCACCTGGAGAACGACGTGGCGGTCCTGACCCTCGACAAGCCCATGCCGACGAAGTACACCCCGCTGCCGATCGCCACCACCGCCGACACCGGTCCGTACCGTCCGGGCACCAGCGCACGGGTCTACGGCTGGGGGCTGCTGGACAACGAGGACCGCCCGGCGAACGTCCTGCGCTCGGCGAAACTGCGCGTCCTCCCCGACCGGACCTGCCAGCGGCTCAACCCCGGGGACTTCGACCCCAAGATGCACACCTGCGCCAACGACACCGTCACCGGCGCCCACCATGCGGAAGGTGACAGCGGCGGCCCGCTCGTCGCCGACGGCACACTGATCGGCATCGTCAGCTGGCTGTCCCACAGCAGCAACTCCACCCCCACCCCTGGCGTCTACACCCGCGTCGCGGCCTTCTCCCACGAGATCGCCACGCAACTCCGCGGGTAGCTGCCTCGCGGTCCGAAGCCAAACCTGACGCCGAAGCCAGCGCCAACGCCAACGCCGACGCCGAGCCGCTCTCCAGCGTTCTCGGCGTCGGCTGACGGCTGGACTGCTGAATTGCCGGCAGCAGAAGGCGTTATGAGCGCGCCGGCGTTGAACACGTGCGCCAGCAGTGCAGGTGTCAGCCGCCGGACAGGGTCAGGACCTCACCCAACTGATCGCACATCCAGTCCAGTTGGTTGGGTTCGATGACCAACGGCGGGGCGAGCCGGATGGTGGAGCCATGGGTGTCCTTGGCGAGCACACGGCGGTCCAGGAGACGTATGCATGCCTGGCGTCCCGTCATCAAGGCGGGGTCGAGGTCGATGCCGGCCCACAGGCCGCGGGACCTGACGGCGACCGCGCCACGTCCGACGAACCCTTCGAGCCGGCCGCGCAACCGCTCGCCGAGTTCGGCGGCCCGTGTCTGGTACTCACCGCTGCGCAGCAGCTCGACGACGGTGTGGCCGACGGCGGCGGCGAGCGGGTTGCCGCCGAAGGTGGAGCCGTGGTTGCCGGGGCGGATGACGTCGAGCACGTCGTGGCGGGAGACCACGGCGGAGACCGGAACGATGCCTCCGCCGAGCGCCTTGCCGAGGACGTAGACGTCGGGGGTGACGCCCTCGGCGTCGCAGGCGAAGGTGGTGCCGGTACGGCCGAGTCCGGATTGGATCTCGTCCGCGATGAACAGCACGTTCTCGCGGGTGCACACGTCCCGTACGGTCTGGAGGTAGCCCGGCGGGGGGATGAGCACGCCGGCTTCGCCCTGGATGGGTTCGAGGAGCACGGCCACGGTGTTCTCGTCGATCGCCGCTTCCAGCGCTGCGCTGTCGCCGTAGGGGACGGTGCGGAAGCCGGGGGTGAAGGGGCCGAAGCCGTCGCGGGCCACCGGGTCGGTGGAGAAGCTGACGATCGTGGTGGTGCGCCCGTGGAAGTTGCCGTCGGCGACGATGACGGTGGCGCGGTCCGGGGCCACGCCCTTGCGCGCGTAGCCCCACTTGCGGGCGACCTTGATCGCTGTCTCGACAGCTTTGGCGCCGGTGTTCATCGGCAGTACGAGGTCCATGCCGGCGAGTTCGGCGAGTTCGCGGCAGAAGGGACCGAGGCGGTCGTTGTGGAACGCCCGGCTGGTCAGGGTGAGGCGTGCCAGCTGCTCCTGGGCCGCGGCGGTCAGCCGGGGGTGGCTGTGGCCGAAGTTGAGGGCCGAGTATCCGGCCAGGCAGTCCAGGTAGCGGCGGCCGTCGACGTCGGTGACCCATGCGCCCTGGCCGGAGGCCACCACCACGGGCAGCGGCTGGTAGTTGTGGGCGGTGGCCGTCTCGGCCAGGGACACGTGGTGCTGGGTCGCCGAGCCGGGGCGGGGCGTGCCGTGGGTGTCGGTCGTGGTCATGGTGTGGTCCTTGGGAAGCGAAGGGCGGGGCGCCCGGGAAGTTCAGGTGGTCCGTTCCGCGGCGGCCAGATAGCCGGCGAGCATGGCGTGGGCGACGTCCCGGATCCGCTCGTCGGGCGGCAGGAAGGTGGGTGAGTGCAGCTGTTCGGTGCCGCCGTGGGTGCCCACGAACAGCATCAGCGACGGCAGATGTGCGCAGAAGAAGGAGAAGTCGTCGGAACCAGCGGACCGCAGGTCGTCACCGACGCTCAGGCCGAGCGAGCCGAGCAGCGGTCCGGTGGCGGACGTCAGCGCCGCGTCGTTGTCGAGCACGGGTTCTCCGCGGGTGATGTCCACCCGCGCGGTGCAACCGTGGGCCTGCGCCACCAGACCGGCGACCTCGGCCAGCCGGGTGTGCAGGAGCTCCCGGTCGGCGGGGCTCAGCGCGCGCAGGGTGCCGCGGGCCTCGGCGGTGCCGGGGATGACGTTGGCGGCGGTGCCGGCCGCGAGGGTGCTGACGCTGAGTACGACGTGGGACATGGGGTCGGTGCCGCGGCTGACCAGGCTCTGCAGGGCGACGATGACATGGGCCAGGGTGACGACGGGGTCGCGGGTGAGGTGCGGGTAGGCGGCGTGGCCGCTGCGGCCGTGCACCGTGACCGTGAACTCGTCGGCCGAGGCGTTGACGCCACCGGGGGTGCAGGCGACGGTACCGGCCGGTAGCAGTGGCTGCACATGCGCCCCGATCACCGCCCCGCACTCCTCCCGGTCGAGGATGCCGTCCTCGACGATGTCCTGGGCGCCGGAGGGGTAGGTCTCCTCCCTCGGTTGGAGAACGGCCAGCAGTGGAGCCGGGCCGCCGACCCGGCCGACGGCCCGGGCCAGTGCGGTGAGCGCGGCCAGGTGCACGTCGTGGCCGCAGGCGTGCATGAGGCCGGGGTGTTCGGACGTCCATGCCACGCCGGTCTGCTCCTGCACCGCGAGGGCGTCGAGTTCGGCGCGGACGGCGACTGCGGGGCCCGGTCCGCCGATCCGGACGACGGCGCCGGTGTCGGCGACCTTGGTGGTCGGGCCTGCCGGGAGTGCGGCGAGTACGAGGTCGCGGGTGGGGGCCTCGGCGCCGGACAGGCAGGGGCGGGCGTGGATGCGGTGGCGTAGTGCCGCGGCGGCCGGCAGTTCCTCTTCGAGCGCGGCGGCCAACGTGGTGAGGTAGCGGCTCGTCATGCCCGGTCCTCCAGCCGGTAGACGCGGCGGGCGTTGTCCTGGCCGATCATGCGCACCACCTTGAGGGCCTCGTCGAGGTCCCACTCCCCGCTGTCGGTCCACGCCCCGAGGGTCCGGGCCATGCCGCGGCGCCACAACAGGGCGCCGAGATGGTGCAGTTCCGGCGGTCCCCAGGCGTCGGAGGAGAAGAGGATCTTGGCGAAGGGGGCGAGTTCGAGTGATTCGGCGATGACGGCGTCGGAGCGCATGCCGGTGTAGTTGATGCCGAGGCCGACGTCGAAGTAGACGTGCGGGAACACCTGGGCGAGGTAGCCCGCGTTGCGCTGGAAGGGGTAGCAGTGCAACAACAGCAGGTCGGTGCCGTACCGTTCCACGTTCTTGATGAACCGGGTGAGCAACAGCGGGTCGCAGCGGTGGAGTTCGACGTCCGGATCGCCGTAGCCGGCGTGCAGCTGGATCGGCAGACCTCGGTCGACACCGCACCAGAGGGCGAAGCGCAGCAGCACCGGGTGGCTGACGCGGACGGTTCCGGTGGCTTCGCACTCGGTGAGCCAGGCGTCTGCCGCGGCGGCCACCTCGTCCTCGTCGGGGCGGGCGGGGTCGAAGTCGAAGCCGTGGCGATAGGCGACGATGCTCTTGAGGCCGACCGCGGTGGCCGTGCGGGCGGCCAGGGTTTCCCGGAACCGGTCGGGGAGTTCGGTGGCGGTGACCCCGGCGCGCACCACGTCCTCCAGTACGGCCTCCAGGCGCACCACCTCGTCGACGGGGCGTCCGGAGGCGGCCGCCATGCCCTGGGGGCCGAGGATGTCCTCCCCCTTGTAGCCGGTCTCCAGCAGATAGTGGCCGATGCCGGAGGCGCCGAGCAGTCTGCGGTTGACCTCGTCGGCGCCGAGTTCGCAGCGCCGTGCCAGGTATGTCTCGGGATCGGCGTGCGGTTCGAGGCCGAGGACCGGGGCGCACCAGCGGCGGACGGCGAAGCCGATCTGCGAGTCGAACTGGGTCATCCACGGTGGGATCGGGCGGTCGGATTCGGTGAGCATCTGCTCCAGGGTGGAACGGTCGGCGCCATGGCGGAGGGCACCGTGGACGTGATGGTCCACCAGGGGGAGCCGGTCGATCTCCGCGAGGAGTCGTTCAGTAGACATGACGGACCTTTCCGATGCGTGCCGCGTCGTCCAGACCGTCGAGCTGGGCGAGTTCGGACCGCTTGACCGAGAGGTGGGTGGCCAGCAGTCGTGGGTCGAACCAGGACCGGACGACGTGGTCCTTCTCCAGGGCCTCCAGCGCCTCGTCGAGGGTGGTGGGCAGGGGCGGCGCCAGCGCGAGCACGGACCGGTCGGTGTCCTCGGGCCACACGGTGGGCTCGTCGTAGTCACCGGTGAGGCCGGCCAGCCCGGCGCGGATGAGGACGCCAAGAGCGAGCCACGGATTGGCCGTGGCGTCGGCGGCGCGGTATTCGAGGTTGAACTGGGCGGCGGGGCCGGCGCCGCCGAGCTCGGTGGTGGGGCAGATGCGCAGCAGCGCCTCGCGGTTGCGCTCGGCCAGGAATGCCCCGCCCGCGCTCCACCGGTTCGGCGTCAGGCGCAGGAAGGACACCGGGCTCGGTGCGGTCAGGGCGGTGAGGGCCGGGGCGTGGGCCAGGACGCCGGCGCTGAAGCGGGAGCCGAGGGCGGAGAGTCGGCCGGGGCGCTGCGGGTCGTAGAGCGCGGGGCGTCCGTCGGTGTCGCGCAGACTCAGGTGGAGGTGGACGCCGTTGCCCACTCCCCCAGTGTCCAGAAGCGGGGCGAAGGTGACGGGCAGTTCACGGCGGCGGGCCAGGTCGCGGACGAGTTCCTTGAGGAGGACGGCCCGGTCGGCCGCGACCGTGGCGGGGGCGGGGCGCAGGGTGACCTCGAACTGACCGTCGCCGTACTCGGGGATCCATGTCTCCGGTTCGAGCCCGGTGTGTTCCAGGAGCCTGACCAGATCGGTGCCGAAGGGTTCGGCGTCCCGGAAGCGTCGCAGGGAGAACGGAGCACTCTCGGGCAGATCGCCGAGCACGAATTCGTGCTCGAAGGCGGCGACGACCTCCAGGCCGGTACGTTCGCGCAGCTCGGAGAGGGCGTCCCGCAGGAAGGTGCGCGGGCAGCAGGCCCAGGGCTGCCCGTCCGGCAGTCTCTGGTCGGCGAGGTAGAGCAGCATCCCCGGAGTGGGGCCGTCGGCCGGGATGGCGACGGCGGTGCCTGCGTCGGGGATCAGCCGCAGGTCGCCACGGGACCCGAAGACGTTGTCGGGAGCGATCGGCCCGAACGAGGAGATCGCGAGGTTCGCGGGCACCCAGCCGGTGCCGCTGCGCAGGACCGCTTCGTGTTCGGAGGGCGGCACGGCCCGCCCTCGTACCTGGCCGGCCAGGTCGCAGGTGGCGACGAAGACGGTCGCGTAGTCGTCGGTGCGGGGAGTCATGGGGTCACCTTCATGGCTTCGGCGGCGGGCGGTTCGGGGCTCTGCTGCCGGCGGTCGCCCTGTCCCCGGTTCAGTTCACTGGTGAGGCGGGCGCCGATGCGCGCGGCCAGAGAGGGGGCGAGCAGGACGACGGCCAGGCCGGTCGCGCACCATGCGGCGGCGATCCATGGGAAGTAGGTGTAGGGCGCGCTCTGGCCGGTGGACTGCTGGTAGAAGACGAAGCAGAGGTAGCCCAGACCGGCGAGCGGGACGATCAGCTCATGGCGGGGGATGTTGCCGCGGCGGGAGAGGGTGAAGACGATCACGCCGACTCCGGCTACCGCGTAGACGACCAGGACACACAGCACGCCGATGGTCGCGTACCAGTAGTAGGTGTCGAAGGCGGTGGTGCCCAGGCCGTACATGACGGCCGTGAGCGCGGCGGCCACGGCTCCGCACAGCCACAGGGCCCTGAAGGGGGAGCCGGTTGCCGGGTCGGTGCGGGCGAGCGCGGCCGGGCCGAAGCCGTCGCGGGCCAGCGCGGAGACCATGCGGGCAGCGGCGGCGGACGAGGACAGGGCGGCGGCGAAGGCGGAGGCAACCGCGGTGAAGGCGACGACGAGTGAGAACCAGGTCCCGATGTAGCTGCCGGAGAGCGTCACAAGGGCCGATTGCGCCCCGGCGAACGCACGCACGCCCTTGTCGTCGGTACCGAACCCGATGGTCTGGACGAACATCATCAGGACGTACAGCACACCGGTGAGCAGCACGCTGCCCGCGAGGGCGCGTGGGATGTTGCGCTTGGGGTCGTCGGTCTCCTCGCCCAGTGAGGCGCACGCCTCGAATCCGGCCCAGGAGAGGAAGGCGAAGACGGTCGCGGTCATGATCGCGCCGTAGGTGGCGGTGCCGGGGGTGAAGGCCGACAGGTCGAAGGACTGGTGGCGCGGTGCTGTGCCGGTGCCGGTGCGCCCGATGACGACGAGGGCGAGGGCCAGCATGGCCGCGATCCCGATGCCTTCGGCGATCAGCAGGGTGCGGGCGGTGAGCCGGGTGTCACGCGAGTTGAGCAGGGTGACGCCCAGGGCGGCGATGACCGCGAAGGCCGCCCACGGGCCGGTGGACGTCAGGCCCAGAGCGCGCAGAAACGCATGGGCGAAGACTCCGGTTGCGGCCAGGGTGCACATGAGGAAGGCGAGGTAGGCGCCGAGCAGCGCGAAGCCGCCGAAGAAGCCGGCGCGGGGGCCGATGGTGGCGCCGGCCAGGGCGTAGACGGAGCCGGCGTGGTGGAAGTGCTGGGTCAGCCGCCAGAAGCCGTAGCCCACGAGGCCGACGCCGAGCAGGCCGAGCAGGAAGACCAGCGGTACGGCCTTGCCTACGGTGGCCGCGACACCGGCCCCGTTGAGGCCCATGGCCAGGGTCGGGCCCATGAGTCCGACGGAGAGGGCCAGCGCTTCCCACAGCCGTAGTTTGCGTGAGGTTTGAGGATGATCGGGCACAACGCACTCCCGAGCAGAAGGGGGGCCGCACGGTTGTGGCCCGAGACACCCTCATGAAATATTCGTTACACGCGACGCGTCAATAGGGAGTCTGAAATGAATTTTTCACGAGGGGTCGGCGGCCCCGCGCCACGCCTCCTCCGCGGCTCGCATCCGTTCCTCGGCCGCCGGCCCCAGACGGGCATGCACAGCGGCGACCAGGGCTTCCACGACCGCCATGGGCGCGACGATGCTGTCGAACGGACTGGGCGCCTCCACCCGCGCGGGGAGCACCACGTCCGCGAACTCGGCCACGGGCGAGAGCCACGGGTCGGTGAAGAGCACGACCTTGGCGCCGCGCCCATGCGCATACCGGGCGAGCTGCACGGTGTCGTCCTGGTAGCGGCGGAAGTCGAAGACCACACACACGTCCCGCCGGCTCAGGTCGACACGGAATCCCGCATCGCGCCCCGGGGCCGCGGTGTGCACAAAGGTCCCCGGCCGCAGCAGCCGGAGGTGCAGGTCGAGGTACTCGGCCAGCAGCTGGGAGAACCGGCCGCCGAAGCATGCGATCCGTTTGCCCGGGTCACAGATCAAGCCGACCGCCTGATCGAACTCCTGCTCCGGAAGCGCGGCGAACGTCTGGCTCAGCGCCGCACTGCTCACCTGCTGCGCCGCCTCGACCAGTTCGGACGTGGGCGAGTCCTTGCCGATCACCGGTGCCAAGGTCAATGGAGAGGCATGACGCGCCTGCACCTCCTCACGCAGTGACTGCTGGAAGTGCCGGTAGCCGTCGAACCCGAGCCGGGCGACAAAACGCACCACGGTGGGGGCACTGACCCCGGCCTGGGAGGCGAGCCCCGAAGCGGACTCCAGCCCAGCCGCCGGGTAATTGGCCGTCAGCGCCCGGGCGATCTTCCGCTCGGCAGGAGACAGGCCCCCTTCGACACGCCGCACCCGCTCCGCCACGGTGGCCCCCAGCCCGGGCTCCCGCCCCGCCTGCTCCGTGTCCGGGGCGCCCTTCGCCTGGTTGCTGTCATCTCCGGCCCGGTCAGCCATCCGCGTCCCTTCTCCGTGCTGCATGACGCAACGATCGTTACACACGGCCAGGAAACCCAGCCGTTGAAGAGGGAAGACGGGGCAGGCAGCAGGAATCCGGGCGGCGGTGATCCGTCGCCCGGATTCGTGAACAGGCATGCGCTGCCGATGCACGCGTGGTGTGCTCGGCCGGAGAGCAGGGTCAGACGGCGAGGGGCGCGGCGATGTGGTCGTGGTGGGCGCGCACCTCGGTCAGCTCCCCACGCCAGCGAGACTTCAGCCCTGCCTGGTCGCTGTGGGCACAGAAGATCGTGCCTGGTCGGTGTGGGCGAAGAGGATCGTGCGGATGCCGTCCGCCTTGGCCCAGGAGGGTCGCCCCGCGGTCGACATCATCGGCTGCTGACTGGGGCCGCCGCCGCAGCGCATCACAGCGCCGCGGTCTTCCCCTCCCCGGACGCGCTGCCCGCGAGCCACTGGCCCCATTCCAGGTTGAAGTCGGCGTAACCGTTGTCGGCCGGGGCCTTGGCACGGGGCGAGCCGGTGATGGTGACGGGGTCACCCTGCTTGACCTGGCCGTAGAACCACTTGGCGTCCGACAGGGACAGGTGGACGCAGCCGTGCGAGCCGCGGGCGCTGCCGCTGCCCGGATTGGGGTCGCCGGTCGAGTAGTGCACGTAGGTGCCGGACTGGGTGAGGTGGATGTCCCAGGGCAGCGTCAGGTCGTAGTAGTTGGAGCTGCCCTTGTCGCAGCTGATGCCGACGCTGCAGGAGGTCATGTGGACCTTCTCCTGCTTGTCGATGACGGCCATCGTGCCGTTCCACGTCGGATACTGAGCGCTGCCTGCGTTGATCGACAGGGTGCGCACCGTCTTGCCGTTCCGGGTCACCTTCATGGTGTGGCCGGTCACCGAGACGTCCGCGCGCACATCGTCGCCGATCGTGAAGGTGTGCGTGTACTTGCGCACGCCGTAGCGTCCGTTGCCGTTGCTGACACCGTTCATGTCAGCGTCGATCTTGACCTTCGTGCCGGAGGGCCAGTACGACTTCGGTCGCCAGTCGGCACGCTTGTCGCCGAACCAGTGCCAGGCGCCGGCCACCGGCTGCGAGGCGCTCACCTTCATGTGCTTCTCCACCGTGGCCCGTGCCTTTGCCGACACCGGGTTCGAGAAGATCACCGAGATGGGCATGGCCACGCCGACCGTGGTTCCCGTCTGCGGGGTGATCGTGTCCAGCAGCATCGGCGGGCCCGCGGGCTTCGTCGGTGACGGAGAGGCGCTCGCACTCGGCTTGCCCGGCGCCTTTGCGTCGTCCCCACTCGCCTTGTCACTGCCGCCCCCGCCACAGGCACTCGCGCCCACCAGCATCGCCCCCGTGACGAGTGCGATCCCTATGCTGCCCTTGCGCCGCCCCACGACTTGCCCCACTCTCTCGCTCTTCGCCCCTGATACGGGCCCGACTCCCTGTCAGACGGCGAGGGTACGGGCTTCAGTTGCATGCTTCACGCAAAATATGCTTCAAATCTCGTGCGCCTCGCGGACGGGAGCGGGGACGAAGAGGGGCGCGACAGCGTCACCCCTCACCTTCGGGGCGCTTCGGGGCGGCCCGGGTGGTGCGGTCGCTTCCGGGTGGTCCAGGTGGTCCGGATGGTGCGGGTGGTCCGGGTGCAATCGTCGCCCTTCCTCCGCCTTCAGGGCGCGTAAGGGTGCGAGGGGATTGGTACGCACCCGCTGTGGGCCCCGGTGGTCGGTTGTTCCGGCCGGTGCCCAGAGCGACATCGAGCCCGGAGTCCGGAGCACTACCAGGTGGGCGCGGTCTGCCCGTGGCTGCGGGTGCGGGACGGACGTGCCGAATAGCCTCCGGGCGACCCGTCCCATCGTTCAGCCGACACTCTGAAAAGCGGCGTTCAGGACGGCTATGACGTAGGGGCGTTCGGAGGCGGTGCCGGTGGGGTTGAGGGAGTAGACAACGCGGCGCTTCAGATCACGGGTGGTGAAGACACCGTTGGCCCACCCTGGCAGGGAGCCGGTTTTGCCCCACACGGTGACGCCGTTGTCGAGTGTGACCCGCATCAGGCCGCCGATGCTGAAGCAACTCGTCTTGTTGATGCAGTTGGTGTTGGTCGGTGCGCTGTCCACCCGGGGCACGCTGAACACCAGCTTCTGCTGGGTTGGCGGGAGGAGACGGCCGCGGAACAGGGCGGTCATGAACCGGTCCAGATCAGCGGCGGTGGAGACCATTCCGCCCTCGGCCCAAGCCCAGGGGCTCTGCTCGGTCACCTCGTCCGTACCGATGTATACGCGAGCGTGCGGTGCTGGGAGGGACATGTCGTCCGACGAGGGGAGACTGGTGTGGCGCAGTCCTAGTGGCTGGATGATGCGGCGGGTGAGTTCGTCGGTGAAGGGTCGACCGGTCACCTTCTCGACCAGGAGGCCGAGGACGAAGGTATTGACGCCGTTGTACTGCTGGACACTGCCGGGTGCGGGCTGATGCCCCGGCTTGGAGGATGTGGCGGCTGCGAAGGCATTGCGCACCACGTCCTGCGGCGCCACACTCTTCCGCCACCAACCGGGTCCGTCGGCAGGCCCGGGTATGCCGGCCGGGGCCGGTAGGCCGCTGGTGTGGTCCAGCAGCTCACGCACGGTGACGGTGCCGTACGTGGGCGGAATGAGGTCGGGCAGATAACGCCGGACCGGCGCGTCGAGGCCGATCCGGTGCTCGGCGACCAGTTGGAGCACGATGGTGCTGGTGAAAGCCTTCGTCACACTGCCGATACGGAAGTGAGCGTCACGGGAAGCCGCCCCCGCGGTTCCGGTCCACGGCATCGCTCGCCCCTCCCCCGCCGCTCTGACCAGAGCACCGGCGACCACGGGATCGGGCAGACGGGTCAGCAGTCTTCGCATCGGCGCAGGATCGAACGAGGCAGTGACGGCCGCCTGCCGCGGAACCGCATCGGAGGCCATCACGGCAGGAGCGCATGCACCTGCCGTGATCGCGGCGAGGGCGAAGCCGGCCACGACAAAGCGGCGGAGGGCGGAAGGACGTAGGTGCATCGGGCTGCTCCGAAGGGCGGTGGCCGCATGGCCATAGATCGCTGAGACACCCTCAACACTCCTCGGTGTGGAGCCAGATGCCATCAGGGATCAACCCTGAGCAATCCCTGAGCAGCCCCTGACCAGCCCCTGAGACATCTCTGAGAGGCCCTCTAAGCCGTGGACGGATACCTGCAAGACGGCGAGGGTCTGGCGTCCGGCCACCACCTGCTCATCGCGCCAACCGCGAAGCGCGAGCCGCGAGCCGCGAACCGCGAACCGCACCGCCTGCGGGCCAACTCCAGACCACCTACAGCTCGTCAATGCGCAGATAGTCCAGTGCGCGACGAGTGAGCAGGACGATGTCCTCCGGTTCGTCCTGCCGGGCCCAGTACTCTAGAGCGACGTTGATCGCGTCCAGTAGAGCCGTGGCCATCAGCCGTACCTCCAGGCTGTCCGGCGACGCTCCCGTGCGGGCCGCGAGCACCGCCAGCAGCTGGTCCTGCATGTCCCGCCCGGCGGCCAGCCACCGCATGCGGATCGCCGGCACGCTGCCCATGACACGAATCAGCCGGCGGGCGCGCTCCATGTCCGCGAGCTGCTGGACCGAGGCCGGCGCACCGAAAGCGGCCTGCACCGCACTGGTCAGCGGTTCGTCGGCCGGCAGGGTGGCCAGCGTTTCGACAAGCCGGCTGACGCTGGAGGTCAAGAGGGGCGTGAGTGCGTCCTCCTTCGCCTCGCAGTACCGATAGAAGGTGCGCAGCGAGATGCCGGCGGCCGAGGCGATGTCCTCGACCGTGGTCGCGTCGTAACCCTGCTCGGAAAACAGGACGGCGGCGGCCTCCGCGATCTCCTGCCGGGTCTCCTGCCGCCGCCGTTCCGTCAATGACGGCCTGCCTCGCGCTGCTGTCATCCGCCTCTGCTCGCCCTTCGATCCGGTCCCCATGTCTGCGTTCCCTCATGTTGGCACAGACAAGCCAGTTGGCACGTCATGCCAAAAAAGAGGTACGCTGACTCCGCCGCATGAACCAATTCCTCAACTCCCGTCGCTGGCCTGCTATTTGAGGCCGCACGGGGCGGCCGGCGTTTCGTCGCTGCCGCGAGGACAGTGAGCGCGGTCACCGCTGCTCGCCATTCTTGACGTGGTCGAGCACCCGGAGAGTTCGAGAACTGCACGCACGCCAACGAACCCGCAACACCTCATCGCAACACGTCATCCGCTTCATCCGCTTCATTCGCGTCATCCACGCGCCATGCGCATCATCGCTGCACGCCACCCGCGCCACCCCGAGCGTGCTGCCGAAACATGTCGAAAGGGAGCCGACCATGTCCCGTACCTCTTGTGACTCGGAGCGCACCTACCTCATCACCGGGGCCGCTTCCGGAATCGGCAAGGCCACCGCCGCCCACCTCCGCCAGCAAGGCCACACCGTGATCAGTGCCGACCTTGAGGGCACCGACATCAACGCGGACCTCGCCACACCCGAAGGCCGCAGGGAACTCGTCGACCAGGCCAAGGAGTTGACCGACGGACGCCTGGACGCCGTCATCGCCTGTGCCGGCCTCGCTCACTTCACCACAGACACGATCCGGGTCAACTACTTCGGCGTGGTCGCCACCCTCGACGGGCTGCGCCCGCTCCTCGCCGCTGGAACCGACCCGCGCGCCGTCCTGATTTCCTCCGTCGCTTCGATCCACCCCCATGACCCGGCCATCGTGGATGCCGCACTCTCCGGCGACGAGGAGGCGACCGTGGCCGCCGCCCAGGCAGCCATCGACCGCGGGGAGGGATACGCGATCTACGGATCGTCCAAGGCAGCCCTCGCACGCTGGCTCCGCCGCACGGCCGCCACCGATGACTGGGCGGCCGTCGGCATCCCGCTCAACGCCGTCGCACCGGGCACGATCCTCACCCCGATGACCGCGGGCATGCTCGCCGACGCCGAGATACGCAAAGCCGTTGACGCGACGATCCCGATGCCGCTGCACGGCCACGCCCGCCCCGAACAGGTCGCCCCGCTGCTTGCCTGGCTGACCTCCCCGGAGAACTCGCACGTCACCGGCCAGGTCATCTTCCTCGACGGTGGCGCCGACGCCACCCTGCGCGGCGACAGCACCTGGTGACCCTCAGCCCAGGACCCACCACCTGCGGCTCCCGGCTCCCGGCCCCCGGCCCCCGGCCCGACAGTCCGCCAGTCCGCCAACAGGTCGAGCGGCTCTTCGGCGACGTGGTGTACGCAACCGGCCTGGCAGCCCTGCACGCGCGCTTCACCACCCCGCCCGGGGCCGCATGACCGGCCTTCGACCGACGTCCGCGACTGCCCCGGTCAGCCGACCGTGTCGCTGATCCCGTCCGCTTGGAGGACCAGACAGCTCCATCGGACGTTGTCACGACCATGAAGGTCGAGACGCTCGCTGCGATGAAGCCTGCACAGCCCGTGCGCACGACCCAACTCGACTGTCTCAGCCGCGGAGACATTGAACATATGGCGGCCCGGGGGCACAGGACCGTGACGCAGATTGACGAAGAACCGGCCGCCAGGAACCAGCAACGCGGCGATCCTGGCCATGGCACGTCGGCGCTCCTCGGGAGCCAGGTGCATCCACACCGCGGTGGCGAAGACGGCGTCGAACTCGCCCGGATGACGGCTCAGCGTCAGGTCGGGAAGAGCGTCATCGACCCAAGCTACGCCGCTGTGTGCGTGCAGTCGCCGGGCGTGTTCCCGTAGCTCTGTGGTCGGCTCGACAGCCACGACGCTGTGTCCACGAGCCGCCAACGCGGCGGCATCGCGCCCCGTCCCTGCACCCACGTCCAGAATCCGGCACGGCTCGGCAGGAACGAATTGCCGTACGTCGCGGTGGACTTCATCGAAGGTGACTTCCTCGTACTGAACAGCCAGCACCTTCGCTGCCTCCGCATAGCCAGCGGTTCCCCGTGGCAAGCATCGATCGCTCACGGCACGAGTCAGGTGATCAGTCATGGCCGGAGCGTACTGTCAGTCATGACCGAAGAGTACTGGTTGCCCTCGCCTCAGCCCCGACCTGCCAACTGGGACTGAAGCGCGGGTGGGAACACGGGAAGGGACGGCTCCCGTGGGATTCCGGGAGCCGCCGCCACCGCGAGCCAGGCCACGCCCAGGTCCGCCCCACCGGGCCTGTAACGCGACCGGTAACGCAACCGGGCACGCGACCTGTAGCGCCAGGATCAGCCGCTGACGCTGGCCGTGCCCGTCTCCAGGTGTCCGGTGAACCGGCGCGACCAGGCCGCGTCGGAATTGACGGTCACCGTGAAGTCGTACCAGCCGTTCTGGTACGCGACGGCATTGAAGTAGTCCTCCGTAGAGGCGCCGGCGGCGACGGTGTAGGTCCAGGGGCCGTCGCCGCGGTAGCGGTGGGAGGTGATCGTGAACGTGACGGAGGACGAGCCCGTGTTGGTCATCTTGAAGTAGAGGGCGAGCTTCCCCGTACCGGGTTCCACTGCATAGCGGGTGCTGACCTCGGCGGACTTACCCGCCTTGGTGGCGTCGCCCTGGAAACGGCGCAGGAAGCGGTTGGGGCCGACCATCGTCAGGTCGTACTTGCCGTCACCGTAGCCCAAGCCGATGTTGAAGTAGTCGGACGCCGTACCACCGGCATCGACGGTGTACTGCCAGGGCGTGGTGTCGCGGTAGGCCTGGGGATGGATCGAGAAGTGGGCCGCCCGTGCGGCCGGGCCGCCCTGATTGGTCATCGTGCACCACGCGAGGATCTTTCCGGAGGGGCCGAACTCCAGGCGGTCCAGGTACCCGTTGGGCTGGTACGGCAGCGCACGGGCCGGTCTGGTGCCGGGCTCCTGGGCGGGCAGGGCGTTGTTCGTCGGCGCCGGATTGGGGAGGGGAGCGCAGGTGCTGATGCCGATGACGCTGGTCGCGGGGAGCGAGACGGGGCCGTAGACCGGCTTGGCGAAGTTGAAGGCACCGGTCAGGTCGCCGCTCACCTTTCGCCGCCACGCACTGATGTTGGGGCAGTTGGCAGGCTTGCCCAACGCCGCCGTCCAGGTCTCCAGGAACCGGATCACCGAGGTGTGCTCGAAGACCTCCGAGGAGACCCAACCACCGCGCGTCCAGGGCGAGATGACGATCATGGGGACGCGGAAGCCGAAGCCGTACGGGACGCCGCTGAGGTACTCGCCATCTGTTCCGGCGGGTGGTACCGGTGGCGGTACGTGGTCGAAGTAGCCGTCGTTCTCGTCGTAGTTGAGGAACAGAACGGTGGAGTTGAAGACGTCGGCGTCCGCCGCGAGAGCCTGGTAGACCAGGTTGACGAAGTGGGCGCCGTCGCCGGGCGGGGCATAGGGGTGTTCCGAGAAGCCCTGGTTGGGGACGATCCAGGACACTTGCGGGAGGGTGCCGGCGAGTACGTCGGCCTTGAGGGCGGCGGCGATGTCGTCGGGGGTCGATCCGGTCACCTTCGGCACCGAGGACATGCCGCGGTCGTACAGCGGGTCGCCGGGCTTGGCGTTGGCGAAGTTCGTGAAGTAGGCACAGCCGTTGTCCCCATAGTTGTCGGCCGCGTTCTGATAGACCTTCCAGGTCACCCCGGCGGCCTGCAGCGCCTCGGCGTAGGTCTGCCAGGCCAGGCCCGACTCGTCACCGCCGTCGTGGCTGGACGAGTCCACCTTGCCGCTCCACAGGTAGGTGCGGTTGGGACCGGTCGCACTGAGTGTGGAGCAGAAGTAGGCGTCGCAAATGGTGTAGTTGTCGGCGAGCGCGTAGTGGAAGGGGATGTCGGAGCGATCCAGGTAGCCGAGCGAGCGGACGTTGCCCACGCCCCAGACCCAGTTGTCGAGGCGGCCCTTGTTCCACGCGGAGTGCTGCGAGGACCAGGAGTGCGGCAGGTCGCCGTTGCACTGGGCGAGGGTCTCGCTGTCCTTGCCGCCCGCTGGCGGGGTGGAGCTGAGCTTCCACGGGTATTGCCGGCCCAGGCCGTTCGGCTGGTGGAAGACCGAATGGCCACCGCTGAGAGTGATGCCGCTGTTGTCGTCGAAGCCGCGGACGCCCTTCAGACGCCCGAAGTAGTGATCGAAGCTGCGGTTCTCCTGCATGAGGATCACCACGTGCTCCACGTCCTTGATCGTGCCGGTCGCTACGCGCTGGACCGCGTCTGCCGTGCGCGGGCCGGCGCCCAGCGTCACGCCCGCGGCCATCGAAGCGCCCAGTCCCACGAAGCCTCTTCGGCTGATCGGTGTCATTCGCCCCGCCCTCGTCTCAGGAGTGCCTCTGTGACACGTCGCGCGACAGGGTGCCCGTAGTCGTCGTCACGGTCCATACCCAGGGGCAAGACCGAGGTGAAGAGGAGTTGTCATCTGCCCGCCCGGCGGTGGTCCGCTACCCGGGCCACCACGCCGACCGGCCTGCACGCCCCACGGCTCAACCGCAAGCAACGAAGCCCGACGGGGCTCCCCCTCGGGCGCTGCCCCGATCCAGGAACGCGAGCACGCCACTCGACAGGCACAGTTTGAGGCAGGGCGCACGCCCTCAACGCCGGTACCCGCGACTACATCACCGTGACGACGAACTTCCTCCACGCCCTGCAAGCGGGCGAGGTGACCGAGGAATTACGGTCGGACCTGGACCGGGCCCGCCGGGACCACCGCCTGCGCCACGCCGAGGCCCAAATGGTGCTGTCTGATGAGGTGTTGGCGGCAGCCAGTACGGTGAACCGCGGCTTGGGCGATCTCTACGGCCTACTGAAACGGCTCGACAGAGGCGTCGCCGAGCAGGACGAGAGCGTGGCAGCCGCCCGAGAGGACACGAGAAGGCTCTGGGACGCCTTGTGGAGGATGCGGCACATCATGCGTATCGACCTTGGGATCACCACACCTGCGGAGGAAGGCCAGGCCAGCGACGAGTAGACACAGATGTCGCAGATGGCTCAGACGACGTAGCAACACCGTTCGCCGGTTGGCGATGGACCGGCACGGCCGTGACCTCCGGCTCACGCTGTCAGAACCCCCTGTAGGGTCCACCCGTGCAGACTTCCGCATCACTGCTCAAGCGACTCAAGGTCGACCCCGAAGCCGCGCAGCTGGCCGATTTCCCCTTCGAATTCGACACCCTCGTCGCGGCCTTCGGCCCTCTCACCCACGTGGAACCAGTGCGACTGGCCTCCGGCGCCCGGTTGGACCCGATCGCCAAGGACCACAGCGGCGGCACGTACTTCCTCTGCGGTGAAGGCGACGACGAGAACCGCCCGGTACTCTTCGCCGACTCCGAAGGCTCCGCCGGGCTGATCGGAACCAACCTCCGGGACGCACTGCTCCTCCTGATCGGTCTGCCCTGCGCCGATGAAGCCCTGCACTGGGAACGGGAGGGCCGCGTCATGGACGAGCAGGCCCTCCAAGCTCTCCGCGACGAGGACGACGCGGAATACATCGAGGCAACTGAGCTGGAAGACTTGCCAGGCATGCGCGCCGAACTCCTCGACCGCCTCGGCCTGGCCCCGCTTCCTCCTCTCACCGAGCTGTTGGAACGCGCCCGCGCTGCCGCCGCCCTCGACCCCGAGTACGTGCTCATCAACGAGCACGGCAACGCCTACCGCCAGGATTGACGGCACACTTCGACTCAGACCGTGTCCTATGGGGTTCCCATGAGGTTCCTCTTTCGACGGGCCCGATCTCCACGTTCCCTGCGGCGAGGGATAAGTCTGGGACTGAAACCCATCTAATGCCGCTTGAGAAGTCGTCTCCATCGAAGCCGAGCACTTCGCGGAGGACTACTACGACCACGAGACCGCCTGCAATGCCATCGCTTACACCGTCCACGACGACGACACCCGCGAAGGGCACACCGTCGGCTTTGACAGCGACAGGTACCACGTCTACGACACCATCATGGTGCTCGCCGCACCTGAGCAGCGGCAAGCACTGACCGACCGTCTGGGTTTCCGATTCTGGCCTCGGCTCGTGACGGCCGGCCAGGGCCTACGGCCCCTCGACACGCTCCTCCCCTTGCGGGGCCTCCGGCCACGACTACGCGGCGGAGCGCTGCCCATCGCCGTACCGTGGTGCGTGGTGTGTGGTCCAGCCAACCCGGCCGGCGCAGGCCAGGTGGCCCAGGAGGCGTGCTCAACGCAAGGGGAGCCCCGTCAGTCGGCCGGGGCTCCCCAAGGTGTCAGCTCATCACGAGTAGCCGGGTCTGCGGTACCAGCTTCCGGTTCACGCTGGTGCTCTGCACGAAGATCGTGAAGTCGTCGTTGTGGTCCGGCTTGACGCGAACTTCCCTGTCCGGCAGGCCGAGCAGCGCTCGAGCCTCCGGCCCCGTGTACACCCGGTCCGTCTTCTTCTCCAGCACCGCGATCTGCTTCTTCGCCTGGATCTTCTCGGACTTACTCAGCTGATAGAACGCACAACCAGTACGGTACGTGTGGCCGTTTTCGACGACCCACTCCCGGATCGCCGCTTCGCGCGCCACCGGAATCAGCTGGTATTCGGACGGATTCACCGGGGTGAGACCGGCTGCCTTGATGGTGTCCTGGTTGACAGCGTCGGCACCCATGGAGAACACCGCCCGCGATCCCCGGATGCCCTGGCTGCGGCCCACCATAAACTTTTCGGTTGCCTGCTGGATGACCTGCCCGGCTTCTTCCAGACCCTGGGTGCTGGTGGCATCCCAGATGGCTATGTTGTCCTTCGGGAAACCGCACTGCGTGGCCTCGCGCTTGCCCATCTGGTCCGGCACAAGGACGGCTAGCGTCCAGTTGTCCTCCTGCGTCTCGATCATCTTGGCCACGGCCCGAATCAGTTCACGCGGATCCCTGGCAGGGGCGTCCACGCAATGATGACTTGCATTCTCCTGGCCGTCAGTCAGCACGAACGTCAGGAAGCTGTGGTCGCCGTACAGCTGAGCTGTCTGCGCCAGCTCCCGCTGCGACTTCAGCGTGGCCGCCAGCAGAGCCGTCATTCCACCGACCCGGTACAGCTGCTTCAGGGACGGCATCCGCAGCACGTCCTTGTCGTAGATGACGCACTCCACCGTGTCGGCGAAGACGTACACCGTGACGCGGGTTTCCTGGTCCAGTTCCTTGGACCGCCGGGCCAGATAGGCGATTTGCTGGTCGGCGACGTCGACGACCTTGCGGCTCAGGTGTGACATCGACGAACTGGCATCCAACACAAGAGCAACGTGATTGATGTAGTTCTGGTTTCCGGACATAGCCGCTCCCCCTTGTTCCGACTCGATGCACCGATCGTCTCACCCACCACTGACAATCGATCTTGGAGACGAGGCCGGATGGGCGGGGTGCGGGCGTGGACAGGCAGAGGCGGGTGCCCACGACGGGGGGTTCGTCGCGGAGTGAACCTGCTCGCCCGGTGCCCTGACACTGGCACTGGCACTGGCGCCGGTACTGGCCTGCCGCGCATCCCCTCTCAGGCGGCCGCGGCGAGCGGGGCCGGTAGGTGATTCACTCGTCGAGCCGAGTGTCGCCGCGGCTCCCCACTGGTCAAGGTCGTTCGTCCCGCGCTACGCCCGGGGCGCCCCGCCCTGGCCAACAGCCTCACCCACGTACGTACGAATCAGTTCCCCGCGGCCTTCTCCGGGCGCAGTTCACTCGGTCGTACGATCACGAACCCCTCGCCGTCCAGGCGGAGTTGGACCGCCTCGCCGGATCCGCCGCGCAGCATCGACCCCATGCTCTGCGAGCGGTGCAGCGAGGTCTGCAGGGTGCTGCTCCAGCCGACCACCGCATCGGTGTCGACAAAGACAGGGGCTTGCGGGGAGACAGGTATGACGATGGGGTTGCCCTCGCACATCACGCCGAGCTTGCCCTGGCCGCTGAAGACAGAGTTGAAGATTCCGCCGCCGGCCATACCAGCGCCCTTGACCACCTTGATCTCGTAGGAGAGGGACGGGTCGAAGCACAGCACATTGCGGCCGTTGATCGTGATGCTGTCGCCGGGCGCCAGGTCCAGGATGAAGCAGTTGGCCGCCTCGTGCGCGAACCACACCTCGCCTTGGCCCCGTACGGTCATCAGCGCCAGCCCCTCGCCGGTCACGGCGCGCTTGAGGAAGTTCCCGACCCCCTGGCCCTGCTTCTCGAAGTGCAGGTCGCCGCGGAAGGCGATCATCGCGCCCTGCCGCGCGTAGCACTCGCCGTTCACCGCGTACTTGATCGACTTCGCGTTCTGCTGCGTCATGCCCGGCGCGGTGGCCGGCTGTGCCATGTACTCGGCGGCGAAGAGCTCACTGTTCATGACCCGGATGTTAGGCGAGCACCTGCGGCGTGCCGTCGTCCCCAGGTCCGAGACAGCATCGTCCGCAGGATGGATTTCAGCTGCGATGTGGCATGCGAACGCACCCGTTCCCCCAGCACGCACCGATCACCAGGATCGGACGCCATGCCTGGATCGGACACCATGCCTCGCCAACGAGCGGGCACCATCAGCAGAACTCGACGGCGTGCACCAGGTTTCCCGTTCCACGGTGTTTACGCAGCTCAGGTGCCAGGCGGGATAGGGTGCTCGGGCTGTGTCCTCCCTCGATTGAGGAGCAATGGTGTTCGACCTCATCGTCATCATCCGCGTACCCAAGGCCGAAGAGATAGCCCACGTTGCGGACGCTCTGGCCCGTATGCGTCCGCTGTGCCTGGCCGAAGACGGCTGCGTCAGCTGGGAGGCGTACCAATCGGACGAGGATGCCGCGCGGTTTGTCCTGGTCGAGCGCTGGGCGAGTCGGGAACATTGGGAGACCCACGACTCCGGCACAGCTATCCAGGACATCTACGTTCCCGAGATCATGCCGCGCATCGAACGTGAAGTGCACCCGAGCACCCCCGTCACGTCGGTGTGAGACCTGACAAGGCACAGGTCGACGTCGGCCCCAGCCTCGCGCACCCCACGCGCGGAGCTGGGGTCGGTGTCGGTGTCGGTGTCGGTGTCGGTGTCGGCTTATAGGTTCCAGCCGACCTCACTCTCGACCGCCTGCAGCCGGTGTTCCAGACCCTGAGGGGCTGGGAGAACTGCTGCTTGCATCGATTCCACACACACCGCATCGAGGAGAAGAAGACTCTGCCCGGGGGTCTGGGAACGACCTACCCGGGACCTCGGAACGACCTATCCCGCTGTCCGACCGGCCGCTGGGCCTGACCGCCGGAGGATTGCGGCGGCCCCTGGGGCTACGTGAACTCATCGAGGCCATCGCCCAGCCAAGGCATGAAGAGCACGACGAACCTCTCGTCGTGTGGCTTGGAAGAGGGAACGCCCAGCATGACTAACCGGCAGTGGAGCGTTTCAGTTTGACTGGTGAACCCGACGCGTGGTCTCCAGCGCGATCCGGTACATCGCCGTACGGCCGGACTGTCGCCGTGAGGCAGCTGACGCTACAGGGGTAGGCCAGTTACCCAGACTGGTTACGGCGTCAGTGCCTGCCGGTTTCACTGCTAGTGGCTGTCGGGGGATCTTCGTGCCGCTGTGGTTCCTCAGTCGGGAAGAAGATGGAGCTCAACAGGTGGGGCTTGCGGCCCGGCGCGGGCTTGTTGCCCGCGCGTGACGCGAAGGCATGGCGCAACTCGCTGATCAAATCGGCGAGTTCGTCGGGGGTGAGCCAGAGGGTGCCCTGTCGGTAGCCCACAGAGTCAGCGAACGGGTCGGTTCCTGGGCGGTCGAGGTAGGCGTTGAACTCGGCAAGCAGGGCGGCCATGGCGGCGGCGAAACCGCGGCGGTGGTCGTCCAGGGACATCGACGCACCTGCGTCAGGCCCGATCACCATCCGGTCTCGGCGCAGTCGGTATCGCCGCTCCACCGCACCACGCACCCGCTGCTCGTCCACCACCTCCAGCACTCCCCCTTCAGCCAGCAGGCCGACGTGCCGATACACGGTGGTCTTGGGCACATTGGCCAGCGCCGCACACAACTCGGCGGTGGTGCGCGTCCGCTCACCGGACATGGCATAGGTGATGCGTAGCCGCACCGGGTGCAGCAGCAGGTCGAGAGTGTCCACCTCCTAATGATCCCACATCTGGTAACGTTCCCAAAGTTGGGAACAATGAGAGGGGTAGAGGCGTGATCACGAACAACTCGCCGGCTCCGGCTCGGCTGAGTACCGAGGCGATACGGCCGCTGCGCACGCTGGCCCCGGACGGGCCGCAGGACGATCTGGCTTGGCTGGATGAGGCGATCGGTGACGCAAGGGTGGTGGCGATCGGTGAGAACGCGCACTACAACCGCGAGTCCTACCAGCTGCGCCACCGCCTGATGCGGTATCTGGTCGAGCGGCACGGGTTCGGCGCCTACGCGATGGAGTCCGGATTTGTCGAGGGAACACTGACCGACGAATGGATCCGCGGCGGGCAGGGCCAGACCGGCAACGTCATGGCGAACGGCATGACCTCGCTGATGGGACTGTGGACCGAGATGCGGGCCCATCTGGAGTGGATGCGGCAGCACAATGTCGAGTCCGTCGAGCCGGTCGCCTTCTACGGCATCGACCTGTCCGGCTCGAATGTCTCCCTGTTACCCGGCCTGGACGCCGTCATTGCCTACCTCGCACACGCCGATCCCGCGTTCGAGATAGATCCGAGCATTCGGGAGACGGCCTCGGCCTTCGCGGCGCCGTCCGCATTCTCCCTGCCCCAGGCCGTCGCGACCTACGGACAACTCGCCCCTGCGCGGCGAGATGCGTTGACAGCAGGACTGGCCGACCTCGCCGCACGGATGGAGGGACGCCGCCTGGACTACCGGCAGCGTACGACTTCCCACGCCTACGAGCGCGCGCTGCGATCGCTGCACTTGACCGTCGCCATCGATGCGAATGCCCGCGCGATGGCCCGTGGCGACCATGACAGCGTGTTCTTCAACCGCGACGGCGCGATCGCGGACACCGTGGAGTGGATCCTGCACCGGGAGGACCGGATCGTGCTGGCCGCCCACAACGGCCACATCCAGCGCTGGCCCGCCCACTGGCCAGGCATGCCTGCCGCGGCGACGATGGGCATGCACCTCGCTGACCGGATCGGCGAGGACTACCTGGTCATCGGCATCACCAACGGCACAGGCCAAACCCTCAACACCGAAGCCGACTTCTACGCCGGCAAGCTCTTCACCGACTTGGAGCCACCCCGGTCCGGCAGCCTCGACGCGCTCATGGCCGCCAGCGGTGAGGGCCCCTTCGCCACCGACCTGCGACGGCTGTCACTGGCAGACACCGAGGCCGTTCGAGCCATCTCTCAGCAGCGTCTCGGCACTTTCTACTGCGATGTGAGCCCACTGGAGGCGTATGACGTCATCGTCCACCTCCCCCACGTCACCGCAGCCGAACCCGACGACGCTGCCCTCGCCCAGTCGCCTCACGACGTACAGAAGGCATTCTCCCTGTGGAAGCCGCGATGACCCGGCTCCGGCCGGGGCCGACCGACATAGCCGACGCGCTTCTGGGCGGACCGGCCATCGGGGCTCTCCAGTGCCATGACCGGAAGTGTTCACCGGGGCGAGGCTGTGGTGGATGGTGTCGCGGGCTGGTCGCCCGGCCGCTTCGAAATCGCTGGACACCTTCGGGTTAGTCGGCGAGCATCCGCAGGTGACAGATGAAGCCGATCACCGGAAGCCGCTCGTGCGGGGACCCAAACGCATCCGTTTTGTCGAGTTGGCCGGCGGGGCGATGTCCGCTTTGCTGGATGGAGACCTGTCCAGAGCCAGCAGGATGGCCGGGGTTTCGCTGACCGAGTACTTCGTGACCGACACAGCACGGTGGCTGTGGCAATTACGGCTCGACCAGATGGCCGCCGATCCCGGCCATGCGCGGTGGATGGTGCGGCAAGCGGTCGTCGGCGACAAGGGTCTCGTCGTCGGACATGCCGGGTTCCACGGGCCGCCCGATGAGGTCGGCATGGTCGAAATCGGTTACTCCGTCGCTCCCGAGTTCCGTCGCCAGGGATACGCCCGATCCACGCTGATCGAGTTGCTTCGCCGGGCAGCAGCCGAACCCGCAGTCACGACCGTGCGGGCGACGATCAGCCCCGACAACGTGGCATCCCTGGCCACGATATCGGGCTTCGGCTTCGTTGAGGTCGGAGAACAGTGGGATGAAGAGGACGGTCTCGAACTCGTCTTTGAGGTCTCTGCCCACCGGGTTCCCCCCCCCGCTTGATGGGAATGTTCTTGATGGGAATGTTCGCGGCAGAACGCTGAGCTGTGACCGTGGCGTCAGGCGCGGTGCTCAGGCTGCGGCAGCCGGTACGCCTCCGCCCCAGCGGATGCCTTTCTCGCTGCGGATGCGGGCGCGTTGGGACTCATAGGGACGGGACACCAAGACCGCCCCGCTGCCAGCCCGGTCCTGCCAAGCCGTCATGTCTGTCCGGCCGGCCGCTCAGGAAGGCGCACCGCCCAGGACTTCCACCTTGCCGGTGTCGAGTGAGTAGTAGGCGCCGACCACGGCCAGGGTGCCCTTTGCCACGAGCGGAGCCAGGTCCTGGTTGGAGCGTAGATCGGCTGCGGTCAGCTTGACCTGAGCGCGCGCCATGGTCTCCACCGGGTCGGCACCGCCTTCGCGGACGGCCTGCTCGTATGCCGGTTGCAGGGCCTTGACGATCGCCTGCAGGTTGCCGGGCAGCGGTTTTCCGTCACGAAGGGAGTGGTACGCCGCCTTGACGGCGCCGCAGCGCTGATGCCCGAGGACCACGACGAGCGGGGTACCACTCGTCATGGGCCCGTACTCGACAGAGCCCGTGACGACCGGGCTGACCGCCTCTCCGCCCGTGCGCATCACGTAGAGGTCACCCAGGCCGGTGTCGAAGAGGAGTTCAGGCGGTACTCGGGAGTCGATGCACGAGAGGATCGCCCCGAAAGGTTCCTGTGACTGGGCCACGAACTGGCGCCGGTTCGGGTCCCGGTCGGGGTGGTGAAGGTCTCCGCTCACCCAGCGCTTGTTCCCCGCCATCAGCCGCGCGAATGCCGCGGCGGGGGTGGTCGGCCGTGCCTGGGGCGATGCGGTGGCCGTCTGGACGGCCCGCGCTTCGGGCGAAGCGTTGGTCGTCGAGGGGGTCCTCGTCGAGGAGCACCCCGTGAGCGCGGCCGCGGCGCCCGCAAGTCCGATGCCAAGCAACGCTCTACGATCCGGCTGTCCGGCTCTGCCCATCGCTCGTTCCTCTCGGTGCCGCACAAACACATCCTTGCGTCTGGACCGGGCCCATTGTTCGACTTGGGCGGGTGTCCCAGCAGCAGGCGCAAGCAAGCGCCGGCCACGTTGCCACCAACGGCCCACACCATCGGCCGACCAGGGTGAGGTCGAGGAACATCATCGACACCGCCTTTGCGGTGCGGCAGGCAGGCCGGCCGGCCAGGACCATGCTCGCGGCGACGACGGCGCCCACGCCGAAGGGCCCCATGCGGAAGCCCGGCCACGCACCGCGTCACCAGCACGACCGGCTCGTTGGGGGCGAGCGCGGTGGTGACGTTGCCGACGGCGAACAGACCCATCAGTCACAGCAGCGTGTCTTTGTCGGCAGCCGCCGGGCGGCCAGAGTGAGGAGCGGGGCACCGACGACCACCCCGAGGGCGTAGGTCGAGACCTCATATCCGGTATCGGGAGTGCCGACCATCGCGCGCGGCGTGAACCGGTAGTTACTGGTCGGCGTTGGAACGCGTAGTGGCGAGGGGTGGATCAAGGGCGGGCGGGGCCGAACCAGGCGGTCAGGGCCGTGGACAGGTCATCGCCGCGGAGGGGTTCGTCGCCGGCCCAGGCGAGATGGCCGTCGGGGCGGATGAGCAGGATGGCGGCCTCGGCGTCGGTATCCAGGGCGGCGACGGCCCGCACGCGATCTCTCCAGGGCTGGGCGATGCGAACGGCTGCGGAGGTGCCGGAGAGGTCCAGCAGCAGCGGGCGCCCCTCGCGCAGCAGCTCGGCCAGGCGTACGGGCCCGGAGTCCGTCTTGAGCTGACGGTCGGCGACGAAGGCGCCCACGCGTGCGTCGTCGCTGCCGCCGTAGTGGACGTCGGTGCCGTAGACGCTGCCGGTCAGGTAGTCGTTGACCTCATCGAAGCCCATGAGTTCGGTGAACAGTTCGCGCAGCGCGTCGACTTGGGCGCCGGGGCGCATCAGCGCGGCTTGGGCGCGGGTGTTGTGCAGGACCCGCTCGGCGACCGGGCGGCGCTCGGCGTCGTAGGTATCCAGCAGTCCGGGGCGGCCATGGCCGGCGGCGGCGAGCTTCCAGCCCAGGTTCACCGCGTCCTGGATGCCCAGGTTGGCTCCCTGCCCACCCGCGGGGAAGTGCACGTGCGCCGCGTCTCCGGCCAGCAGGATGCGCCCCGTGCGGTACTGCGCGGCCAGGCGGGTGCTGTCGGTGAAGCGGGAGAGGAAGCGGACGTCGGTGAACTGGATGTGCTCGCCGGTGACACGGTGGACGGACTCGACCAACTCCTGTGCTGTGGGCGGAGTTTCGGGGAGAGGACGGTCCCACTCGGTGGTGGAGATCCGGCCGTCAGGCATCCGCATGAACCAGCCGCGCTCGTTGCGCTGCCAGCCCATGGGCAGGTGGCCCCCGCCGGTGACCACGCCCAGGCCCATCCAGCTCACCAACTGCGGTTCGGTGCCAGGGAAGTCGATGCCGGCGAGCTTGCGCACGGTGCTGCGTCCGCCGTCGCAGCCGACCAGGTAGCCGGCCCGGATCACGCTTGCGCCCTGCTCGTCCTCCACCGTGACGGCCACACCGCCGGCGTCCTGCGCGAACCCCACGACTTGGGCTCCGTGACGGACGACGGCCCCGGTCTCGGTCGCACGGCGGGTGAGAACGGCCTCGATGGCCTCACGGGGCACCGCCAGTTCCCGGGGCTGTTCGGTGGTAGCGGCTCCACGGCCCAGTACGAACAGTCCGGCAAAGTGTCCCCGCGCGGAGTCGTTCGCCAGACGGCGGCGGTATTCGCCCAGATGGGCCGTGCCCTTTTCTGCTGCTGTGAAATCGGCGAGCAGATTCCGACGGTCCATGAGTTCAAGGGTGCGGGCGTGGATCGTCAGTGTCCTCGGCTCGTGGGCCCCGGGCTTGAGACGCTCCACGACCAGCGTGGACACTCCATACATCCGCAGCTCGCCGGCGAGCATCAGGCCGACCGGTCCACCACCGGCGATAAGTACGTCGTAATCGTTGCTCTGCATATCCAGCACCAGCCGCCCAACTCGTTCCGAAATCCGCGCGGGGCGTTTCCGGCAAGGGGACACCTGGACCGGAGTTCCGCGCAGGGATAAATTCTCCTCCCGGCGGCAACCGGGAGTCACCAATGAAGAGGTGTGAATTCCACGGTATCCAGGGGCTCGGAAATCGCAAAGTGCGATCCTGATAACTCACGATTGCGTCTGGCGGCAATCCATCGAGTCGAAGTGCCGCAGACTGCTTCGGGAGAAGCGGTGTCAAACTGCTTCAGGAGACGTGGTGTCAGACTGCCGGGGAAGAGGCGGGTTCATGCCGCCCTGGGTGTGGATGTCGGCGCGTCCGTCGGCGTGGGCCTCGGAGTGTCCGTCGGTCTGCCAGTTCTCGAAGACGCTGCGGACGCAGTGCCGGAACCAGGTGTGGGTGGGGTCGGCCTGGTGCCGGATGTGCCAGGACTGCGAGATGACTATCGAGGGGAGCCGCAGCGGAATGCTCACCGTGCGCAGATCGAGGAGGGCGACGGCCTGGCTGCTCAGCTTCTCGGCGGCCAGTCCCACCAGATCGCTCTGCGCGAGCATGTGCCAGGAGGCGGCCCAGCTCGGTACGACGGAGACCACCTGCCGGTGCAGCCCGTGCTCGGCGAGGTGGTCGTCGATCGGACCGGCGAGCCGGCCGCGCCGGGAGACGCTGAGGTGCTGGGCCGCGGCGAACCGCTCCCGGGTCATCTCGCCGCGCAGCAGCGGATGCCCGGCACGCATCACGGCCCGCACCCGCTCGACGAGGAGACGTTCGCTGTTGACCTCCGCGGAAGCGGAGTCGGCCACGCCGACCACGAGGTCGGTGGCACCCTCGCGCAGTTTCGGGGTGCTGTCACCCGAGTCCTCCGGTACGAACCTCACCGTGACGTGCGGCGCCTGACGGTGGACGGTGCTCAACAACGGCTGGGCGAGCGCCCCGAGCACCATGTCATTGGCCTGCACGGTGAAGGTGGTCTTCAGCGAGGCCAGGTCCGGCGCACCGCTGACCAGAAACATCCCGGTGGCCTGCTCGACCAGTGAACGCACCTGGTCACGGACTGCCAGGGCACGGGGCGTCGGCACCATCTGACGGCCCGCGCGGACCAGGAGCGGGTCGCCGAAGGCCCGTCGCAACCGGGCCAGGGTCCGGCTCATGGTCGGTGTGGACGTGCGCAACCGATCCGCGGCTCCGGTGACGCTTCCCTCCTCCAGCAGGGCGTCAAGGGCGGTGAGGAGGTTCAGGTCCACGGATTTCATCTGACGCAACCTTCGATTATCACGATTGATCTGGACGGCAAGCCGCAATGTGGTTGAGTGTACTTATACGGGAGCCCGCCCAAGCCCCATACCATCGTGAAGGTCGACGCAGAACGACATAGACGAAACATGAATCAGGGCGGAATACCGTTTCGGCGTTGCAGCTGGGCCGCATTCACTGTTCGACAGATTCTCGCGAAGAATGCGCCCGTGAGATCGGCGCCGGCATACGCGGGTCAATCGATCCCGTCAGTCGCCGTGTCCGTGACTGTGGCCGTGGCTGTGACCATGCCCGTCGGCGTGGCTGTCGCCGCCGTGGTCGCTGCGGTTACCGCAACGGGCACGACGGCGAGAACCACATCGGCATCGTGACGTCCTACGACGACACCTACGTCCACACCGTCGAAGGAAACCGTTCCGACCAGGTCAAGCGGCTCAAGTACGCTCGCTCCGGCCACCTGATCCGGGGCTACGGCTACCCGGCCTGGGACTGGTGACCGGCCGTCCGCGCGCCTCACGGGGGTGGGCGCGCGGTTCACCGGTATTCACCAACCCACGGCCATCAGACGGGAGTTCACCTTCCGTTTCGGCACTACTCTGCCTTCTGCGCCAGCTGCCCTCACGAGCGCCGCGGGGCTGCTCAGTGCCACAGCATCCGCGGAAGCGGCCGCCGCCCCGGCTGTGATCGCCAGCGGCGTCGACACGACCGTGGACGGCGGCAGCAACCTGCGCGGCGGCCCTCACCCGAACAGTTACCTGGTCGGCACGACCAAGGGGAAGAGCGAGTTCGCGCGTCCGCGTCCGCGTCCGCATCGTGCCGCTCGAGGGGGCAGAGACCAGCCATCGGTGGGACGGCGCCCTCGTCTCATCGAACGCGCCGTTCCCTGGTTGTCCGGCTACCGCAGGCTCTGCCTCGTCAGGAACGAGATCTCGGCAACTAGCAACTACCTGGCCTTTCTCCCGCTCGTGGCACCCTGCGCCCCTACAAACGCCCGACCCACCTCACCCCGTGGGACACAGTTCTCAGAGTTAGTTGCGCAGATGGTTTTCGGTCATGCATGATCACGCCGTATCGGGGGGCCTGGCGCGTGGCCTGGGGAGCATGTCTCCTGCCACGCGCCTGTTTTGCGTGCCCCGGGTCGCACACACCAATGACTCCCAGGGGGAACCGTGCTCGCTCACGACCACACGACCGGACCAGACAGACCCAGCACACCGGAGACGCAGACGGCGCAACCGGCGCAAGCCGATGAGCGGCCTGGGCCGCCCGCCCGGTCCCAGGGCGCCGCCCTCGGTGGCTGGGTGCTCACCATCGCGCTCAACGTAGCCGCCCCGATCATCACGTACAACGCCTTGTGTGATCAGGGTTGGAGCGAGTTCGCGGCGCTGCTGGCAGGCGGTGCCTGGCCTGTTCTCGACAGCGCCGTTCACCTCGTATGGCGACGCCGTCTCGACGAATTCGCCGTAGTGACCCTGGTGTTCTTGGTGATCACCGCAGCGGTGTCGCTCATCGGCTCCCACTCGACCCAGGCACTGCTGGTCAAGGACTCGGCCATCAGCGGGTTGTTCGGGCTGTTGTGCCTGGCGACGCTGTTGGCGCCGCGCCCCCTGATGTTCTACTTCGGCCGCAAGTTCGCCACCGACGGCACGGCAGCGAGCACCGCCTGGTGGAACGGCATGTGGCAATTCGAAGGATTCCGCAGCACCATACGGACGATGACGACGGTCTGGGGCGTGGCGTACTGCCTGGAGGCAGCGGTCCGGATCGCGCTGGCCTACGTCATGAGCACCGGCACCGTGGTGGTCCTGAGCCCGATTCTCATGTACGGCGTGCTCGGCGCCCTCATTCTGTGGACGACGATGTACGGCAAGCGGTCCCGACGCAGGGGTGAGGAACGCGCCGCTGCGGCGGCTGGCTGACGAGATCGTGAACCTCGCCTACGCCACCGTCAACGCCTACGCCAACTCCTACTCCACCTAACCGCCGCCCTCCCCCGGCTCCGGCAACCGCGAAGCCGTGCCGACATACCGGCGGTCCCGCATTCCTTGCACGTTGTGCGGGAATGCGGGATCGCCACCCCTTACCAACCTCCCGCACAGTCAGCGGCGTCGGCGTCGGCGGCGGCGGCGCAGACGCCTGGTCTGACCCACGCCCGATGCTGTAGTGGGTATCAGGAGAGTTGAGGGAGGACCTCGCCCGCGACGCGGTGGCCGGATTCAGCGGCTCCGTCCATGTAGCCCGCCCACTTCGTGGCGGTCTCGGTACCCGCCCAGTGCAGCGGGCCGACCGGCTTGCGCAGGGCCGGACCGAAGCGGGTGAGGGTGCCGGGCACGGCGAACGCTCCATAGCAGCCGCGGCTGTACTCCTCTTCCGCCCAGTCGCGTTCGATGTAGGCGACCGGGTTGCGGGCCCGAGGGCCGAAATAGCCGACGAGGTCCTTGATCACCTGGGCGCGCCGCTCGTCGAGGCCCATACGTGCGCCGGTATCGGCGTGCCGGCCTTCGAGGAAGCCGACAAGCACGCCAGGAGAGCCGCCGAACGGCGTGTTGTCGAACACCGTACCCAGGGCGCGATCGGTGCTGTTTGCCTGGCCGCTCAGGCCCGCATGGCGCCAGAACGGCTCGTCGTAGGCGACGTTGACCTTGATGACCCTGCCCATCGGCATCCGCTGGACGAGCTGGTCACGGTCGCCCGGAAGGCCCGGGGTGAAACGGATGCGTGCGGCGAGCGGGGGCGGCACCGCGACCACGGCCCGGCGGGCGCGCACGGTCCGGCCGCTGCGCGTGACGACGCGGACGCCCGAACTCTGCCAGTCGATGTCGGTCACCGGTGCGTCGAGGACGACCCGGTCGCCGAGTTCCTCCGCCAGCCCCAGCGCGATGCGCTGCGTCCCGCCGACCACTCGGTCCTGCTGCGCCCCGCCGACGGTGTTGATCAGCGCGTCGAGGCCGCCGGCACCGCCGACGTAGAAGGCGGCCCACAACGCGGACATGTCCTCGGGTTCCGCGGAGAACACCCCCTCGGTGACCAGCCGGAAGAAGGCCCGGCCGCCTGCGGTGTGCGCGGTTTTGCGCAGCCAGGTGCCGAAAGTCTGGGTGTCCAGTTCCTCTGCGCGGGATGCCCGCCACGGATCGGTCGCGGCGACGTGGCGCGCGAGCCGGTCCAGGCGGTATTGGGCCTGTCCGATGTCTGCCAGCACCAGCGGGTTCAGCCGGGGTATCCGGCCCGTGTACTGGGAGCGGTAGGAACCCATCTCGGCGATGTGCTCGCCGTCGGCGTAGGTGGGGTAGGTGCGCAGGCCCAGCTCCTTGATCAGCGCCCTCACCTGGTCCTGCCCCGGGCCGACCCACTGCCCGCCCACCTCGATGGGGGCGCCACCGGGTAACTCGTCGTTCAGCACCCGGCCACCGACCCGGTCACGCGCCTCCAGGACCAGCACCTCCGCGCCGCCCCGAACCAGGTCGCGAGCGGCCACCAGGCCCGCCACTCCGGCCCCGACGACCACGACGTCCACCACATCTACGACGTCCTCGAGGTCCACCGACTTTTCCATCGCCACCTCACACCCAGAACTCACATACAGAGTGAATCTGACATGCAAAGCGTATGTGATATCCATGCCGGGTGGAAACGCTGCGAGAGAAATACGCGGAGAACACCCGCCGCACCCTGCTCGACACCGCCCTGCGCCTCTTCAGCGAGCGTGAATACGCGAGCGTGTCGGCAGAAGAGCTGGTGCGCACCGCCGGCCTCACCCGCGGCGCGCTGTACCACCACTTCAACGGCAAACTGGGACTCTTCGAGGCTGTCTTCGAAGACCTGGAGCGGCAGGCAACGCAGCGCATCACGGCGGCGATCGACCCCGTCTCGGATCCGCGCGAGCGAGCCGACCATGCCGTCGACGAGTTCCTCGACATCTGCATGGAACCCGCCTACCGCCACATCGTCCTCCAGCAAGGCCCGATCGCCCTCGGCTGGCAGCAATGGCGCGCACTGGACCAGCGCCACCTGGGCGGCCTGGTCCTCGACATCGTGCACACCGCGCTCGACGCCGGCCGCATCCGGCCCCATCCGGCCGAACTGATCGCCAGAGCGTTCTACGGCGCCCTCACCGAACTGTCCCTCGCGATCGCCGAGACCGACAACCCCGACGAGGCCCGAACTCAGGCGGCAGGTCTCGTACGCGATCTCGTGGACGGTCTGGCGATCGACGCACACCCATCGTCGGCCTGATAGTTCCTGCGCCGATCACCGCTTGGCTTGGTAGTACGCGTCCCAGGTCTGCTTTTGCCAGAACAGCACGAGGAAGAGTGCGAGGAGGTGGTCGTCGGAGAGCGATTCACCCTCGCCGTGGAGCCGCACGCAAAGAGGACACCTCCCGCTTTGGTCGTAGAAGATCTCGAGGGGGCCGACGGCACAGACACGGCTGCCGTGCCGGTCGTAACTCACTTCATACGGCCCGATGCGCAGCAGGCGGTTGCCGAACTTGCTGTGTTCACAGCGCCACTGACCGACGGTGAGCGGCATGCTGGACCACCGGCGGTAAGTGATCTCGACGCCGCCCACGGCGCGCAAGGTCGAACTGAACCGCTGGTATTCGAGCGGCCATGCCCCCAGGGCTCGGGGTGTGCTGTCCAGCCACTCCCGTCGGCCGTACGTGATCTCCACACCGTCGATTCCGCGCCAAAGCGCCTTCTCATACCTCAGCTCGATGTCCATGCCTCGCCTCACCACCGATTTCAGCTTCACACGTGTGAGGGGCTCCCGCAGCACGGCGATCGGGGGCCTCGCAGATCGGCCCGCCTACGGAGGTTGTGCTCCACATCGAGTGCTCAGGTCGATCCCCGCGCGCGCGACCAGCAGCCCCGCCTCCGGGCGTGTGCAGGGGTGAGGCGTTCAAACCGCCGCGGTGATGAACTGGTGGGCGCCACGTAGCGGGGTGCGCAGTGTGCGCTGGGTCGCGCGGCTGTCGAGGCGGACGTCGAGGGCGCCGCGAAGTGCGCTGTCGGCCCGTAGACCCGTGGGCAAGCGCGAGGCGTCGAGGCCGTCGCGCCTGGCGATAAGGACGCCAAGTTCGTGGCGGCTCACCGCGTCGGCGCCTGCGAGATGGTGGATGCCGCTGGTGTCATGCGAGGCGAGCTCCAGGAGGGCCGCGGCGAGATCGGCGACGTGTACCGGGCAGCGGATGTCGTCGGTGAACAGGACGCCGTCGCGGGTACCGGCCGCAAGGTGGTGGACGGCACGTTCGTGGACGGACTGGCCGCGGCCGATGATCAACGAGGTTCGGGCGACGACGGCTTGCGGATGCACGAGGAGGACCCCGGTTTCCGCTGCGGCCTGCGCCGCCCCGTACGGGGTGACGGGATCGGGCAGGCAGGACTCGTCGTAGTGGACGCGAGCGCCGGAGAACACCGCGTCGCTGGAAACATGGACCAAGCGACTGCCGTACTTCGCCGAGGCCATCGCCAGCCGGACCGGTCCCTCGGCCGTGACCGCCCAATCGGCGTTGCCACTCGATGCGTTGACGACGAGATGCGGGCCGACCTCGGCCATCACCGCGTCGATGCGCGCAGGGTCCCGCAGGTCGAGGGCATACCACGCAACCTCGCGAGTGGGGCCGGGCTTGGTCGCGTAGGTCGCGGCCGTCATGTGCCCTGCTGTTACCGCCTGCCGGGCCAGCTCAGAGCCCAAGAAGCCGCTACCGCCGAGGATCAGAACTCTCACGATGCGTACGGTAAACCAGTCCACCGTGCAACCGGTTCAGCTTCGGCGAAGGCGTCGCGCACTACGCGGCGGAGCCGCCCTCGCTTGCCTTGTAGCGGATCGTGGCGGGCGGCGGATGGTGGGGGCGGCCAGGCGGTTTCCTGACGGGAACGGCGGCCGCCCTGCTTCCCTTCTTTCAGACCGCGCTCAGCCCGCCGTCCACCACCAAACTCTGCCCCGTGATGTAGGAGGCTCGGTCGGAGAGCAGGAAGGTGACGGCCTCGGCCATCTCCCAGGCTGTGCCCTGGCGGCCGAGGGGGATCCGTTCGAACGAGGCGGTCCTTGAGGGCCGCCGTGCGGAAGCGCCTCGGCCCATCGGAGTGTCGATCAGACCGGGGACGACGAGATTGGCGCGGATGGCGCGTGGTGCGCCTTCCTTGGCGACATGCCGGACGAGACCGAACAGCGCTGCCTTGGAACTGTCGTACGCAGGCGAGGTGGTGGCCGCACGAAGTCCGGCGCCCGAGCCGATCAGGACGATCGCGCCGCCGTCGGCGAGTTCGGGCAGGCCGTACTTGGCTGCGAGGAAGGGGGCCTCCAGGTTGAGCGACATCACGCGTTCCCAGTCCTGGGGCGAGGTGTTCGCCAGACCGGAGCCCAGGCCGATGCCGACGTTGACCACGATGGCGTCGACACCGCCGCGGCCACCGCCGGGCTCGCCTGCGCCGAGGGAGCCGACGCCCTCGCCCGCTATCTGCGACCACTTGAGGCGGAAGGGGAGTTCGGCACGCTCATCGAGGAGTCGGTGCGCCTGTACCTGGAAACGGGGCGGCATTTCGGTGACGTCGCGCGGATCTTGCACGTCCACGTCAACACGGTCCGCTACCGCCTCCGACGCTTCGAGGAACTGACCGGCGTCCGCCTGGACTCGCCGGATACGACAGTTGAGCTCAGCTGGGCGCTGGCGGCACGCCAGCTGCGGTCGGGGCCTTCGTCACCGCCCCGGTCGTTGGACTGACGCACAACGAGCGCGCGCTTGACGTTGCACAGCGGCCATCGACCGCCCATAGGGCCCACCTCATAGTGGTGGCACCCCACGGTCGGCCGCCCAGGACGACGACAGCCGACCGTCCATGCCTTACCTGACTGTCCCAGCACGGTCATGGCCGAGCGCAGCACAGCCCAGCACGCAGCCCCCAGCGGCGCCGTCAGGGTCAGTCGTGAGCCGGCTGGCTCACCGCTTGCAGATGTAGTAGCCGCCGTGCCAGAGCTTCACCCAGTGGCCGGGCTTCCAGTACTTGCTCCAGTGCCCGTTGTGCCACCGGTACTCCCAGTGCCCCTTCTGCCAGTGCTTGATCCAGTAGCCCTTGTGCCACACGCACTTGGCGTGCTGGCTCGCCACGGTCGTGGGGGTTGCGGCCGGAGCGGCCGTTGCGGTGCCGGCCGTTCCGATGGCAGCGCCGCCGGCCAGCAGGGCGCCGGCGGCAGCGGCCGCCAGTGAGCGCTTGATGTCCTGTGTGCGCATGGTGCGCACCTCCTTGCGCGCCTCCCCGCCCGCTGACGAGCGGGGCAGGCGGGATAAAGGCGATTCAACAAAAAACTACCTCAGAAGGTGCTGGTTCGCCGGTCGAGAGAAAGGGGCTGGTCAGCGGCACCGCGCCGGGTGCCCCCGACGCTTACGGGAGGGGCTCCGTGCTGGCACTCACCGCCTTGTGCCGGGCGCCAGCTACGCCGGCGCAGACAGCGTCCGTACCGCTCCGAAGAGGTCCGAAGAGGTCCGTAGGGGTCTGTACAGGCCCGGGCATTTCGAGGCGCGGACCGCGGGGGGCGTTCAGTTGGCCTGTCGAGCGCAGTCGTAGAGGGTGAAGCTTCCGTCCGAGGTTCGGCCGTAGGCGCGTGGGCGGAGGGGGGTGCAGCTTTTCCTTATCCAGGCGGAGGCCGGGGTGGGCGGGCGCCGTGTGGTCAGCAGGGCGTAGCGCAGTTGGTGGGTGGAGACCAGGTCACTGAGCTGGCGTGCGGACGGGTAGGGGGTCAGGCCGGTGAAGCCGCCCATGACGAGGGTGGGTTGGGAGGTGGCGCGCAGCAGGGGCTCGGCGCCGTAGGCGGCTTGGGTGGCGAGCAGGTACTTCTCCCCGGAACGGTGCGCGGAGAGGTAGTTCAGCAGCGCGGCGTCCCGCGCGGACGGCGTGCTCAAGGGGTAGCGCCGGAACGTGGCCCGATGGTGGGGCCGGTCGCGGTAGTCGGGTCCCACCGGCCCGGCCAGCGGCGACAGCGGTGAGCCGGCATAGCGCGGGTCCAGGCTGGAGGTGGCCCAGACCGCCGGGGCGAGCAGTACGGACGCCAGGGAGGCCGCCAGGGAGGCCGCCAGGGCACTGTGCACCGCCCGTCGCGGGGTGCGGGGTCCGCGGGTGCACAGGCCGACGGTGCCGCACAGACCGAGCATCAGCACCATCGGCAGCAGCCAGGGCACGAAGTCGCTGTGCCGGCCTTCCAATGCCACGGACCACAGCGCCGTGAGCCCGATGGCGAGGGGCAGCGCCGCTCGACGGCGGCCACCGGCGCGGTACTCGGCCCAGAAGAGGGCGACTCCGCCACCGGTCAGCGCGGCGAGGGCCGGGGCCACTACGGCGGTGTAGTAGCCGTGATTGCCGTTGGAGTTGCTGAAGACCACGACGTGTACCACCAGCCAGCCTCCCCAGAGCAGGAACCCCGTCCGCGGGCCGTCGGTGCGCGGCTGTCCCTGGCGCCACCACACTCCAAGTGCCAGGGCCAGTACGGCGAGCGGCAGGAGCCAGGCGATCTGCGGGCCCACGCTCTCGTTGACCAGCATGGTCCAACCGGTGTTGTCGGTGGTGCGGCTGGCCGCGGTGCCGGCGACGGCGCCCAGCGCGTTCGGGTCGTGGCCGAAGCGGCTCAGCCCGTTGTAGCCGAAGACCAGGGTGAAGGGGTTGTTGTTGGTGGTCCCGTCGATGTAGGGACGGTTGGGTGTGGGGGTCGCCCACACCAGAAGCAGCCAGGCACAGGAAACGAGGAGTGCGGTGGCCCCGGCGAGCAGCAGCCGCCGGGCGCGGTTCCACCGGGAGCCGGGCGCTGCCGTCTGGTACACCGCGGCGAAGACCGGCAGGACGAGCCACGCCTGGAGCATCTTGGCCTGGAAGGCCAGTCCCACCCATGTCCCGCAGACGATCAGCGGCAGCAGCTTCCCGGTGGTGACGGCCTTCTGCAGCGATCCCGCGGCGAGGAGCAGCAGCAGGACGAGGAGGGTGTCGGGGATGGTGTGCCGGTCGAGTACGACGGTGACCGGGGTGAGCGTGAGTGCCAGCGCGGCGAGCAGCCCCGCCCACGGTCCGGCCCAGGCACGGACGATCCGGTGCAGCACCAGGACGGCCAGTACGCCTTCCACGACCTGCGGCAGGACCAGTGCCCAGTTGTGCGGCCCGAAGAGCTTGAGGGAGAGCGCCTGCGGCCACAGCGCACCGGGGATCTTGTCCACGGTGATCGAGCCGCTCGGGTCGAGCCCGCCGAAGACGAAGGCGTGCCAGCTCGCCGCCATCGACCGCGCGGCCGCGCTGTAGTACGGGTGCACCCCGGCACGGTCGATGCCCCAGGCGTAGAGCACCGCGGCGGTGGCCAGGATGAGCAGGAGGGCGGGCAACTCCCGTCGTGCGAAGGGCAATTGACGGGCGCGGGGGGCGCGCCGGCGGCGGCGGGCGGGGTCCCGGGCGAGGGCGGTGGTGACCATGGCGGGGTCTCTCAGGGAGTGGGGCTGGGGTGCGAGATCGTCGGCTTCCGGGCGGTGGTTCGGCGAGCTCAGCCGACGGGCAGCGCCCCGAGCAGCAACCCGGCGACGAGCACCACATACGTGCTGAGGGTCACCGCCGTGGTGGAGATCACGGTGGCGGCCAACGGTTGGCGGACCAACTGATACGCGATGAGGCCGGGCACGATGAAGCCCAGGGTCTGGGCGGTGTACAGGAGCGGGAACTCGTGCTGGAGCGCGAACAGAACCGTGGTCTGGAGCAGCACCGCGGACAGCACCACTGCGGCGAACAGCCGCTTCCCGTAGAGGATCACATGGCGTTGCAGGAGCTTGGTCACGAGGAAGGTGAGCGCGGTGACGCCGATGACCATGCCGGCCCGGACGACATCGGTGACGAGGGTCAGCGCCAGCCAGCCGGGGGTGATCATGCCACCGGGAGAGAGGTTGGTGGTCAGGTAGCAGACCAGCGAGAAGACCAGTCCGAGGGCTATCCCCAGCGCGATGGTCTGCGGATTGATGTTGACGGGGATCACAGGGAGTTCCTTGTCGGCCGGGACAGGGCGTCGGCGTGGGCGGCGGGGCTCGGGAGATGCGTGCCGGACCTGTGGCGGTTCAGCGACGCCACCCAGCGGTACGGCTGCGGCTCGGGCGGGGGCGCGACCGGAAGCGGCTCGTCGGCGTCGTCAGCGGGCAGCTTGCCGAGGTGCTCCAGGAACAGCTCGCCCTGGCCGTGGATGTTGCCGACGGCCACCAGCGAGGAGTCCGGGCCCAGTTCGGCGAGGAGGGCGCGGGTCAGCTCCTGTGCGTCGCGCCGGTCGCCGCCCAGGTCCACCACCCGCCCCGACGACCAGCCCGGCGGGATGCCGTCGCGGGCGCTCTTGGTGGGATGCCCGATGAGCAGGACCGTGTCCGGGTCCAGGTCCGGGATGATCGCTCCCATCTGCCCGTTGCGTTCGATCCGGTCCGGCCGGCAGTTGATGACCACGTTCAGCGGGCGGCGGATCGCTCCGAGTTCCTCCAGCTGACGGACGTTCATCAGCGTCGAGGCGGGATCGTTGGCGGCGAAGACATTGGCGAAGCGCAGCCGTTTGCCGTCCGGGGTGCGGTAGCGCTCGACAGAGAGCACACCGGGGTCCGGCGGCGCATCCCACATACCGCGCAGTGCGGTGGCCCGGTCCACACCGAGCAGTTCGGCCACGGCCAGCGCGATGGCGACGTTCTCCTTGAACGTGAACCAGCTGAACCCGCGCAGCTCCTCATCCGTGACCGACTCCGGATCCACCACGATCAGGCGGCACCTCCGTTTCTCCGCCTCCTCCTTGAGGATGTGCAGCCGCTCCTGTTCGGCGGTGACACAGACCCCTCCGACCGGCATCGACCGGGACAGCGAGCGGGCCACATCGTCCAACGTCGGCCCCATCTCGGCGAGATGGTCCTCGCGTACGTTGCACAGCACGCCGATGGTGGAACGGATCAGCTTCTCCTGGTTGATCTCCTGGAGTGCGGGCATCACCGCCATGCACTCGATCACCAGAGCGTCCGGCCGGTATGCCGCCGCGCGCCGGACGATGCCGATCTGCTCGACGACGTTGGCGATGCCCAACTTGCGGTACACCGGCTCCTCGGTGGCATCCGGGTGGATGAACCGGGCAGCAGTGCCGGTGGTCTTGGCAACGGTGACCAGACCGCCGCCGCGCAGCGCCCCCGCACACAGCCGGGTGATCGAGCTCTTGCCGCGGATGCCGTTGACCAGCACACGAGTGGGTACTTGTGCCAGCGCGGCGTAGTGGCGCCGCTGCTCCAGTACGCCGGCGACCAGGAGCACGGCGCAGCTCAACAGCAGCACCACATAGAGGAAAAGCACGTCAGTTGGTCCTTCACTGCTGCGGCGGGCCGCCGCGCTGGAACGATGGGGCAGGGACAGAGGGCACAGCTGCACGTCCACCACCGCGGTCCCGGTCCACCAGGGCCTGCCGGAGCAGTTCCAGACTGCGGGTGACCGAGCCGCACTCGTCGTGGTGGACCGGGTACAGCACGGTGCGACGGTCACCGCCGGCCAGTTGCTCCGCGCATCTGGTGACCACGCGCAGCGGCCTGACCACCACGATGTGCAGCCAGCCCAGGCAGGCGACGCCCACGGACAGCGCGAGCAGACCGGCCAGCATGGTGCGTGCCTGGAGCTGGTATGCCGCCAGTTTGAGCGCTGCGGCGGGCTCGGCGGAGACCACCCGCCAGCCCAGTCCGGCGATCGGTCCCTTCTGCGCCAGCGGCGCCGCGGCCGCGACCGACGGACCGTCGCCCGGGGCCGTCCCGGCGCGCAGTACGGCCGATGCCGGGGTGCCCGTGCTGCCGGGGGCCGCCTCGGTCCTGGCCACCAGTCGGATGAGGCCCCGGTGGGGAAGGGCCTGGAAGGCCTGAAAGCCGACGCTCGCCGCGAGCACCCGGTGGCGCTCGTCGGTCAGCCACACACTGCCGAGCCCCTCGCGTGCGACCAGGGAGTTCAGCGCGTTCACCCCGATCTCGGCGACGACGACGGCCGGGGCGGAGTCCTCGGCGCCCTTGGCGTCCTTGGCGTCCTTCGCCTTCCGGGCCGCCGGGATCTGGGCGTAGGCGGCGATCGCGGGGATCGTGCCCGACGTGTTGACCTGGGCGATTCCCTCGCCGGTCGGCGCGTGGTCAAGGGTGCGCAGGGGCTGCTTGCCCACCCGGAGCACGAGGGCTCCGGTCCGGTCCAGGACATACAGCGACCGGAACGTGGGGTGATCGGCGTGTGCGCGCCGCAGCACCTCCGTCGCCCGCTCGCGGGACGCACCGGAGAGGCCGGACGCTGCCGCCGTGAGGTCGGTGCAGCTCCGATCGAGGGACCGCCGCACCCGATCGGCGGCGGCCTCGGTGCGTGCCTGCTGGTCGGCGACGGCGGCTGCCGGTACGGCCTTGGCCGCGGGTACGCGGTTGAGGAGGAACAGCAGCGGCATCCCCCATGCGGCGATCACGAGCGCGCAGACGAGGACCAGAGCCCGGGCACCGGGGCGGCGGCGCACCGGCCGCACGGACTCCGGTCCCGTCTCGCCGAGCAGTTGGCGACGTATCGACTCCAGTGCCCTGCCGACCCTGCCGGGCTCCCCGAACGCGACGACCGGCACCGGCCGGGCCAGCTCCTTGCGGTCCCACGGCAGGTGACTGGCCGCCCTGGCCAGGCGGGCAGCGGACAGGTGCAGTCTCAGCAGCGCACGCTGCATGCCGGCCCACAGCACCAGGGTGACCAGCACGGCGATCAACACCAGTGCACCCGCGGCCACGAGGGCGAACCACGTAGGGTCGGCTTCCTCCTTCGCCGGGGGCACCTCCCTGCGCGTGAGGACGGTCAGCCCCAGGTCGGAGGCGTCGCCCTTGCCGTCCGCCGCGGCGACCGAGGCCCACCCCGTGACCCCGCGCAGCCCGTCGTGGCCGTCACCGAGCACGCTGCCCGAGACGTCGCCGGTGCGGAGATCGGCGTTCGCGGCGTTCGCGGTATGTGCCGCGGCGGCCGGCAGCTCATGGTGGTCGGTACGGAGCGTCGGGGCCGTTCCGGGGGTGGCGGCGGTGGCGAGCACCTTCCCGTGCCGGTCCACCAGTTGACCGGTGCGCCCCACTCCGTACACCGCCGGAGCAGCGACCTTCTCCGAGACGACGAGGAGGAGTTCGTTCTCCTCGTCGTTCTGATCCGCTCTCAGGTCACCTGCCTGGTCGTTGTTTTCGTCCTGCTTGGTGTGGGCGGCAGGGACGGCCACCCGGGCGAAGAGCAGCAGCCGCGGTTCGCCACGGCTCGAAAGAACCAGCCGGGGCGCGATTTTCGGGGTGTCGGACCGCACCAGCGCCGGGACATCCACCCCGGTCAGCGGCACCGTTTCACCGCTGGCCGCCAGTGGCCTGCCGGTGTGCGGATCGAGCAGCACACCGCCTCCCGCGGGGTGCCCGGTCGGGAGAAGGGACCGCAGAAGAGCCGCCGGAGTACGGCTGCCGTCGGGCGCGCCCGACGCCGCAGAGCGGCGCACTGCTGCGGCTCTTGCGTCGATGGCCGTCCCGACCGAGTCGGCGGCGTCCTCGGCGATCCGGCGTTCGGCGTCGCGAAAGGCCTGCGGAACATCCTGTTCGTGAACGGTACCGAGACCGAGTGCGGTGAACGCGGCAACTGACAGCAGGGCGCAGAGCAGTGCGGCGATCGGTGGACGGACGCCTCCGAGCAGAGGCATGTCGGCGCGGCGTCGGGTGCGGTGCGGACGGGGCGCGCGGGCAACAGCGTGCAGGACAGCGTCCTCTCGGAACGTGGGGGATGGCCGTGCGGCAACTCGCCCCATATCAATACGGGGAGCACGGGATAAGTACAAGCCTTTCGTGCTGGGCCTTGTATACCGGCCCGCAAGAACTGCGCTCAACTCACCGTAGGGAAAGGTAGCTTATGCCTCTCGGATCTCGTCCCGGCATGGCGCAATTCCCAACACCCGCTGCAAGGCCGGGTAATTGTCGATACCTTTCCGTCCGCATTCACCGGGTCACACACAGTCGCACAGCCACGGATGACTGCCCTTGAAGCTGCCCCTTCTCGGGGAATCCGCGAGCCCGCAGCGGGCGGTCGACGAGAGCCGGCGGTCACGAACTGGCGCGTAACAAAGACGCTCCGTGAAAACGGCGGGCAACGCAGTCGCAATTCCGGGTCCGAGGGCCGCCGTCCGACGATGGCGCGAATCAGCCCTTCCGGAGGAACCCTCCTGACCGGGGATGACGCCCCGGGAGCCACCACGTCGAGGCAACGGAACAGCCACTCCCGCCGAGCCTCCGCCGGCTCACCCCTTTGCTGCTGCGACGAGCCCACGAGGGTGCCGAGCTGGCGGGAACTGGCGACTCGGCACCGGCTGCACCAGGGCTTTCCTCCCGCGCCTGTCCCGTATCGGCACTCGACGCCACTCGCCTCAGGGCATACCCACCGAGTGCCGAGAGGCCGTTACCCGCGCAGAGGAGCTCGTGGGAAAAGGCGGGTCGTAGAGGCCGGGCAACGGACGGGCACGAGGCCGCCGCCGGGCATTTCTGGACGCGTCAGCAACGCCCCTCCCACCCACCACCTTGGAGATAACTCGCCGCCCTTTCCGGCGGGTTGGCACGGCCATGGCAAAACTGCCTATACGATGACCGCCAGCCGATCGCTGATCACGTGTCGATCACCACCATGGAGGGGGCCGCCCATGAAGCACGCACGAAGGCGCCACAGCCGGTTGCGCACCCGGGTCGCCGGCACCACTGGACTACTGACCCTCGCCCTGGGCGCCGCGGTGGCACCGGCCACCGCCGCGGAGAAGACCGCCAGTGCACCCACGACCACGGCGGCGGCCATGGACGACGCGGGGCAAGCCCCGGGCCGGCTCGTGGCCTTGGACGACGCGGCGCAAGCCCCGGGCCACGCGGTGGACTTGGGCGAAGTGATGCAACACCCGCGTCGGGCGGCGTCCTTGAAGGTGGCGCCGGCTCCGGGGCAGCTGACCCTCCCCGCCCCGACCGGGAGCCATCGCGTCGGGACGGTCGACCTCCACCTGCGCGACACGAAACGCATGGATCCGTGGGTGCCCGCACAGCAGCGCGAGCTGATGGTCTCGCTCTGGTACCCGGCCACACACACCTCCCGCTATCCCGCCGCGCTCCTCCCCAACAGCCAGCAGGTGCTGCCGGGCGGGGTGACCCTGCCCACCACTGCCGGGCACACCGGCGCCCCGGTCGACCGCAAACTCGGCAAGCTGCCGGTGCTGCTGTACTCGCCCGGCGGGCGTGGGAACCGTGCGACGGGCACGGCACTGGTTCAGGACCTGGCCAGCCGCGGCTACTTGGTCGTCACCATCGACCACACCCACGACACCGGCGATGTGGTGTTCCCCGGCGGGCGACATGAGGTGAGCATGCTGCCGCCAGGCACCAAATCGCGCGACTTGATCGACGTCCGGGCGGCGGACACCCACTTCGTCATCAACCAGCTGGCCGAGATCGCCCGCGGCCACAACCCGGATGTGGAACACAAGCCGCTCCCCCACGGGCTGACCCAGGCCGTGAGCACGAAGCACATCGGGATGTTCGGCGCTTCCCTCGGCGGAGGATCGGTGGCCGCTGCCATGCACGCCGACTCCAGGATCGACGCCGGCGTGAACCTGGACGGCCAGCTCTTCGGCTCGTCGGAATACAAGCGGCTCGACCGCCCCTACATGCTGTTCAGTTCCGAGCACCACAACCGCAACACCGACGGGAGCTGGGCGCGGCTCTGGGACCACCTGCACGGAGAGCGGCTCGACCTGAAGCTGCGCGGCTCCGGGCACAACTCCTTCGTCGACAACCAGGTCCTGTTCCCCCAGGCGCCGGGCGCATTCGGGATAACCCCGGAAGTCATGCAGCAGGCACTCGGCACGATCGACCCCAACCGCTCCGTCGAGGTCCAGCGCACCTACGTCGCCGCGTTCTTCGACAAGCATCTGCGCCACCGGCACAGCGACCTGCTCGACGGTCCCTCGCGCCATTTCCCGGAGATCGCCTTCGTGCGCTGAACGCCGTCCCGAGGCCGCGGGGGCAGGCCCGGCCAAGCCGCCGTACCGTCGATGGACGGTACGGCGCGTCACTTTCAGTGCTTGGCGGGCTTGCGCGGCGGCATCCAGTGGTGAACCGTGTAGTCCCCCTTCTCCAGGGTCTCGAAGGGGGCGGAGCCCAGGCACTTGCCGACGCTGTTCTTGGGCAGGCCGTCCATCGCCCAGCTGTAGCCCAGCCGGTCCTTCTTGCCGTCGTCCAGCACGGTGAAGCCGAACCGCTTGCCCTTGAGGTTGCCGATCTTCGGCATGCCCGGTGCGTCCTGGAAGTGCGACTCGGACACGATGCCGGTGGCGACGGCGACCGGGCCGCCGGTCACCAGGCAGTCGATGCGGCCCTTGAAGTAGCCGCCCCACTGCTTGCCGACGTGGTGGCTCACGTAGAAGGTGCCGCGTGCCTTGTCGGCGAATCCGTGGGCGTCAATGGTGAAGTGGACGTTGTCGCCCGGCTGGCGCTTGAGCTTGGCCGACCCCTTGAGCAGCGGTTCGTCGACGATGTGGCGGGCGGCATGGTGCCCGGTCACGGCGGGGGCTCCGACGGCGGCTTCGACCGCGGTGGCCGCGCCCGAGGTGCCCAGGGTCAGTGCGGTCGCCGCGCCGACGAGGAGGGCCGTGGTGGCGATGAGGACAGGGCGGCGGGTGCGGGTGCGGAGCATGGCTTCCTCCAACGGAAGTGGCGTGGACGGACCCTCATCGGGTCCGCCGGCCGGGCGATTCCCGGCCGTTCACCACGGTGCCGCCCGCGCCCTTACCACCGCATCGCACCACAGGCCGGTGCGCCTCCGCCGTACGGCGGAAGGAGGGACCGTACGCCAGGCCGATGCGAGGGTGGGAGACCGAAGTGTCTGGGCCTGGCACCGCCCCTCTCCCCCGCACCATGAGGTACTTCAGTGGGCACACGCGCATGGACCGGGCCGACTGTTCGGCCCGGTCCATGGATCCGTGGGTCCACGGGTCATTCAGCTGACAGCAGTCAGGCTCAGTACTGGTCGGTACCGGTCGGACTGGTCAGTACTGGATGGTGTGGCGGTAGAGGATGTTCCGGGCCGTCGAGCCGCTGTCCAGGCCGTAGTCGGGCCGGTCGGTGAGGAAGTACTCGCGGAAGCTGGACTGCCAGGTCTTGGTCATCATGGTGTTGCTCTTCGTCCAGCCGCCGTCGACCTGGGACCACAGGTCGACCAGCGCGGTGGCAACGCGGGCCTCGCAGGCGTCGCCCGGGTCGATGCCGTTCGTGGAGCGGTCATTGGCAAGGTTCATGGAGCTGCCGTTGCCCCAGTAGTACGTGGTGTCGTTGAAGGTGTGGAACGCCACCGCGTTGGCGAAGCCCTCGGTCCAGCCGCAACTGGTGGAGGAGGTGCGATTGACGTAGTGCGGCGAGCAGTTGCTCACGTTCGGCCACCAGTTCTTGTAGAGCTTGCCCATCAGGGCGTGGCCCGCCTCGTGGATGGTGGTGTGCTCGGAGTCGGGGTCGTTGTCCGCAAGGTGGATCTTGTCTTCGTTGGTGGTCCAGTACGTGCCGTCGGTGGACCCGGGGTACCACTGGACGGTGATCGGGGTGCAGTGGCCGTCCTGCTGGCTGCTCGTCCAGCAGTTGGTCGTGGCACCGCGGTTCCACCACAGCTTGTTGAGGGTGTCGAGGGCGTGCCAGGCACGGCTCTGTCCGTCGTTGGCGTACACGTTGCCCAGGCTGGTACTGCGCGAGATGTTGTTCAGCGAGTACGTGGCGGTGGAGTAGAGGCGGCCGTTGCCGTCGACCACCGACCACATGCGGCCGGCCTGTGTCTGGAACTCCACCCATGCCTGGGAGGTGACGGAGGTGCTCGGGGTGTAGCAGAGGTTGAACTTGCCGTCGCCGTTGCCGGTCATCCCCGTGGCGAGCTTCTGCGTGCCGCTGTTGGCGGTCGGCTTGCCCCACAGGGTGATGTTGACGTTGCTGACCGGCTCGTCCCGGTTGGCCTTGCCGTTCCAACTGCCGCCCTCGGCGGACTGGAAGCGGTTGCGGAAGGTGCCGTAGACGCAGACCTGGGCGTTGGACGTGGCCGCTGCGGCGCCGCGCGGGGCGGCCGGGGCCGAGGCGGCCGGCGCACGGCCGGAGACGGGAGCGGGGGCCGCGGCCTTGGGCGCGACCGGGCGTGCCTTGCGGGCACGGGGCGCGCGGCTGTGGGCCGGGGCCGCGTCGGCCTTGGTGATCGAGACGCCCTTGTCGGAGGAGCCCTTGGCCTTGCCGACGGTGAGTTCCAACGAGTCGTGCCCGGCGCGGCGCGGGTCGGGGCGGTCGATGTCGCTGATGTCCGCCTGGATCTGGGCGGGTCCGGCGGCGACGGCCTTGACCTTGAGCTTGAGGGCACGGGTGCCGGGGGTGAGGGCGAGCGTCTGACTGGTGCGCTGGCCGAAGGTGTCCGTTGTGGGTGCGGCGAGGCCGGATTCCTCGCCGGTCATCCGGAGCGAGGGCGGCAGTTGGACGGCCAGTCCGGCGTGCTTGACCTCGGCCTGTGCCTGGACGTTCACGGTGAGAGTGGCCTGCTCGCCGACAGCAGGCAGGTGGTCGAGAGAAGCGGTGACGCCGAGACAGCTGAGCGGTGCCTCGGACTTCTTCGCCGCGGGGCGGATGGTGCAGCTGCTGCCGGCCGGGGTGGTCGTGCCCGCGAAGGCGGACGGCACGACGACGACTGCCAGACAGGCTCCAACGCCTGCCAGTGCGGTCAGAGCGGCGGGTCTGGTGACCCGTATTCGGGACATGGGCATGCCTTTCTGCGGCGCGCCCGACCCCGGTCAGGTACGACCGGGGCCGGTGCACGCGGGCAGAGCTATGAGGGGGGTAGGGCACAGCACCCGGGGCACTGCAGCGTCCAGCCACCGGTCAACCGTTGGCCAGAGCAACACCCTGGGTGACAGTGGCCGAACCATATACCGACGGCCTGCGCATGTCATCGCTTCAGGGGAAAGATGTGGATCAGGTGCTAACTGGACGCGGACGAGGCGAAGATGGGCGCCCGTTCCCCCGCCCCGAATTCCAACGGCTGCGGGACGGAGACAGATGCAGCGGCGGCAGCAGCGGCAGCGAATCCAACAGCCCGCGTCCGCTCAGCTCTTGGAGAGTGCTTCGCGCCGGATCCAATGGAGCAAGGCAGGGTTGTCGACCGTGGTGATGACGCTGACAGTGGTACGCACATGGCGGTCGTCGGCCAGCAGGGCGAGCATGCTGGCAGCCAGGTCCCCACGGGCGGTGAACCTGCCGTCGGCGTGGCCCTCGACAAGGGTGTAGTCGGTGACCGACGGCAGGTGGAACAGACCGTTCGGGCGCACGATCGTCCAGTCCAGGTCGCTGGCCCGGACGCTTGATATCGGGCTTGCCGGCGTGCGCCACGGAGATCGCGGTCATCTGGTGCACGAGCACCTCCGGCCGTGCCGTGGCGACCGCCTCGCCCACCGACGCCGCGTCCAACCCGTCCATCACCACACCGTCCGCGCCCAGCTGCGCCAGCCGGCCCAGCTTGGCCGCACTCGTGGTCGTGGCCGTCACCTGGTGGCCACGGGCCAGGAGCTGCGGCACCAGCCGCCGCCCCAGGACCCCGGTCCCGCCTGCCACGAACACCCGCATGATCATCACCTTCCTGCCATGAGCGTCTGTCTTCGCTACTCAAGACAAGACAGCCCGGCAGTCTGTGACATCGGAGGCCGGTCCCGCGGCGTCGCACCCAGCGGCAGCCCCGGTCGAGGACGCGGGCGGCCATGATCGAGTCGTCGGGAAGACCGCACATCAGGAGGCTGATCCGCTCTCCCACTGAGCGGCCGGGAGGACGGTCGTGGAGGGCGGTCGTCCACCAGGGTCAAAAATTTTCGGACGGCGATGTCGAGAACCCGTGACTGGCTCCGTCCCCGGGGTGAACGCGACCACAATGGGTCGCACCAGCACCGAGGAGAATCACGATGGCCAAGTACTTGCTGCTCAAGCACTACCGCGGCGCTCCGGCTCCGGTCAACGACGTGCCCATGGACCAGTGGACGCCCGAGGAGGTCTCGGCGCACATGCAGTACATGCAGGACTTCGCGGCCCGGCTGGAGAAGACCGGGGAGTTCGTCGACGGTCAGGCGCTCGCCCCCGAGGGGTCGTGGGTCCGGTACGACGGTGCGGGGCGCCCGCCGGTCACCGACGGCCCGTTCGCCGAGACCAAGGACCTCATCGCCGGCTGGATGGTGATCGACGTCGACAGCCATGAGCGCGCCGTCGAGCTGGCCGGGGAGCTGTCGGCCGCCCCGGGGGCGGGCGGGAAGCCGATCCACGAGTGGCTCGAAGTGCGCCCGTTCCTGGCCGCCCCGCCCACCATCACGGAGTGACCTCTCAGGTGTCTCAGGTGTCTCAGATGTCTCAGGTGTCCATCGAGTGCCCCCGGTGCCTCCTATGTCTCCGGTGTGCCCGATGAACGAGGCCCTGCTCCGGAGCCTCACGCCGAGCGTGCTCGCCGTCCTCGTCCGCCGCGGAGCCGACTTCGCGGCGGCCGAGGACGCCGTGCAGGAAGCGCTCGTCGAGGCGGTCCGCGTCTGGCCGGCCGACGAGCCACGGGACCCGAAGGGCTGGCTGGTCACCGTGGCCTGGCGCAAGTTCCTCGACCAGGCCCGCTCGGACACCGCCCGCCGCCGGCGTGAGGACCTGGTGGACGAGGAACCGCCGCCCGGGCCCGCACCCTCCGTGGACGACACGCTCCAGCTCTACTTCCTGTGCGCCCACCCGTCGCTGACGCCGTCGTCCGCGGTCGCGCTCACGCTGCGCGCCGTCGGCGGGCTCACCACCCGCCAGATCGCCCAGGCCTATCTGGTGCCCGAGGCGACCATGGCGCAGCGCATCAGCCGGGCCAAGCGCACCGTGGCCGGCGTGCGCCTCGACCGGCCCGGCGATGTCGCCACGGTGCTGCGCGTCCTCTACCTGGTCTTCAACGAGGGCTACTCCGGCGACGTCGACCTCGCCGTCGAGGCCATCCGGCTCACCCGGCAACTCGCGGCGCAGGTCGACCACCCCGAGGTGGCGGGGCTGCTCGCCCTCATGCTCCTCCACCACGCCCGCCGCGCCGCCCGGACCGCACCCGACGGCAGTCTGGTGCCGCTCGCCGAGCAGGACCGCGGCCGGTGGGACACACGGTCGATCGCCGAGGGCATCACGATCCTGCAGACCGCCCTCGCCCGCGACCGGCTGGGCGAGTTCCAGGCCCAGGCCGCCATCGCAGCCCTCCACGCCGACGCGCCCACCGCCGAGGAGACCGACTGGGTGCAGATCGTCGAGTGGTACGACGAGCTCACGCGCCTGACCGACAGCCCGGTCGTCCGGCTCAACCGCGCGGTGGCCGTCGGCGAGGCCGACGGACCACGCGCCGGGCTGGCGGCGCTCGCGGAGCTGGACGACTCCTCCCCAAGCTCTTCGAGCAGGGGACACCCCATTCCCCGCCACACCGCCGTGGCGGCGTACCTCCACGAGCGCGACGGCGACCTGGCGACGGCGGCCCGGCTGTACGCCGAGGCGGCCCACCAGGCACCCAACCTCGCCGAGCGCAACCACCTGACGCGCCAGGCCGCCCGGCTCAACGCCCACCGGACCCGATGAGGCGGGGGCATCCTCGGTGCCTTCGCTCAGTTGCTCCCCTGCCGGAGTTACTCCCCTGACGGCGACAGGGGTGGGATGGCGATCAGCGGTTTGAAGTGGCCCTTGGGGTGCGGCTCGCCTATGGGGTGGCCTTCGGCCTCGACCCAGGCGTGGGCGGCGAAGGGGTGGGTGCGCACGCCGGTGCACCAGGTGGGCCAGGCACCGCGCAAGCGGCAGAGCAGGGCGGTGGCGATGGAGCGTTGCAGGCAGCCCTGGCCGGCGCAGCGCAGGCTGACCGAGACGACCGCTTCGCGGGCGGCCAGGGCCTGGTCGGCGGTGGCGGGGTGGGCGCCGCGGCGGGCGAACTCCAGGATCCGGCGCAGACGAGCCGGTTTGGTCTTCGCCAGCAGGCGGGCAGCGGCGACGGCCAGGAGGGGTATCGGGCGGCGGTGCAGGGGCAGGCGGGGCCGTTCGGACAGGGCGACGGGCAGACTCACGCGGCCACCAGGTCCGCGGTGCGCAGCTGGGTGAGAACCGCGGTGACGTCCTGCTCGGCGCGGGCGGTGTCGATGTGGTGCCGGGCAGCGAGGTCGGCGGCGATGTCGTGCGGGGTGTGGCCTGCCAGGAGTTGGCGCAGGACGTGGGCGCCGGTGGTGTTGAGTTGCCAGTAGCGGCCGGTGCGTTGGTTGAGCAGCACGGTGCCGTCGTCGGTGTCGGTGCAGACCACGTCAGGGTGCAGGTTCATGGGCGTCGGTCGTCCTTCGGGCAGGAGTGGGCGGGACGGGGACGGGCGTGGGTCGGTTGGCTGCGCGCAGCCACGTTTCGCAGCCGATGAGGGGTTCCAGGGCGATGTTCATGGCGTTGGTCGCCTGGGGGGCGAGCAGTTGGGTGCGCAGTACGGCCGGGTCGATCAGGCCGTGGGCGGCCAGGGCCGAATCGTCGAACAGTTCCAGCAGGGCGGGGAGATTGCGGCGCAGGCCGGTGTTGGCCTCGTCGCTGAACTCCCCCTTGGTGGACCGGCCCAGCACGGTGTCGGGGACGATGCCGCGCATTGCCTGGGCGAGCAGGGGTTTGTAGTGCCAGGGGCCGGCGTGTTCGTGGGTGCGGACCCGTAGCACGGCCTCGATGACGCGGTCGTCGAAGAACGGCGAGTCGAGCTGGACGCCGGCGTCGGCGAACGGGCGGGCCAGCAGCCGGTACCAAGGGGCGGCGGTACGCACGGCGAGCAGGGTCTGGTGCTGACCGAGGTCGGTGGAGAGCGGCTGTGCGCGGGCTGCGGTGTGGTGAAGGCTTGCGCGGGCGGTCTCGATGGCCTCGGAGGTGACCCAGGCCGGGGCGCGCAGCGGCCACAGGCCCCAGCCCAGGCTGGGGCGGCGCTTGCGCAACGGCGGGTCGGTGAGGTGGTCGGCCTGGGTGCGCCACCACGATGCCTGGCTGCCGGGGCGGGTCAGGGCGGCCAGGGTGTGCAGCAACGGCCAGCGCTTCAGGGCCGCGTAGCCACGGACGTGCCTCAGCGCGGTGACCGGGCGGCGCCGCAGCAGGGGGTGCAGGTAGCCGGGGAAGGGGGTGAACAACTCGTCGCCGCCGTGTCCGGCCAGGTGGCGGTGCGCTCCGCGGTCGGCGAGCAACCGGGCGGTGTGACGGGTGCGCGCGGCGGTGCGGACGAAGGGGTAGGGCTCTTCGCTGTCGGTCGGGGTGGCCGGGTCGGTGAAGAGCGCCGGGAGGTCGGCCGGGGGTATGACGAGGTGCTCGGCCTGGTCGAGGTGGTCGATGGAGTGGGCGGCGAAGGCGGCGTCGTCGTTGCCTGCCTCGGCCTCGCCCCAGCGGAACGTCAGCAGACCGGGGTGGGTGCGGGCGGCGAGGAAGCACAGGGAGGTGGAGTCCATGCCGCCGGACAGGTCGCTGCTCAGCCGGCCCTCGGAGGGCTCACGGCCGGCCAGGGCGGTCTCCAGCACTTCGCGCAGGGCTGTTGCGCCGGCGGCGAGCGGGAGTTCGGGGGTGGGGGGCTGCCACCAGCGGACCTGCCGGGGTTGCCTGCCCTGCTTGTCCTGGAGCACCAGGTAGTGGTCCGGCGGCAGTGGGTGGATGCCTGTCCACAGAGGTGCCTCACTCAGCGGCGGGGGAACGAGTCCGCCGCAGGCCAGGCGTACGGCCAGGGCGCGTTCGTCGATGCCGGCGCCGGTCATCGCCGCCAGCACATCGGCGCGGTCGGCGGCGACGGGCAGCCCGTTGACGTGGGTGTGGAAGATCCGGTGCAGTCCGGTGATGCTGCCTTGTACGCGGACCTGTCCGTCGACCGAGGCGATGACGTGGCACGAGCCCGGGAGGGCTGCGGCCAGGGCGTCGATGTCGGCGAGGGTGCGGATGCGGGCGGTGAGTTCGGACAACCGCGTGGCGGTGACCGGGCAGATCCCGATCACCGCCACCCGTACCGGGCCCGCCGTGGCCACCTGAACCGCGTCAGGCAGCCACGTGCCCACCAGCCACGGACGCCCGGAGGCGTGCGAGATTACCTGGGGCGCCGACCAGGGCACCTGCGCACGAACCTCCACCGCGGACGCCGCATCCGGCAGGACCACGAACCCAGCACCGGTCATCTGTGCCTACTCCTGAAAGTCAGCTGTCGAACCAGCCGTTGTCGGTCAGCCGGCTGTCGATCAGCCAGTGACGATCGGTCAGCCGCCGTAGTGGCCGAAGATGTCCTTGCCCCAGCCGATGAAGCCCAGCGTGTCCTCGTTGAACTCACCGACCTCGACCAGCATCGGGGCGGCGTACGGCTCCACGGTCGACAGCTCGTTCTGCTCTTCCATATCAGCCTCCATGGGTATAAAGCGGCAGTCATCCGACTGCTCGGGCACAAGCTAACACCGAAGGATCGCGCCATGATCGAATTTCTTTACGAGTGCGGTGGCGGCTGCCGGGTGCGGTGGAGGCGAGCGGGGACCATACCCGCTGGTCAACAGCGGATCGACCCGATGGAGGAACCCAATCCGTTTTGCTGTGAGCGGAGTTGAGTCATTTTTCCGCTTCGGCTGAAGCCTGCCCGGGGCCTCCTCGGGCAGGGAGAACCCTGCTTGTGCGCCGGCCTGACGGCGATCAGTTCGTGAGGCGGGTGATCGTCGGGATGAGGTCGCCGTGGGGGGAGATTCCGGTGGCCCACAGGTCGGCGCTGTTCGGCACGGTGGTGGAGCTGCGGAGGACGAGGTCCGGGGCAGGGGTCTTCTCCCACTGGTCGCGCTGGGCGTTCCAGTGCAGGGCGACGGGGGCTGCCCCCTTGCCGCCGAGGGCCCACAGATCGCCGTTGCCGGTCTTGCCCACGGCGCGGAGCCGGCCGTCGGCCACGTCCGGTGTCTTGGCCGTGGTCCAGGTGCTGCCGTTCCAGTGCACGGCGAGCGGCCGCTCCGTACTGCCGGTGGTGGTCCCGCCCACCGCCCAGATGTCTTTCGCCGAGAGGGCAGTGATCGCGCCGAGCCAGTTGTGGGTGGTGTGCGGGCCGGGCGCCGTGACACGCCGCCAACTGGTGCCGTCGAAGTGCAGCAGCAGCGCCGACTGCTGGGACTTCTCATCGGGGGCGTAGGCGGCTCCCACGGCCCAGATGTCGTCGGGCGCGACCGCCGTGATGCCGCTGAGTTCCCCCTTGCCGACATCGGGCACGGGCTGCCGGTGCCAGGCATTGCCGTCCCAGGACTGGATGGCCGGGACGCCGTCCTTGATCGAGCGGCCCATGGCCCGGCCCACCGTCCACACCTTCCCGTCGGAGGTGGTTGTCACGGCGTCCGGGACGACATGGCCGGAGGGGTCGTCGGCCAGCTGGTACGCGGTCCACTTGGCGCCGTCCCAATGTGCCGAGGCGCTGCCCACCGCCCAGATGTCGGTGGCCGAGCGGACGGCGAGCGCTTGCGGGAAGCTGTTGTCGGGGAGGGTGGATTCCTGGGTCCACGAGGTACCGTCCCAGCGCAGTGCGATCGCCTCCAGCGAGGTGTCGCTCTTGAGCCGGTAGCCGACGGCCCAGGCCTGCTTGTCGCTCAGGGCGGCGACGGCGGTCAGATCGCCCTTCTTGACGGGCACCGGGGTTGCCTGCCACTGCCCCGTGTGCGGGGCGGGGGCGAGGGATGCCGCGGGAGCGGTGGCTGCGGCCGGAGCGGTCGGATCACCGCTCTGGCCGGCCAGGACCAGGCTCCCGGTGACGACGGTGGTGGCGAGGGCGGCCAGCAGGGAGACCCGGACGGATCGCCGCCGGGGGAAGGAGCTGTGCGAGGGCATACGCATTCCTTGTCCGGATGGGGGTGGGAGGGTGCCTAGACCGTGGTCGTGATGACGAAGTCGAAGGCGCCGGTGTAGCGGTCGTCCTCCGGGCCGGTGAGGCGGATCGTGCATGCGCGGTTGAGGAGTCGGTCGGCGGCGTTGAGCGCGGCGAAGTCCCTGCCGTACGCCTGGGTGTTGTCGGGGAAGTACAGCTGGGTGATGAGCACCGGGCCGCCGGAGGTCTGGACCTGGGTGTGGATGTGGGGAGCCCGTCGACCCCAACGGCCCCAGTAGTCCCGGGGAATGATGGTGCGGAGTCGGTAGGCGCCCCTGCTGTCGGTGTACTGGTGGCCGCGCAGGGAGAAGCCCGAGGTGTCGTAGTCACCGTTTTGGTCGCACTGCCAGAACTCGATGAGCGTTTCGGGCAGGGGCTTGCAGGACGTGTCGTACACGACGCCGCTGAGGTCGAGCCGTACGCCCTGGATCGCCGGCGTGATCAGATCGCCGCGCTCGGGGGAGTTGGGCTTGAACAGCGGGCCCTCGATGGACGCCGGTGTTTCGTGGCCCGAGCAGGCCGGGGTGACGGCGAGCCGACGGGTGCCGGGCCGGGCCCCCGGGGCGGCCTCCTCTGCTGCCTGGGCCGGAGGGCCGGCAGCGGCGGTCACGCTCGCACCGAGCGCCACTGCCGTCACTCCGACGGAGGTCGACCTGATGAAGGACCTGCGTGAACTGCGCTGTGTTCCTGGTGCAGCACCGTCCGGGCCGGTCTCGTCGGCGTACCGCATCGCGTCTCCTTTGCGGGATGGTGGCGTGGGGGACAGCACCGGGGACGATGAGGTACTCCCCCGGCTCAGGCCAGCCTCCGTGGTCAGGGCGACCGCGCACATCCGTCGAACGACCGGCCGGTTACGTACGTGACGAAACCCCAGGGGGAGGCCAAGGGCCGGTCCGGCGGATCAGGACGGAGCTACACCGGCTCGTCCCCGGGGCCGGCACCATCCGCCCGTCCGGTCACCCGGACGGCGATCTGCGTACGGGACCGGACGCCCAGCTTGTCCCGGACCCGGTCGAGATGACTGGCGACCGTGCTCTTGGCCAGGCCCAGTTGTGTGGCGATCTGCTGGTTGGTCAATCCCTCGGCGACCAGCTGTGAGACCGTCAGTTCGCGGGCGGTGAGCGGTAGTTGGGCGGAAGGTGTGATCCCTTCGGTCGAGGTCCGGTGCCTGGTGTCGGTGTGCTCGGCGTGCTTCACCGAGCAGTCGGCTGAGGCGTTGCCTCGTGCGGCGTAGGACAGCAGCCGGGCCCCGCGCAGGCGGCGGCCGGCCGTCACCGCCGCGTCGGCCCGTGCAGGGTGGAGCCGCTCCCTGGCCCGGGCTGCGGCCGCCTCCACCTTTCCCCGCCAGCTCGCTTCCGGTTCGGTGTCGGTGCGTCGGCGCGCCGCGTCGGCCGCGGCGTAGAGCCGTAACGCCCGCTCGGGAGTGCCGCGTTCGGCCGCCACGATGGCCAGGCCCTCCACCGGATAGAGCGCGTGCAGGCTCTCGCCGTCCGGTACCTTCACCAGCACCTCGGCGAACCTGCTCTCGGCGGCGTCCCAGTTCCCCTGCGCCATATGGATCGCGCCCGCGGTGTGCAGCGCAGCCGCTGCCTGTCCCGGCGGAGCGTCGGATTCCAGGACGGCGAGGCACTCCGCCATCACCGCGGCCGCCTGCGCGGTGTCGCCCGTCTGGAGCAGGGCCCAGGCGAGGTGGTGCCGGCACACGGCGATGTCCAAGGGGCGGTCCAGCGTACGGACCACCGCCAGGCACTCGGCGAAGACGGCGACGGCCTCGTGGTGGGCACCGCGGCACAGGTGCGCGGCCGCCAGGGCGTCCAGGGCGTTGGCCAGCCGGCCGGGGTGCGGCGGGCCGGCGCGTTCCACGGCGACCGCTTCCCGGGCGAAGGTGAGCGCCGCCGCGCGGTCGGCCTGCTGACAGGCCGCGCGGGCGGCCAGCGCCAGCGCCGCACCGTGGTCCGGGGAGCCGTACGTGGTCCGTGCCAGCACCTCGGTCAGCAGCGTACGGGCGGCCGTCAACTGCTCCTGCTGGTAGTGGAGTCGGGCCAACGCGAGGGCGAGCGCGGTGTGCCGCGGGTCGCTGCGCTCGGCGGTACGGGCCACGGCTGCCGCGAGGTTCTCCTGTTCCCGGGCCAGCGGCAGGGCGGCGGCGTCGGGGAACACCACGGCGGCGCCGTCGGCCGCCTGCCCGGCCAGCCGTTCCACCGCCCGGTCCCAGACGGCCGGTAGCTCCCCGGCCTCGGCGAGCCGGTCCATCCCGTACGCCCGGATCGCCGCGAGCTGCCGGAACCTCGCCGTCCCCGGCAGGTCCCCGGGCATCCGCACGATCAAGGACTTGGCCTCCAGGGCGCACAGCACGGGCAACACCTGCCTCCGCCGTACGCCGCACCGCCCGTCGCCGCAACCATGACCTCCCTCGCCCCGGTCATCGGCCGGACCGCAATCCGCACAGACCGCGGCCGCGCTCTCCGCGTCGAACCCACCCGCGAGCACAGACAGCCGCCGGAAGACCGTCCTTTCCAGCGGATCCAGCAGGCGATGGCTCCAGTCGATCGTGGCCCCCAGCTCGCGATGGCGTCCCGGCCCCGTTCTGCTGCCGTCGGTCAGGAGGGACAGCTGATCGTCCAGCCCGCGCAGGATTCCGGCCGGCCGGAGCGATGCCGTACGGCCCGCCGCGAGTTCGATGGCCAGGGGCAGCCCGTCCAGCCGCCGACAGATCTCGGCCACGGTCCGGACATCACCGGGCGTCGGCTCGAACCCCGCATCGCAGGTGCGGGCACGTTCCAGGAAGAGCCTGACCGCCTCCGACCGGAGGAGCGGGTCGATGCCCTGGTCTCCGTGAGGGTCCCCGCCGGCACCTGCCGGGGCCGGCGGCAGCGACAGGACGCCGACGCGGAAGACCACCTCGCCGGGCACCCGCAGCGGCTCCCGGCTGGTGGCGAGAATGCGCAGGCCGGGGCATCGGGTGAGGAGTGCTGCGGCCAACGCCGCGCAGGGCTCGGCCAGATGCTCGCAGTTGTCGAGGAGGAGCAGGGTGCTGCGCTTCTCCAGGGCGTGGACCAGCGCCTCCCTCCCCGCCCGGCCGGCCCGCTCCGGTACCCCGAGGGCGGCGGCCACGGTCTGCGGCAGCAGCTCACCGTCGTGCAGCCCGTCCAGCTCCACCCACTGGGCACGGCCCGCGCGTCCGGCGCGCACACCGCCCGCGAGCTCGACCGCCAGCCGTGTCTTGCCCACTCCGCCGGGCCCGGTCAGCGTCAGCAGTCGCGACGACCGCAGCAGCGTGCGTAAGCGCGCCAACTCCCGTTCGCGGCCCACGAACGCGTCGAGCGAGACCGGGAGTCCGCGGCCCGGCAGTTCGGCGCGTGGGGCAGCACGAGACGCTGCGGCCGCCCGCGCCCGGAACGCGCGCTGGCGGCAGGCACCGGAGCAGTACCGCGCCGGCCGGCCCCCTCGCTGGCTGCCGTCCGCCCCGGACCGCGAGCGCCCCGGAAGCCGCGCCCCACATGCCTCACACGCCCACGCCTTCGCCACACAGGCATCCTGCCCAACGGATCCCGGGCCGGCCACCGACCATCCGACCGCCCGGCGACGCTCGGCCACCCGCCGGCGCTCGGGGCGGCATGCACCGGGGAACCGGCGCGGGGTTCGTCATCCGGGCACTGCTGCCGATCGCGGCATTCCTCTGATGCTCTCCTGGTGATCCGTTAGCGTCTGCACCGGACCGACGGATCCGGACACGGGGGTATGACAGGTGAGCGACATCTCTTTTCTGGCCGACCGCTTCGAGGCGGAGCGGCCGGGGCTGCGCGCGGTGGCCTACCGGATGCTGGGATCGCTCGCCGAGGCGGAGGACGCCGTCCAGGAGGCGTGGTTCAAGCTCAGCCGCACCGACGTGAGCGAGGTGCGGAACCTGGCGGCCTGGCTCACCACGGTCGTCGGGCGGATATGCCTGGACATGCTGCGCTCGCGTACCTCGCGCCGCGAGGATCCGCTGCCCGAGCAGGACGGATCGGTGCGGCTGCCCGACCCGGTGGTCACCGCGTCGGCCCGCGTCGATCCCGAGCGGGAGATCCTGATCGCGGACTCGGTGGGCATCGCGCTCATGATCGTGCTGGAGACCCTCTCCCCGGCCGAGCGGCTCGCCTTCGTCCTGCACGACATGTTCGACGTTCCCTTCGACGACATCGCCCCCGTCCTCGGCCGGACCACGGTCTCCACCCGCCAGCTGGCCAGCCGCGCCCGCCGCCGGGTTCAGGGCGCCGCCCCGGCGGCAGACACGGACCTCGCCCGCAAGCGCGACGTCGTCAACGCCTTCCTGACCGCCTCCCGCGGTGGCGACTTCGAAGCGCTCCTGGCCGTCCTCGATCCCGAGGTGGTCGCGCGCTCCGACGGCGGCACGCTCGTCCCGAGCGTCCTGCGGCGCGGGGCGGCCGATGTGGCGTCCCAGGCGATCACCTTCGCCCGCTTCGCGGCGGACGCGCGACTGGTGCTGGTCAACGGCACACCCGGGGTTGTCTCCTTCGCCGAGGGGCGGCCGCTGTCCGTCATGTCGTTCACCATCCGGGACGGCCGCATCGCCGGGCTCGACATCCTCACCGACCCTGACCGTCTGACCACGCTCGGCCTGACCGCCTGACCGTCAGCGGGCGACGTAGCCGCCGTCGACGGGCAGGGCGACACCGATGACGCAGCTCCTCGCCGCCTGGGCCGCCACCGAAGCCGACCGGCCCACCGGCGATCCTGCCGCCCCCCACCAGCAGCATCACTGAGGGTCGGCTCCCTTCTACAGAGCGACGTCCGGATGGAGGCGTCCGACCGTCCAGATCCGTTGCCGCCGTACGGAGAGGGCGGTCACGGCCAGGGAAGCGGCGGTGCAGGCGAGGAGGACCGCGAAGTCCCGGAGCAGATTGCCGGTGAGGCCGCCCGAGACGGTCACGCGCAGTCCGTCGACGAGGTAGGTCATCGGCAGCAATGGGTTGAGCATCTGGAAGAAGGCCGGTTCGGTGGGCAGCGGATAGAGGCCGCCCGAGGCGGTGAGCTGCAGGATGAGCAGGACCAGCGACAGGACGTCGCCGGGCACCCCGAACACGGTGCGCAGGCAGTGGTCGACGGCCACGAACGCCCCCGCCGCGGTGACCAGGAGCGCGAGCGTCCAGAAGCCGTGGACAGGGTTCAGGCCGAGGGTCAGGTCGACGACCCCGTAGAGCACCAGCGCTCCCACGGCGCCGAGCAGTGCGGCCGGCAGCCATCCCGCGACGGCGGTGGTGAAGGCGCCGACCCGGCCGGCCAGGGCACGGGTGTTGAGGGGGCGCAGCAGCAGGTAGGCGAAGAGGCCGAACACCCAGAGGGCGATGCCGAAGAAGAACGGTGCGAGCCCTCGTCCGTACACCCCGGCCGGGTGCAGGTTCGTCCGGTCGATGTGCACGGGCGTGCCGAGCACTTCGGCGGCGTGGGCGACCTGGTCGGGGCTGGTGCGGGGGATCTTGTGCAGTCCGTCGTCCACGGTGCGGGAGACGTCCGAGGCGCCGCCGTGCGCCTGTTCGGCGGCGGTGTGCAGGGCACCGGAGCCTTTTTCCAGGGTGGCGAGCCCTTCGACGAGACCGTGCGCGCCGTCGGCCGCGCTGTGCGCACCGGTGTCGACGAGGCGGAGCGGGGTGTGCAGGGCCAGTACGTCGCGGCGGAGGGAGCCGACGTCGTCCTGGAGGCGTTCGGCTTGGTGGAGGGCCCGGCGGGCGTTGTCCTCCGCGGCGGCGGCCCGTCCGTCGAGGGCGGTGGCGGTCGAGTCCAGACTGCGGGCGTGGCTCAGGGCCCTGCGGTAGACGGGGTCGTCGCGTAGTTCCGGGTGGGCAGCGGCGAGATCGGTGAGATCGGCCACGGCCCGGGAGGTGCCTTTGCGGGTGGCGGTGGTGGCGGTGTGCACGGCGTCCAGCCCGTCGGTGGTCAGCCGGGCGGTGCTGACCAGGGCGGAGGCGGCGCCGGGCAGCCGGTCGGCTGCGGCCTGGTCCAGGCGGCCCGCGAGGTCGTCGATCTGTCCGGTGGCGCGGGCGATCTGCTGTGCTCCTGAGGCGACGTCGCCGGCGCCGTCGTGCAGGGTGGAGGTGGCCGAGGAGATCGTGGAGGTGCCCTGCTGGGCCACGCGGGTGGCCCCTACCAGCCGGTGTGCGCCGTCGGAGGCGGTGGTCAACTTGCCGCGTACGTCCGACAGTTCACCGTAGATGCTGCGTACATAGGCGGCATGGGTGGCGGAGTTGATCTGGTCCTGCAGCTTGGTCTGCACCACTTCGGTCATGATGCCGGCGATGTAGTTGTTGGCATCGTTGAGTTCGATCCGGATGCCGGCCTGTTGGGGCCGGGTGTCGGCGCCGGTGGCGATCTTCCGGCTGAAGTCGGACGGGATGTCGATGGTGAAGAAGTAGCGGCCGTGCTCCAGCCCGTCCCGCGCCTCGTCCTGGCCGACGAAATGCCAGTCGAAGGTGCCGGATGCCTTGAGCTGTTGCACCAGCTGATCACCGGCGTCCACCCGGCGGCCCTGCTTGGCGTGGGCCAGGTGGTCGTGGTTGACGACGGCCACCGGCATGCGGTCGGTCTTGCCGTACGGGTCCCAGTTCGCCCAGAGGTACATGGCCCCGTACAGCAGCGGCACCAGGCACAGCAGTAAGGGAACCAGGCGGCGCACCGGGCCGCGGAAGCGCCGGAGTTCCAGCAGTGCCAGCTTGACGGCTTTCATATGTCGGTGTCCTCTCGGGCGACGGCCGTCCCGGCAGGGAGGCGGTCCCGGCTGCGCCGCGGAAGTGCCAGCGCGACGAGGCCGGGGGTGGGCGGCGGCATGCGGAGGCACCCGGCCAGTACGGTGCACCCGGGGCCGCTGTTCCTGGCCTGGTCCAGCGCCTGCCACACGCGTCCGTGCGCATCGGGCGGCAGGCCGTCGTCGACGTCGTCGACGAGGAGGGCGCCGGGACGCTCGGCGAGGGCCAGCGCAGTCGCCAGCAGCAGCGCCTCGACCGGGTCGAGGTCCTCGACCAGCTCCGTCCCGCGCGGGGCGATGCCCACGGTCTCGAACGCCTCGCGGATGCGCCGCTCGGTCACCCCTGCTCCGGTGAGGCGCCGTTCGGCCATCACCTCCTTCACCCGCAGCCGTCCTTCGAGAGCGACGGCGGGCGCGGCCCGGGCGACGGCAACGGCCGCGCGCACCCGCCGGCCCTCCGCGGGCAGTACGTACCCGCCGACCCGGATGGCCCCGCCGGACAAGCGCATCCGCCCGGCGAGCGCGAGCAGCAGGGACGTACGCCCGCTGCCTGCCGGCCCGTGCACGGCCAGCAGCCCGCCCGCCGGCACGTCCAGGTCCACGCCCTCGAACACCGGCCCTCTCGGACCGCGCACACTCGCCCCACGGGCGATCACGTCAACTCCAGCCCCTGTCATGCAGCAACGCCTAGCCCGGAGTGGACAACGCACCCTTGCAGCAGGGCAGTTGTGACGATGCTCACGTCGGCCCACGCGACGCCACCGCCGGGCCCCGAAGGGCGTTACCCCATGGCGATACGCTGTGCAGCGGACCTGGCGCGGCCGGCGACCGGGGCGGGTGCCCTTCTCGGTCACCCCTCGCCCCGCAACGCAAAGGATCACGACCGATGATCACCGGCAGCGACGCTGCGCAGGACGGCAGTCCGCGACGGGATTCCGCGCGCGGGCGGCTCGTCGTCCACCGCGGCCCCACCGCCCCGCGGTCCGCCGTGCTGTTCCTGCACGGTGGCCGGGCCGACAGCACCGACCCGCTACCGCTGCTGAACCTCCCCGCCCTGCGCATGCGGCCCTTCCTGGGTGCCGTCGCGCGGGCGGCGGAGGGGAACGACGTCCTGCTCGCGTCCGTGCGCTACCGCTATCGCGGTTGGAACGGCGAGGCCGCCGACGCCGCCCGGGACGCTCGGCAAGCACTCGACGATCTGGTGGCGCACTGCCCCGGCGTGCCGATCGTCCTCATCGGCCATTCCATGGGCGGTCGGGCGGCACTGCACGCCGGAGGTCATCCGGCGGTCCGCGGCGTGATCGCGCTGGCGCCCTGGTGCCCACCTGGGGAACCGGTGTCCCATCTGCGGGGAAAGCTTCTCGCGCTGCTCCACGATGCCCGCGACCGGACAACCGACTACCAGGGCTCCCGCGACTTCAGCGAACGTGCGCGACAGGCAGGCGCGGAGACTCAATTCCTCACCATGTCCCGGGGCCGGCACGCCATGTTGCGGGATGCCGGGCGGTGGCACCGGACCACCGCCCGTCTCACCCGTGCCATGCTCGCCGCCCCCCCCGGCCATGACCCCCTGGGCGGGTTGCTGCGGTCAGCGCAGGCGCAGTGCCTCGCGGACGGTGGTGAACACGGGGCGTGGGTCGAGTAGTTGACCTTCAGCTGCTGGCCCTCCCCCTCCCGGACCGGCGGCGGGTACGGCGGCTGCTACTGCGCTCCGTACACCGGCTGCGGGGGCTCGGCGTCGGCCAGGAGCTTGCGGGCGGTGTCGCCCGCCTCGGCCGGGGTCCAGCGGGCGCCCCGGTCGGCGGTGGGGCCGGGCCGCCAGCCCGCCATGACGGTGATCCGTCCGCCCTCCGCTTCGAAGACCCGCCCGGTGACCCCGGCACTGGCGCCGGACCCGAGCCAGACGACGAGCGGGGAGACGTTCTCGGGGGCCATCGCGTCGAAGCCGTCGCCGTCGGGCGCGGCCATGGTGTCGGCGAAGGTCTGCTCGGTCATCCGGGTGCGGGCGGCCGGGGCGATCGCGTTGACCTGGATGCCGTAGCGGCCCATCTCGGCGGCCGCGACGAGGGTGAGGCCGACGATTCCGGCCTTGGCGGCGGAGTAGTTGCCCTGGCCGACGCTGCCGAGCAGGCCGGCCCCGGAGCTGGTGTTGACCACCCGGGCCTCGGGCGCGCGGCCGGCCTTCGCCTCGGCCCGCCAGTGCGCGGCGGCGTGCTTGAGGGGCAGGAAGTGTCCCTTGAGGTGGACCCGTATGACGGCGTCCCAGTCGTCCTCGTCGAGGTTGACCAGCATGCGGTCGCGCAGGAATCCGGCGTTGTTGACGAGGGTGTCCAGGCGGCCGAAGGTCTCCAGGGCGGTGGCGACGAGGGAGGCGGCGCCGTCGGTGGTGGCGATGTCGCCGCCGTGGGCGACGGCCTCTCCGCCCCGCGCGCGGATCTCGTCGACGACCTGCTCGGCCGGGCCGGCGGCCCCTCCGGTGCCGTCGAGGCCGACGCCGAGGTCGTTGACGACGACCTTCGCCCCCTCGGCGGCGAAGGCGAGGGCGTGCGCGCGGCCCAGCCCCCGGCCCGCTCCGGTGACGACGGCGACGCGTCCGGTGCAGATTCCGGTCATGACGTTCCCTTCGGATCAGCTGGTGTCGTCAGTTGTTGACGGTGGCGGCGTCGAGGAACGCCGGCCGCTCCCCGCCGCCGTGGACGTGCAGGCTCGCGCCGCTGATGTACGCGGCCCGGTCCGAGGCGAGGAAGACGCAGGCGTCACCGACCTCCGTGGGCTCGGCGAGCCGGCCGAGAGGGACGGTGCGGCCGACGGAGGCGACGCCGTCCTCGTCGCCGTAGTGCAGAGGGGACAGTTCGGTGCGGACCATGCCGAGGACGAGGGTGTTGACGCGCACCCGGGGTGCCCATTCCACTGCCATGGAGCGGGCCAGGTTGTCCAGGCCCGCCTTTGCGGCGCCGTAGACCGCGGTGCCCGGTGAGGGCCGGGTCCCGCTGACGCTGCCGATCATGAGGATCGACCCGCCGCGCTCCTGACCGCGCATCAGCTCGTATGCGGCGAGCGAGGCGGTCAGCGGGGCGACGAGGTTGAGGGCGACGAGCCGGGCGGCGTGGTGGGGGTCGCTGTCGGCGAGCAGCCGGAACGGGGTGCCGCCGGCGTTGTTGACCAGGGTGTCCAGCCGGCCGTGGTCGTCGCGGACCCGGTCGAAGAACGCGTCGACCGCGTCCGGGTCGCGCACGTCGAGCGGGAGGAAACGGGCGGTGCGCCCGGCCGCTTCGACGGGACGGTCCGGGGGGCGTCGTGCGCAGGTCACCACCTCGGCCCCGGCGGCGAGCAGGGCGCGGGTGATTCCCGCTCCGACGCCCCGGGTTCCCCCGGTGACGACGGCGACCTGGCCGGACAGATCGGTGATCGCTGCCAATGCACACCTCCCGCAGCGGGCGGACCGCTGCTACCTTGCGCCTAACAAATGTTTGGTGGAAAGGTAGCTGATCTGCTCATGGGTGTCTCCACCTCCGCCCCGGAAGAGGGCGTCGCCGTCGTCACCGTGGACTTCCCTCCGGTCAACGCCCTTCCCGTGCAGGGCTGGTACGACCTCGCCGCCGCCGTACGCGCCGCCGGGACCGACCCGAAGGTGCGCTGCGTGGTGCTCAGCGCCGCCGGCCGCGGCTTCAACGCCGGGGTCGACATCAAGGAAATGCAGCGCACGGACGGCCACCAGGCCCTGATCGGCGCCAACCGCGGCTGTTACGACGCGTTCGCCGCCGTCTACGACTGCGAGGTGCCGGTGGTCGCCGCCGTGCACGGCTTCTGCCTGGGCGGCGGGATCGGGCTGGTCGGCAACGCGGACGCGATCGTGGCGAGCGAGGACGCCACCTTCGGCCTGCCCGAGCTGGACCGGGGCGCGCTGGGCGCGGCCACCCATCTGGCCCGGCTGGTCCCCCACCACCTGATGCGGGCGCTGTATTACACCTCCCGCACCGCCACCGCGCAGGAGCTCCACCGGCACGGCTCGGTGTGGCGGGTGGTGCCCCGCGAGCAACTCCCGGACGCAGCACTGGAGTTGGCCCGCGAGATAGCCGCCAAGGACGGTTTTCTGATCCGCCTCGCCAAGGCCGCGATCAACGGTATCGACCCGGTGGACGTCCGCCGCAGCTACCGCTTCGAGCAGGGTTTCACCTTCGAGGCCAACCTCAGCGGCGTCGCCGACCGGCTCCGCGGCACGTTCGGCACCGACGCCGGAACCGACTCCGACGCCGGGCCCGCCACCGGAAAGGAGCGGCAGCCATGAGCAGGGACAAGACGATGACCGCCGAGGAGGTGGTCGGCCGGCTGGAGAGCGGCATGACCCTCGGCATCGGCGGCTGGGGCTCGCGCCGCAAGCCGATGGCACTGGTGCGCGCGCTGCTGCGGTCCGAGCTCACCGATCTGACGGTGGTGAGTTACGGCGGTCCCGACGTCGGACTGCTCGCCGCCGCCGGGAAGATCCGCACACTGGTCGCCCCCTTCGCCACCTTGGACTCGATCCCGCTGGAGCCCCACTTCGGGGCGGCCCGACAGCGCGCCGCGTTCGCGATGGTGGAGCTGGACGAGGCCATGGTCATGTGGGGCCTGACCGCAGCCGCGCACCGGCTGCCGTTCATGCCGGTCCGCGCCGGCATCGCCTCGGACGTGATGACCGTCAACCCGCAGCTGCGGACGGTCCGGTCCCCCTACGAGGACGGCGAGGAGCTCGTCGCCGTCCCTGCCCTGCGACTGGACGCCGCGCTGGTGCACCTCAACCGGGCGGACGTGCACGGCAACGGCCAGTACCTGGGCCCGGACCCGTACTTCGACGATCTCTTCTGCCAGGCCGCCGACCGGGCGTACCTCTCCTGCGAGCGGATCGTGGACACCGCGGATCTGCTCAAGGCGCACGGCCCGCAGTCACTGCTGGTCAAGCGGGCGTTCGTGCACGGCGTGGTGGAGACCCCGAACGGCGCGCACTTCACCTCCTGCGCACCCGACTACGACCGCGACGAGGCGTTCCAGCGCGCCTACGCCCGGGCCGCCCGCGAGCCCGAGGGCTGGCGGGCCTTCAGCATGGGGGCGCCTCCCAGCGGTGGCTGGGGGAGGTTCGTGTCGGACGACGAGGACGCGTACCAGGCCGCCGTTGCGGCGTTCCACGAGGAGGAAGCATGAGCAGCGGCGCGACGACGGCGACCCGGGCCGAGTACTGCGTGGTGGCCTGCGCCGAGGCCTGGCGGGACGCGGGCGAGGTGCTGGCCAGTCCCATGGGCACGATCCCGGTGATCGGCGCCCGGCTGGCGAGGCTCACCTTCTCCCCCGACCTGCTGCTGACGGACGGCGAAGCCCTGCTCATCGCCGACGTACCGGCGGTCGGCGCCCGGGCCGAGGTGGTCGAGGGATGGCTGCCGTACCGTCAGCACCTGGCGCTGGTGGCCACCGGGCGGCGGCACGTGATGATGGGCGCCAGCCAACTGGACCGGCACGGCAACCAGAACATCAGCTGCATCGGGGACTGGGCCCGGCCCACGCGCCAACTGCTGGGGGTCCGCGGGGCGCCGATCAACACGCTCAACAATCCGACCAGTTACTGGGTCCCGCGGCACTCCCCGCGCGTCTTCGTCGAGCGGGTCGACATGGTGTCGGGCGTCGGCTACGACCGCGCCGCCGCGGCCGGCCCGTCCGCGAGCCGCTACCACCGCATCCCCGAGGTCATCAGCGACCTCGGCGTCTTCGACTTCGAGACCCCGGACCGCACGATGCGGCTGCGCTCGCTGCACCCGGGGGGCACGGTCGAGCAGATCGCCGAGGCCACCGGTTTCGCGCTCACCGTCCCGGACGAGGTGCCGTACACCCGCGAGCCCACCGCCGAGGAACTGCGGCTGATCCGCGAGGTGGTGGACCCGAAGGGCCTGCGCGAGCGCGAGGTGCCGTCCTCATGACGGACGCCAGGATCGAGACGGTCAGGATCGAGACCCCGCTGACCGAGCTCGTCGGGGTGCGGCACCCGATCGTGCAGACCGGCATGGGGTGGGTGGCCGGCCCCCGGCTCGTCTCGGCCACCGCCGGCGCGGGCGCGCTGGGCATCCTCGCCTCCGCCACCATGACCGTCGACCAGCTGCGTTCGGCGGTGCGCGAGGTCACGTCCCGTACGGACGCGCCCTTCGGGGTCAATCTGCGGGCGGACGCGGGCGACGCCGCCGAACGCGTCCGCCTCATCATCGACGAGGGCGTGAAGGTCGCCTCGTTCGCCCTGGCCCCCTCCCGGGAACTGATCGCCCGGCTCAAGGACGCCGGGGTGGTCGTCATCCCGTCGATCGGCGCCCGGCGGCACGCGGAGAAGGTCGCCGCGTGGGGCGCCGACGCGGTGGTGGTGCAGGGCGGCGAGGGCGGCGGCCACACCGGGAACGTGGCCACCACGGTCCTCCTCCCCCAGGTCGTCGATGCCGTGGACATCCCGGTGATCGCGGCCGGCGGCTTCCACGACGGCCGGGGCCTGGTCGCCGCGCTGGCCTACGGCGCCGCCGGGATCGCCATGGGCACGCGCTTCCTGCTCACCTCCGACAGCACCGTCCCGGACGCGGTCAAGGCCAGATACCTGGCCGCGGCGGTCCAGGACATCACCGTCACCACCAAGGTCGACGGCCTGCCGCACCGGATGCTGCGCAGCGAGCTGGTCGACGCGCTGGAGCGCTCGGGGCGGGTGGCGGCGCTGCTGCGGGCGGTGCGCCACGCCGCCGCGTTCCGACGCGGCTCGGGCATGAGCTGGGCGCAGATGGTGCGCGACGGTCTGGCCATGAAGCACGGCAAGGACCTGACGTGGAGTCAGGTACTGCTGGCGGCCAACACCCCGATGCTGCTCAAGGCCTCGATGGTCGAGGGCCGCACCGATCTCGGGGTGATGGCCTCGGGTCAGGTCGCGGGGCTGATCGACGACCTGCCGTCCTGCGCCGAGCTCGTCCACCGCGTCATGACCGAAGCGCGGCACACACTGCACACCCTCCCCCTCGCAAGCTGAATCGATGGGGGTCAGAGGCGCTCGATGATCGTGACGTTCGCCTGGCCGCCGCCCTCACACATCGTCTGCAGACCGAATCGGCCGCCGGTGCGCTCCAGTTCGTGCAGCAGGGTCGTCATCAGCTTGGTGCCGGTGGCGCCCAGCGGGTGGCCGAGGGCGATGGCGCCGCCGTTGACGTTGACCTTCTCCGGGTCGGCGCCGGTCTCCTTCAGCCAGGCGAGGACGACCGGGGCGAAGGCCTCGTTGATCTCGACGAGGTCGATGTCGTCGAGGGTCATCCCGGCCTTCTTCAGCGCGTACGCGGTGGCGGGCAGGGGGGCGGACAGCATCCGGATCGGGTCCTCGCCGCGTACCGAGAGGTGGTGGATGCGGGCGCGCGGCGTCAGGCCGTGCTCCCGTACGGCGCGCTCGCTCGCGAGGAGCAGGGCGGAGGCGCCGTCGGAGACCTGGGAGGAGACGGCGGCGGTGAGCCGGCCGCCCTCGGTCAGCGGCTTCAGGCCGGCCATCTTCTCCAGGGTGGTGTCCCGGCGCGGACCCTCGTCGGTGGTCACGTCGCCGTACGGGACGGTCTCGCGGTGGAAGCGGCCCTCGTCGATGGCGCGGACGGCTCGCTGGTGCGAGCGCAGGGCGAACTCCTCCATGGCACGGCGGGAGATGTCCCATTTCTCCGCGATCAGCTCGGCGCCGTGGAACTGGTTGACGGGCCGGTCGCCGTACCGGGCCCGCCATCCCTCGGAGCCGGCGTACGGGCCCTGGGTGAGGCCGAGCGGCTCGGCGGCCTGGCGGCTGGCGAAGGCGATCGGCACCTGGGACATGTTCTGCACGCCGCCCGCGACGACCAGGTCCTGGGTGCCGGAGAGGACACCCTGGGCGGCGAAGTGCAGGGCCTGCTGGGAGGAGCCGCACTGCCGGTCCACGGTCACGCCGGGGACCTCCTCCGGCAGCCCGGCGGCCAGCCAGCAGGTGCGGGCGATGTCCCCCGCCTGCGGGCCGACGGTGTCGAGGCAGCCGAAGACGACGTCCTCGACGGCCGCCGGGTCGGCTCCGGCGCGCTCCATCAGCGCCTTCAGGACGTGCGCGCCCAGGTCGGCGGGGTGGACGGCGGCCAGCCCGCCGTTCCGCCTGCCGACCGGGGTGCGGACCGCCTCGACGATGTATGCCTCGGCCATGGCCACTCCTCTTCTTCCCTGTTCCTTGTCTACGTTCTCGGACCGTGCGTCATTCCCGGACTTTTCGGGTCGTGCCTCATTCCCGGACGGCGATGCCCTCCAGCACCGTCGACAGGTACTGGCGGGCGATCTCCTCCGGGCTGTGCTGTCCACCCGGCCGGTACCACGAGGCGGCGACCCAGACGGTGTCGCGCACGAAGCGGTAGGTGAGCCGGATGTCGAGGTCGGCGCGGAAGTCCTCGGCGGCCACGCCGCGCTCCAGCGTGCCCAGCCACGCCCTTTCGAACTTCTGCTGTGCGTCGGTGAGGTAGCCGAAGCGGGGATGGGTGCGCAGGTGCGGGGACTCCTGCTGGTAGATGGCGACGGCGACGCGGTGCCGGGCGATCTCCCGGAAGGATTCGGTGACCAGGGCCTCGATGGTCTCCCTGGGGCCGAGTCCGGCGGCCAGTACGGCGTCGTACCGGGCCCGGAGCTCGTCCAGGAAGGTGACGAGGATCTCGTCGAGCATCGACTCCTTGGAGTCGAAGTGGTAGTAGAGGCTGCCCGCGAGCATGCCCGCCGCGTCCGCGATCTCGCGGACGGTGGTGGCGTGGTAACCCTGCGCGGCGAACACCTCGGCGGCGGTGGCCAGGAGTTCCCCGCGCCGCTCGGGCGCCGGGCTCCTCGCGGTCCTCCGCCGGCCACTGCTACCGCCGGCCTGGGGAGACCCGGCCACCGTCGCCTCACGGATGCTGGCTGCTGACCGACAGGACCTCCCCGGTGAGGTACGAGGAGTAGCCGCTGGCGAGGAAGACGATGACGTTGGCCACCTCCCAGGGCTCGGCGTAGCGGCCGAACGCCTCGCGGGCGGTCAGCTCCTCCAGCAGCTCGGGCGTGGTGACCTTCACCAGATGGGGGTGCATGGCGAGGCTCGGCGAGACGGCGTTGACCCGCACTCCGTAGTCGGCGGCCTCCAGGGCGGCGCAGCGGGTGAGGGCCATGACACCGGCCTTGGCGGCGGCGTAGTGCGACTGGCCTTGCTGGGCCCGCCAGCCGACGACGGAGGCGTTGTTGACGATGACGCCGCCGCTGCCCGCGGCCTTCATCCGGCGCAGCGCGGCGCGGGTGCAGCGGAAGGTGCCGTTCAGGGTGACGTCGAGGACCTTGTCCCACTGCTCGTCGGTCATGTCGACGAGGTCGGCGGTGCCGCCGAGCCCGGCGTTGTTGACGACGATGTCGAGCCGGCCGTGGCGCTCCTCGGCCAGTTCGAAGAGGGCCGCGACCTGGGATTCCTCGGTGACGTCGCAGGGCAGGGCGGCGACGCGGTCCGCGCCGAACCCGGCGGCCAGCTCCGCCTCGGACTCCTTGAGGCGGCGGGCGTGGGCGTCGGAGATGACGACGCTCGCGCCCTCTTCGAGGAGGCGCCGGGCGGTGGCGCCGCCGATTCCGGCGCCCGCTGCGGCGGTGACGACGGCGGTGCGGCCCGCAAGCAGCCGGTGGCCGGGCACATACGGGGGCGGGGCGCTCATGGCCGTACCTCCTTCGGCAGGCCGAGGCTGCGGTCTTCCGGGGGGCGCCCCCCGTACCCCCGGTCGGTGCTCGGCGGCCTCCTCATGGGCGAACCTCCTTCGGCAGGCCGAGCACGCGCTCGGCGATGATGTTGCGCTGGATCTCGTTCGAGCCGGCGTAGATCGTGTCGGCGCGGGAGAAGAGGAACAGCCGCTGCCAGTCGTCGAGGTCGTACGGCGCTCCGACGGCCGTCATACCGTCGGCGCCGCACACGTCCATGGCGAGTTCGCCCAGGTCGCGGTGCCAGGTGGCCCAGAAGATCTTGCCGATGGACGCCTCGGGGCCGGGGGCGCCGGCCGCGACACCGTCGAGCATGCGCAGCGCGTTGCAGCGGATGATCTCCAGGCCGGTCCAGGCCCGGGCGATGCGGTCGCGGATCAGCGGGTCCCGGGCGGCGCCGTTGCGCTTCGCCAGCTCGATGAGGGATTCGAGTTCGCGCCGGAAGCCGACCTGCTGGCCGAGGGTGGACACCCCGCGTTCGAAGCCGAGGGTGGCCATGGCGACCCGCCAGCCCTCGCCCGGCGCTCCGACGAGGTTCCCGGCGGCGGTGCGGGCGCCGTCGAAGAACACCTCGTTGAACTCGGAGGTGCCGGTGAGCTGGGTGATCGGCCGTATCTCCACGCCCGGCTGGTCGAGCGGGACCAGCAGGTAGGACAGGCCGTGGTGGCGGGTGGAGCCGGGTTCGGTGCGGGCGACGACGAAGCACCAGTCGGATGCGTGGGCGAGTGAGGTCCAGACCTTCTGGCCGGTGACCACCCACTCGTCCGCTTCGTCGTCGAGCTCGGCCCGGGTGCGTACGTTCGCCAGGTCCGATCCGGCGTCCGGCTCGCTGTAGCCCTGGCACCACAGCTCTTCGACAGTGCGGATCCGGGGGAGGAAGCGCTTCCGCTGCTCGGGGGTCCCGAAGGCCATCAGGGTGGGGCCGAGGAGTTGTTCGCCGAGGTGGCCCACCCGGGCGGGGGCGTCGGCGAGGGCGTACTCCTCGTGGCAGGCCACCTGCTGTTCGAGGGTGGCGCCCCGCCCGCCGTACTCCTCCGGCCAGCCGACGCAGGTCCAGCCCGCGGCGGCCATGTGCCGCTCCCAGGCGAGGCGTTCGGCGAAGGCCTCGTGTTCCCGGCCGGGGCCGCCGCGTCCGCGCAGGCCGGCGAATTCGCCGGTGAGATGGGCCCGCAACCAGGCGCGGAACCCGGTGCGGAACTCCTCGACGCTGCTGCTCATGGGCGGCTCCGGACGGCTCTCGTGGGCGGGCGTTCCGGCGGATCGACTTCTCGACGGCCGAGGGCCGGTACGTTAACCTACCAAACAATTGTTAGGGAAGGAGGGGCGGATGTCCGCTGCCCGCACTGCGCCCTCAGGGCCCGTCCGCTACGAACGCCAGGGGCCCGTCGCCCTGGTCACGATGGACCGGCCCGACTACCGCAACGCCCAGAACTCCGCGATGACCTACGCCCTGGACCGGGCCTTCTCCCGCGCGGCCGGCGACGACGAGGTGAAGGTCGTGGTGCTCGCCGGGGCGGGCAAGCACTTCTCGGCCGGCCATGACATCGGCACCCCGGAGCGGGACGCCCATCTGCCGTTCGACCGCAAGGCCGGGCTCTGGTGGGACCACTCGGACAAGGAGGGCGCCGAGAGCCGCTACGCACGCGAGTCCGAGGTCTATCTCGGCATGTGCCGCCGCTGGCGCGAGCTGCCCAAGCCGGTCATCGCCGCCGTCCAAGGGGCCTGTGTGGCGGGCGGGTTGATGCTCGCCTGGGTCTGCGACCTGATCGTCGCCACCGAGGACGCCTTCTTCGCGGACCCGGTGGTGCGGATGGGCATCCCGGGTGTGGAGTACTTCGCCCACCCCTGGGTGATGCCGCCGCGCATCGCCAAGGAGTTCCTCTTCACCGGCGACCGGATGAGCGCCCGCCGGGCATACGAGGTGGGCATGGTCAACCGGGTCGTCCCGCGCGAGCAACTACAGGATTCTGTACGGGAGTTGGCGCTGCGCATCGCGGAGATGCCGCGGCTGGGACTGGCCCTGACCAAGCGCGCGGTCAACCAGGCCGAGGACCTGCAGGGCCTGCACACCGGGCTGGACTCCGTCTTCGGACTGCACCACGTGGCGCACGCGCACAACGCCGAGGTCGCACGGGACTCGCTGGGCGGCATGGACATCCAGGCCATGCGGCAACATGCCGAGGGGCAGCCCCCCTTCCCCGGAAAGGCGTCCGGCTGATGGACCTGGACTTCACGGCGGCGGAGGACGCGTTCCGCGCCGAGGCCCGCGCCTGGCTCGCCTCCCATGTGCCGCCGGTGCCCCTGCCCTCCCTGGAGACCGCCGAGGGTTTCGCCGCACACCGGGAGTGGGAGCACATGCTGTTCGGAGACCGCTGGTCGGTGGTCTCCTGGCCCGAGGAGTACGGCGGCCGGGGCGCCTCGATCCTTCAGTGGCTGGTCTTCGAGGAGGAGTACTACGCGGCCGGTGCGCCCGGCCGGGTCAGCCAGAACGGCATCAACCTCCTCGCGCCCACCCTCTTCGAGCACGGCACACAGGAACAGCGGGCCCGGCTCCTGCCGCCCATGGCGAGCGGCGAGGTGATCTGGGCCCAGGCCTGGTCCGAGCCGGAGTCCGGCTCCGACCTCGCCTCGCTGCGCTCCACGGCCGTACGGACCGACGGCGGCTGGCTGCTGAACGGCCAGAAGACCTGGTCGTCCCGGGCCGCCTTCGCCGACCGGGCCTTCGGCCTCTTCCGCAGCGACCAGGACGGCCTGGCGGCGGGCACGCCGCACCGGGGGCTGACGTACCTGATGTTCCCGCTGGACGCGGACGGCGTGACCGTGCGGCCCATCGGCCGCCTCGACGGCAAGCCCGCCTTCGCCGAACTGTTCCTCGCGGACGTCTTCGTACCGGACGAGGACGTGCTCGGCGAGCCCGGCCAGGGCTGGCGGGTCGCGATGAGCACGGCGGGCAACGAGCGCGGGCTGACGCTGCGCAGTCCGGGCCGCTTCACGGCCGCCGCCGAGCGGTTGACCGCGCTGTGGCGCGACCGGGCCGATCAGGCGGACACCGCACTGCGCGACCGGGTCGCCGACGCGGTGATCCGCGCCCGCGCGTACCAGCTCTTCAGCTACGCCAACGCATCAAGGATCGCGGCGGGAAGTGCCCTCGGCGCCGAGTCGAGCCTCAACAAGGTCTTCTGGTCGGAACTGGACATCGCCCTCCACGAGACCGCCCTCGACCTGCTCGGCCCCTACGGCGAGCTGTCGGACGAGGCCGAGGAGGCGCCCGCGCACGGCAGCTGGTCCGAGGGCTACACGTTCTCCCTCGCCGGGCCGATCTACGCCGGCACCAACGAGATCCAGCGCGACATCATCGCCGAGCGGCTGCTCGGACTTCCGAAGGGACGCCGGTGATGCGGTTCCTCCTCGACGCCGAGCAGCGGAATTTCGCCCGCTCGCTCGACGCCATGCTCACGGCCGCGGACACCCCGGCAGTCGTACGGGCCTGGGCGGCCGGGGACACCGCGCCCGGCCGCGCCGTCTGGGCCCGGCTGGCCGAGGCCGGAGTGTTCGCCCTGGCCGTACCGGAACGACACGACGGGCTCGGCCCGCTACCGACGGAACTCGCCGTAGCCTTCACGGAGTTGGGCCGCCACGTGGTGCCGGGCCCGGTGGTCGAGACGGCCGCCGCGGCGGCCCTGCTGGACCGGCTCGGTACGCTCGGCGACGAGGCGGCGGCAGCCACCTGGCTGCCGGGCATCGCGTCCGGCAGGACCGCCGCCTCGCTGTGCCTGATCTCCGGGCCCGACTCCGGATCCGGCCCTGGGGCCGCCTCCGGATCCGGCGGGAGTCCGTACGCCCTGGACGCCGACTCCGCCGACGCGGTCTTCGTCGTCGACGGCGACACCGTCCGCCTGACGGAGGCAGCCGGTCCGGTGCAGCCGTCCGCCGATCCCGCGCGCCGCCTGTCCCGACCGCTCGGCGGCACCGTACTGGCGCGCGGTCCACGGGTGTCCGCAGCGGCCGCGCACGCCGCCGAGATCGCGGCCCTGGCGACGGCGGCGCAGGCCCTCGGGCTGGGCCGGGCTCTGCTGGCCCGGACGGTCGCCTACGTCCGGCAACGCACCCAGTTCGGAGTCCCGATCGGCTCGTTCCAGGCCGTGAAGCACCGTCTGGCCGACGCGCTGATCGCCCTGGAGTTCGCCGAGCCATTGGTGCGCGCCGCGGCCCTGGCGCTGGCCGGGCACGCGGAGTCGTCGGGCGCCGAGATCGCGGCGGCCAAGGTGTCCGCCTGCGAGGCCGCCTGTTCTGCCGCCCGCACCGCCCTCCATCTGCACGGCGCCCTCGGCTACACCGAGGAGCTGGACCTCTCCCTCTGGATCCGCAAGGCCCGCGCACTGCGCGGCGCCTGGGGAACCCCGGCCGCCTGCCGCGCCCGCGTCCTCGCCCCCTGAGCCCCGTGATTCCCACGCCCCCGCTCCCCGGGGCGCAGGGGCGGAGCACCGGCCTTCGACAAAGACGCACCGGGCGACTGGGGGCGGCGCGCCGAACGGAAAGGAGCAGACGAGTGAGGCTGACGGAGGAACAGGAAGAACTGCGGTCCGCCGTGCGTTCGCTGCTCGCACGCCACGAGGGTCCGGCGGCCTGGCGGCCCCTGACCGAGCAGATCGGCGTCGCGGGACTCGCCGTCCCCGAGGAGTACGGTGGCGCGGGCTGCGGGGCCCGGGAGGTCCACGCCGTGCTGGAGGAGTTGGGGCGAACGCTGAGTCCCGTCCCCTACCTCGGCTCCGCGGTGCTCACGGCGCAGGCGCTGCTCGCCTCAGGTGACAAGGCGGTCTGCGCGCGGCTGCTGCCGCGTCTCGCCGCGGGCCGCGCGGTGGGGAGCCTGGCGTGGGCCGAGCAGGGTTCCTGGGACCCGGCGTCGATCCGGGCCGGAGCCGTCCCCGGGCCCGACGGGGCCTGGCGGATCACCGGGACCAAGGAGCATGTGCTGGACGGGGCCGAGGCCGACGTGCTGCTGGTGGCGGCCCGTACGGCCGCCGGGGTCTCGCTCTTCGAAGTGGCCGTGGACAGCGCGGGGCTCCGCCGTGACGCCGTGGTCACGATGGACCAAACCCGGGCCCAGGCAAGCGTGCGGCTCGATGCCGCCGAGGGCCGGCTCATCGGCACGGACGGTGCGGGCGACCGCGTCCTGGCGCACGTCCTGGACCTGGCCTGCGCGGCGCTCGCCGCCGAGCAGGTCGGCGCGGCCGAGCGCGCCCTGGAACTCACGGTCGGCTACGCCAAGGAACGCATCCAGTTCGGCCGGCCCATCGGCTCCTTCCAGGCGGTCAAGCACCGGCTGGCGGACGCGTACGTCCTCGTGGAGTCGGCGCGCTCGGCCGCACTCGGCGCCGCCTTCGCGGCCGCCGCGGACTCACCGAGGCTGACCCGCTGCGCGGCCGTCGCCAAGTCCGCCTGCTCCGAGGCCCTTTCGACGGTGGCGGGCGAGATGGTCCAACTGCACGGCGGCATCGGCATCACCTGGGAGCACGACGCCCACCGCTTCCTCAAGCGCGCACACAGCGCGGCCCAGCTCTTCGGCCCCCCGACCTGGCACCGCCACCGGCTCTCCGCCGACCTGGGGTTGACCGTAACCTGAGCCGACACGCCTCGTCCCCCACCGCACGCGGGCGGTCGGCCCTGAAGATCGGCCTACGCATCGGCCCGCGAGGTCGGCTGGGTCGGCTGACCGCTGCGGCGGGCTTCGTCCTGGACCAGGAGCGAGAGGAGGGAGGCGACGGTGAGCCCGGCTTCCGCCGGGTGCCGCAGCACCTTCCCCTCCTCGATGCGGTAGGTGTTCGTGCGTCCCTCGCGCTTGTGGGACAAGTAACCGTTCTGCTCAAGGTCAGCGATGATCCGTTGGACGGCGCGCTCGGTGAGCCGACAGTGCGCGGCGATGTCGCGAATGCGGGCGTTCGGGTCATCGGCGATGGCAGCCAGCACGCGCGCGTGGTTGGTGATGAACGTCCATCCGTTGTGAGGGTCTGGCACTCCCATGAGGCAATCTTAAGGCGCCCTTGGCCGACACTGAATACATGACATATATTTCGTGTACTGCGTTGCGTGTGTTGATGTTCCGGCGTCGGCAGGTCTCCGAAGGAGGGCTACGAGGTGGATGCTCGGGAAAAGGCGGTTGCGACAGGGCGCGCATGGAGGACGCAGCCGCCCACGCAACCCGAGAAGTCCGTCAGCGACCCGGCGAGTTCGCCGTGTCTCGTGACGATCTACAGCGATCCGCACACCGATGAGACCGTGGTCGCACTGCGCGGCGAGATCGACCACGGCTGCGAGGAGACCCTCGAAACCTCCCTCACCAGCGCATTGAGCTGCTCCGACCGCGGAATCGCGATCGACCTCAGCAAGGTCTCCTTCTGGGCATGCTCCAGCGTGAAGGTCCTCCTCGCCGTCCGTCAGCTGGCGCTTCAGCACGGCAAGACCGTCTCCCTCCTGGCAACCAGCCCCATCGCGCACCGCGTACTCGAACTCACCGGCGCCCTGCGGCTCTTCGCCCCCGGCACGGACGCCGCCTCACGCGTCCCCCGTCCGTCGGCGCACCCCTTGGGCCCCACGCTCTGACGCGGCGATCAGCTCCCGTCAGCCTCTCCCCCACTCGGATCGGAGCCGCCCACCGACCTCTTCCGCCTGGCGAAGGCCCGCCTGATACGCCGGTGCCCAGGCAGCCCGGTCATTCAGGTCCGGGCCGAAAGCACGCACGGAGGCCGGATCGGGGCCGACGGTCAGCACGGTTTCCGCCCCCACGAGTGCCAACTCCTGGTCGAGCAACGCACGCGGATACAGGTGCGCCATCGGCTCGATCACCACCAGCATGCGGGCTCCGACCGCGAGATCGGCGTTGGTGCCCGACCGCAGTGCACCGTCCATGTACCGCCGGCCGTTGATGGCAACCGGCGCCGCCGCCCCGGGGAAAGCGCTGCTGGCCGCCACGGCGTGCACCAACGGCACGCCGCTGTCGCGGTCCCACACCACGGGCTCACCGGTGGTGGCGTCCACCACGGTGATCAGCATCCGGCGCTCCGGCCACCCGTGCGCACCGATCAGGGCGCCCCGCCCCGCGATCAGCGCTTCCTCGGCCTCCTGGTCGGCACTGTCGAGCGCGAGCCGGCCAACTCGGCGCCTGGCCTCCCCGGGCTCCAGGCCACGGTCACCGAGCACGGCGAACACCGCACCCATCCGCGCCGGATCGACCTCGGGCCGACGACCGGCCGGGCGAGCCGGGACAGTCGCGACCCGCCCGAGGTCCTGCCCCGTGGCGAGCAGCGCAGCGACGATCGCGCCGGCCGACGTGCCGACGAACAGGTCGGCCTCCCCCAGATCCACCCCATCACGGTGCAACCCATAGGCCAGCCCGGCCATCCAGGCCGTGCCCACGGGACCTCCGCTGCCCAGGACCAGTCCCCGGTCGAATGAGTGCATTGCTCTCTCCCCGTTGATCGAAAAACAGTCGTACCTCACGACGAAGTGTCGCAACCCGTGATCCGCAGGATGAGTTGGGGGCGAGCGGGCGTAAGGCGGCTGCCGACTACCGATCCGGGGACGGGTCGAACTCGACGGTGAGGTGGGGTGACAACGCCCGGAGGAAGTCGGGGGCGTCAAAGATCTCGCCGGGTGCTGCGACCCCGGCCGTCTTGACGCGTCCGTCGAGAATGCGGTGGATCGCTTCGACCACCAGGGGCGCTGAGACGGCGTAGATGTCCTGGCCGCGGGCGGTGGCGCGCCGTTCGGTGTCGCCGACGCGTGCGACCACCTCGACCAGGAAGGTCTGAGCGGAGCGCCCCTTGGCGTCGACGGGGACCGGAGGTTCGGCATCCGGGGCCAAGACGTCCGTGACCGCGGCGGCCGTCATGTAGGTGTGGAGGTGCCGGACGGGGAGGTGGCGGGAGAGGGTGATGCTGTCCGCCGTGGTGAACTCGGCGACCACGGTCTGCTTGCCCAGGGGAAGGGGAAAGTCCCATTGGGTGGTCGGGGCCTGATCGGTCCGCAAGGCGAGGGTGCCGTTGGTGTGGACGAGGCGGCGGCCGTTGCGGCGCTGTCGGGAGACCTGGCTGGAGGCGCGGGTCCCGGCCGTGGGGTGCCAACTGCTCAGTGCGTAGGCGAGGGACACCTCGTCGGCCGCGGGCCGAGCGCCCAGTGCGGCGGTGGTCAGCAGGTCGCCCAGGGCACCGAAGAATGCCATCGCGGGGATGACGGGGAGGCCGGCGGCGCGCGCCGGCTCCGTGTAGTGCGCGAAGGTGTCGGCGACGGCCTCCACTTCGCCCGCGATGTCTGCGTAGGGGATCCGGGCGGCCAGTGCCGCCTCGATCACGGGGCCGGCCGTGGTGGCGAAGGGGCCGGCGCAGTTGATCACGGCCGCCGTGCCGGCCAGCGCGCGGTCGAGGGAGCCGGGGTCTTCCACGGACGCCGGCCGCACATCGAGGCCGGGGTGGGCCCGGGCGAGTTCCTGTAGTCGTTCGGCGTCGCGTCCGGTCAGGACGGGGCGCAGGCCGCGCTCGAGGAGCTCGGCCACCACGAAGCGGCCGGTGTGTCCATAGGCGCCGAAGACCGCCACCTGGGAAGGGGATCGCATGCGTCCTCCTGTCGTCATCGAGTGATCTCTCGCGGACAGCGTGCCTGCGGCGGAGCGGAACGACGAGCGGCAGGAATGCCATGCCTCGTACAGTTCCGGACATGACTACCGTCGCCCCGGCCCCGCACACGGTCGCGCTCGCCGTCACGGACGGGGTGCGCCACTTAGAACTCGCCGCGCCCTGCGAAGTCTTCGGCGTCGACTGGTCCGCCATAGCCGATCCCTGGTACGAGTTGACGGTCTGCGGGCCGCCCGGCGCCCGGGTCGGCGGACACTTCCGGCTCGAACCCGACCAAGGGCTGGACCGGCTGCCGGACGCCCGGACCGTGATCGTCCCCGCCTACGCGCACCTCGACGAGGAACCGCCCGGCGAACTCCTCGACGCGGTCCGTGCGGCACACCAGGCCGGTGCCCGGGTGGTCTCGCTGTGCACCGGGGCGTTCGTCCTGGCCGCCGCGGGCCTGCTGGACGGACGGCGCGCCACCACACACTGGGCCCATGCCAAGGCACTGGCCACCCGATACCCCGCCGTGCACGTCGATCCGGACGTGCTCTACGTCGACGACGGCACTGTGCTCACCTCCGCGGGCAAGGCCGCCGCCATGGATCTCTGCCTGCACCTGGTGCGGCTCGACCACGGCTCGGCGATCGCCAACGCGGTGGCCCGCAATCTGGTGGTGCCACCCCACCGCCCCGGAGGCCAGGCACAGTTCGTCACCACACCCCTCCCCGACCCCCGCCCCCACCCGCTTGCTGCCCTGTTCCCCTGGGTCCTGGCCCGTCTCGACCAGCCGTTGACGGTCCAGGACCTCGCCCGTCAGGCGAACATGAGCCCCCGCAACCTGGCCCGGCACTTCCACGCCGTCACCGGCACCACGCCCCTACGGTGGTTGCACACCCAACGCATCCACCGCGCCCAAGAACTCCTGGAGAACTCCGACGACAGCATCGACGCCATCGCCACGGTCACCGGCATGGGCACCGCCGCCTCACTGCGCCGGCACTTCAACCGCACGCTCGGCGTACCACCGGACACCTACCGGCGCACCTTCCGCCAGCGCCATGAGACACCAGGCGACGTCGCCCCGACACACCACCGAGGCACCCCTACCGACGCCCTTCCACCGAGCTCGACGTCGCCCAGCGGTCAGAGGCTGGTGAGCAGGTCGTCGAGTGGGGCGGGTACGCGGTCGGGGTCGAGGGCCTCGACGAGGACGCGGCCGTAGCGGATCTTGCGGCCTTTCTTCGTGCCGAGGAAACGCCGCAACTGCTGCTGTGAGGCGCGGCCCCGCTGGGCGGGCTGGCGCAGGAAGGTCTGCAGGGCGCGCAGGTCGCCCTCCGCCCCGACGAGCTCCGCCACGCGTGTCACGCCGAGCGCGCGGATGAGTTCGTCCTCCAGATCCGCCGCGCAGACGAAGAACCCTTGCTGTGCTGCACCGGACTGCCCGAAGGCCCGGGCGTAATAGCGGCGTTCCGCCTCGTCGCACAGTCCCGTGAGGCGGAGGCCCAGGCCGGCGGGCCCGAGGAGGCGGGCGAAACGGCCGACGCTCATCGCACCGCCCATCGGCAGGACGCAGATTCCTTCGGCCGCCAGGTCCCGGCCGCGGCGCGCGGCCAGCGCGCTGACCGCCGCGGCGTCACTCAGCCCTTCGAGCAGGACCACCGCCCGTACGGGCAGCCGGGCGGCCACCTCGCGCGCGGGGTCACCGGGGCCACCGGCCGCCCACGCGGTGACCGCCTCCCGAAACGACCCCATGTCAGCCATGGGACGAGTCTCCGCCCTCCCCGGCCGCCGCGGTAGGGAATTTCCGAGCCCGAAAGGGAGTTGCCGTCGACCGCATCCGGGCGGCAGTCTCCCTGCATGATCGAGTTGCAGGTGCTGACGGCGGACGACTGGACCGTGTGGCGAGAGTTGCGGATCGCCGCGCTCACGGACGCGCCGGATGCGTTCGGGTCCCGGCTCGCGGACTGGCAGGGCGAGGGCGACCGCGAGGAGCGATGGCGTGGCCGCCTGAGCATCCCCGGTTCACACCATCTCGCCGCCGTACTCGACGGCAAGCCGGTCGGGATGATCAGCGGTGTCCCGGGCCCGGACAGTGATGTCGTCGAGCTGATCTCGATGTGGGTCAGCAAGGACGCGCGGGGGCAGGGCGTGGGAGATCACCTGCTCCGGGCGGTGGAACAGTGGGCGCGCCGGACGCGAGCCGGAACCTTGCACCTCGCGGTCAGGCCCGGCAACGACAACGCCCTCGCGCTCTACCGGCGCAACGGATTTCACGACACCGGGCCGGTGGGTGAGGTACTGCCGGACGGACGCAGGGAGCACATCATGGTCAAAAGGCTCAGCCCACGTTGACGCATCTCCTGGGCAGCGACGCCGGTCGGGCACGGGCCGCCCCACCCTCGCTGCTCGCTCACGACGTCATGATCCAAGTCATCACATCCAAGACCAATATCGCTATGGCGTGATGACCCTGGCGGAATGGCGACGCGGAATCGCTCAGCCGTCACTCAGCCGCACCATCGCCCGGTTGGAGCGCGACACGATCACGAACTGGAACTGGACCACCGGTCAACCCACGCGGAAACCATGACGGGTCGGTGCCCCGACCTGGTCGTGATGTGCGTCATGGGTCCGGGCAGGCGATCAGCGGGGCGGCGTGACGAGCCCCATCTCGTAGGCGGTGATGACGAGTTGGACGCGGTCACGGGCGTTCAGTTTGGTGAGCAGGCGTGATACGTGGGACTTGGCGGTGGCCACCGTGATGAAGAGGTCCTCCGCGATCTCGGGGTTCGACCGGCCGCGTCCGACCAGGGTCAGTACTTCCCTCTCCCGCTCGGTGATGCCGTCGACCGGCCGTAGGGAGCGCGTCGGGGCGGCCTCGGGGGCCTTGACGAAGTCCGCGATCAGACGGCGCGTCACCCCCGGCGCGATCAGTGCATCGCCCGCGGCGACCACGCGGATCGCCGCGAGGATGTCGTCCAGCGCCATGTCCTTGACGACGAAGCCGCTCGCGCCGGCCCGGAGGGCGCCGTAGACATGGTCGTCCTCGTCGAAGGTGGTCAGGACGAGCACGCGGGTCGTTGCCGGGCCGGCGGTGATCAGGCGGGTGGCCTCGATCCCGTCCATGCCGGGCATCCGGATGTCCATCACCACGACGTCGGGGCGGAGGTCGCCGACGAGCCGGACCGCTTCGGAGCCGGTGGCGGCCTCACCGACGACGTCCAGGTCGGGGTGGTCGGCCATGATCACGCGCAGACCGGACCGCACCAGCGGCTGGTCGTCGGCGAGCAGCACCCGGACGGTCATCGGGCCTCCACCGGCACTGCGACGGGCGCGGGCAGCGGCAGCCGGGCCGCTACCCGGTAGCCCCCCTCGGGGCGCGGGCCGGTGCTGAGCCGGCCGCCCAGCAGGCCGACCCGCTCACGCATGCCGATGAGGCCGAAGCCGTGGGCCGAGCCGTTGCCCGTGACGCCACGCCCCTCGTCGACGACCTCCACGAACAGCTCCTCGTCCCCGTGGTCGATCGCCACCCGGCAACGGCCGGTGCCGGCGTGGCGGACCACGTTGGTCAGCGCCTCCTGCACGATGCGGTAGGCGGACAGGTCGATGTCGGCGGGCAGCGGGCGGTGATCGCCGGTTCGGCGCACGTCGACGCGTACCCCCGCGTCAGCGGTCGCCGCCGCCAGCCGCTCGATGTCCGCCAGTCCCGGCGCGGGGGCGAGCGGGGACTGCTTCGAGGCGGTCACGTCCCGTTCGGCCTGACGTAGCGACACCAGGGTGCGCCGCAGTCCCGACAGGGTCTCCCGGCTGGTGGCCTCGATGGCGCGCAGGGCCTCGCGGGCCTCCGCCGGCTGGGTCTGGATGACCCGGGTCCCCACACCGGCCTGGATGGCGATGATGCCGATGCTGTGCGCGACCATGTCGTGCAACTCCCGTGCGATCCGCAGCCGTTCGGCGGTCACGGCCTCGGCCACCTCCTGCGAACGCAGCGCCACCGCGTGCTCGCGACGCTCGCGGCGGAGCAGACCGGCGATGCAGGAGGCGGACATCGCCAGGAGAGCGATCACTCCGTTGACGCTCAGGTTGTCCCCGTGCGCGAAGAGGCCGATCTCCAGCAACTGCACGACGAAGGACACCGAAACGGCGACGATCGAGATCCGCCGTGCGCAGTGGGCCACGAGGAAGCCCAGGATGAGGTCCACCGCCAGGAACGACAGGAACTGGCCCTGGTACGCCACCGCCAGACTCTTGTGGAGGGAGCTTGGAGTGCCCACCACCACGGCGGCGGATCCGAAGAGTGTCAGGGCCAGAGCCAGCAACGGCCTTTGCCGCAGCACGCCGACGAGCAAGCTCACGGCCAGCAGTGCCCCGACGCCGTGGACCGTCCCCGACGCGCGCGGCGCGCCCCCCACCAGCAGACCCACCATGAGGAGGTAGGAGGCGCCTCCCGCCCAGGCCACGGCCTTCGTTCTCGTCATGGGCGGCATGTCCTCCTGCGGACAGGGCCGCAGTGCGCCCTGCGCGCAGGCAGCACAGTGATCGTTATGCGGTTCACGCCGCGAGACTAACCGGTCACCACCCACGCGGCATCAACCCGTGGATGTACGCCCACGGGCCAACCCGGCCGCACGATTGCCGTCCACGGCCCCATGCCCGGACGGGGGTCCGCTCGGCAGTGTGGGTGCCGTGATCGAAGTCAGCGAACTCACCAAGCACTACGGCAACAAGACGGCCGTCGACCATCTGTCCTTCACCGTCCGACCCGGCGAGGTCACCGGATTCCTCGGCCCCAACGGAGCCGGCAAGACCACCACCCTGCGGATGATCCTCGGGCTGGACGCGCCCACCACCGGCGCCGCCACCGTCAGCGGCGTCCCCTTCCGCCACCACCCGCGCGGGCTGCGGCACGTCGGCGCCCTCCTGGACGCCGGCCAGGTCCACGGCGGACGCAGCGCCGCGGCCCATCTGGCCGCCCTGGCCCGCAGCAACGGCATCCCGCGGCGCCGGGTGGACGAGGTGCTTCAGGAGGTGGGGCTGGCCGAGGCGGCGAACCGCCGCATCGGCGGATTCTCCCTCGGCATGAAGCAGCGGCTGGGCATCGCCACCGCCCTGCTCGGCGACCCGCCGGTGCTGATGTTCGACGAGCCGATCAACGGCATGGACCCGGAGGGCGTGCTGTGGGTACGGCGGCTCTTCCGGCGCCTGGCCGCCGAGGGGCGCACGGTCTTCCTCTCCAGCCATCTGATGTCGGAGATGGAGAACACCGCCGACCAGCTGGTCGTCATCGGCCGGGGTTCCCTCATCGCCGCCGAGCCGGTACGGGACTTCGCGGCCCGCGGCACCCGACGCTGCGTCGTGGTCGCCACACCGCAGGCATCCGAACTGGCAGCCGTGCTGACGTCGGCGGGCGCCTCGGTCGAGCCGGAGGGCTCGGCCGGCGCCGAGAAGCTCGCCGTGAGCGAACTCCCGGCGGACCGCATCGGAGCACTCGCCTTCGAGCACCGCATCCCGCTGTACGAGCTGACCACCCGCACCGCCTCGCTGGAGGCGGCCTTCATGGAACTCACCGCCGACAGCACCGAATACCTGGCAGGACAGCCCCGATGACCACACTCACCTCCGTCCCCCGGCCCGCCCCCGTCGCCGTGCCGCCCGTCCGCTTCCGCGACCTGCTCGCCTCCGAGTGGCTCAAGATGCGGTCCCTGCGCTCCACTCCGTGGACGCTCGCCCTCACCGTCCTGTTCGTCATCGGGTCCACCGCCGTGGCCACGCTGGCGGACAAGGCCGCGGGCTCCGGCCCCGCTGATTTCCGGCCCTTCGACGCCTACCCACCGGCCGGCTACTGGACGTTGATGCTCGTGGCCAGCAGCATGGGCGCCCTCACCGTCGTGAGTGAGTACAGCAGCGGACTGATCCGCACCACCACCGTGGCCGTCCCCGCCCGGGGCTCGGTCGTACTGGCCAAGGCAGCCGTCACCGCCGCGCTGTGGACCGCGATCGGCACGGCCGTCTCCACCGGTTCCTTCCTGGTCTCCCAGGCCCTTTTGGACGGGCAGCACGCCGGGGTCCCGCTCACCCACCCCGGGGTGTTCCGGTCGCTGGTGGCCACCGCGTTGCTGGCCCCGGTCTGCGCACTCGTGGGCCTCGGGCTCGGCGTGCTGCTCCGGCACGCCGCCGCGACCATGGTCACCGGCGTCTTCGTCCTGCTGATGCTGCCCACCATGTTCTCGGACAGCACTCGCTGGTCGGCGGACATCAAACACACGATGGTGTCGGCCGCCTGGAAGCGCCTGATCGAGAGCTGGGAGCCCGATCCCCACTCCCTGGGCTACTCGGCCACGGTCCCCGGCTCCTGGGCCGTGTACCTGCTCTGGCCGCTGATCACGGTCGCCCTCGCCGTGCTCGTCGTGCGGCGCCGCGACGTGTGAACGTCCCTCCAGGGCGCGCACCTCGCGCCCTGGAACCACGCTCCGGGAGCACCGCGTACGGCGACGAACTCAGTGCGGGGAACCCGGTCCGCGCCCGGCGGGTACGGAGGGTGCGGTGACGGGGACCGCAGCGCCGCCGGGCCGGTCGGTGGCGGGGCCCTCGGCGCCGGTGGTGGTCCTGGTGGTGATCGCTCGCGGTTGCCGGGCCCTCCGTGGCGGTGTGGTGAGCACGGTGAGGCAGCCGACGACCGAGACGACGCCGATCCATCCCAGCAGGGGAAGGCGTTCACCGACGATCAGCACGGCCAGGACAGCCGCGACGGCGGGTTCCAGCAGGGAGAGCGTGGTCGCGGTGCTCGCGGGGACGTGCGCCAGGCCCCAGCCGAACAGAACGTAGCCGATGAGCATGGGGACCAGGGCCATGTAGGCGCCGACGGCCGCGTTCGACCAGGAGCTGAGGAGCGGGGCGCCGGTGGCCACCAGCACGGGCAGGAGCAGCACTCCGCCGATTCCGAAGACGGTGCCCATGGCCGCGCCGGAGGAGACACCGCGGCCGATCAGCCGGTGTGCCGCCCAGGAATACAGCGCGTAGGTGAGCCCGGCCACCAGTCCCAACCCCACACCCAGCACGGTCATCCGCACGGACCCTGCCCCGGATGCGGAGTGCGCCCTGGCCGCTTCGGCCACACACAGCAGCACCGTCCCCGACATCCCCAGGGCGGCGCCGAACATCCAGCGGCGCGTCAGCCCGCGCCCGTCCACGACGCGCTCGATCAGGGCCGACGCCAGCGGGGCCGAGCCGATCGACACGACCGTCCCGGCAGCGACCCCGGCCAGGTGCATGGAGCTGTAGAACGCCAAAGGATAGAGCGCCACGGCCATCGCCCCGAGCAGCACCACACCGCGCTGCGCACGCAACCGCGGCATTTCCCGGGCGATGCGAGGGGCGGCGATCAGGGCCTGAAGCAGTCCGCCCAGGCCCATCGCGACGGCCCCGATCGCGAGGGGGCCCACGGCCGGGGCGAACGTCGCCGCGGTGCCCGTGGTGCCCCACAGCGCCGACGCGACGAGCACGCACAGCGACCCCACGGCCACCGAGCCGGCCGGGTGTCCGGTGGGCCGCCTCACAGCCGGTCCAGCAGGTCCGCCGCCATCGTCCGCGCATGCTCCAGACGCGTACCCTCGCCCTCCAGCCCGGCGCGCGCCATCGCGCCCTCCAGCAGGAACGCCAGATGCTCCGCCACCGTACGAGCCTCCTCCGGCCGCCCGGGCAGCAATTCCGCCACATGCCCGGCGAGCAGGGACTCGACCTCCTCCTTGTGCCGGCGCACCACGGCTCGTCCCTCGTCGCCGGCGGGCAGTTCGGCGGCGGCATTGAGCAGACCGCACCCCCGAAAGCCGTGCTCATAGGCGAAGGCCGCGTGATCGGCGTACGCGTCGAAGACGGCGAGCACGCCGCCGCGCGCGTCCCGGGCCTCTTCCCGTCGCCGCCGGTACAGGTCCATCCACTCCTCGTGCCGCGCATCGAGGTAGGCCCGCACCAGGTCGGCCTTGGAGGAGAAGTTGTTGTACAGGCTCATCTTCGCCACGCCCGCCTCGGCGGTGATCGTGTCGATCCCTGTCGCCGAGACACCGTCCGCGTAGAAGCGGCGCGATGCGGCGCTGAGCAGGCGCTCGCGCGCGGCCCCTCGCCGCTTCCTGGGCCGGGCTGCCTCGGTGCCGGATGTACTCATCGCATTCCCTCCCAGCTACTAGGTAGACCAGTCTACCTAGTAGCGTCAAGAGGTGCCCCGCCTGCGGACAGCGGCAGTCCTGCGCATGATGCGCCGGCTCACGACAACATGTTGATCTTGTACTGCATGAACCGGTAGTTCCAGGGGTCGTACCACTGGCTGACGACGATGTGGAAGTTGCCGAAGGTCGAGCCGGGGAGCACAAAGCCGCCGTAGGGGCTGGCGACGAAGTTGGCCGCCTCCTGCCCCGGGACACCGGGCAGGATCATCGTCTGCTCCAGCGTCCTGGTCAGGTCCGACGTAGGGAGCGGGAAGACCATCGCCCGGATCGACAGCGGGCTCATGTTCAGCCACGTGAGGACGTACTTGCCGTCGATGGCGCGGAAGCAGATCTCGCCCCATTTGCGGGTGCCGAAGACGGTCGCCGGCGGCGCGCCCCACCGCCAGTCGCCGTCCGCGTAACCCCACGGCTCGTAAGCGTCCGGATTGCCGAGGCTGTCCTTCCGCACCCGGTGCAGCAGCATCCCCGAGGCGACTTCGCGGTTGAAGACCGTGGACAGGACGTAGCAGTAGTCGCCCTCGGCCACGGCGTAGGTCTTCTGCTGGAACTGGCCGCCGTGCAGGTCACCCGGCCACTGGCACAGGTACTCCCAGGTCTCACCGTTGTCGGTGGAGCGCCAGAAGTCCGTGTGGTGGGTGTCGTAGATGACGCCCCGCATGAGATGCATGTACATGACGCCGTCGACGACGAACACGTCGGACGGGATCGCCGTCGTGGCCTTGTCACCGACCGGGTTGTGCGGCTCGTCGACCAGGCTGATCGCGTGGTCCCCGCCGACGCTGCCGTCGATGCGCAGGTTGTTCAGATCCGCGCTGCTGGAGCGCAGGCCGACCGGGGCGCGCCAGTCGTCGGCGCCCTCGCCCGGCTGCGGTACATGGTCGCCGTTGAAGGTGTCGCCGCCGACGAACAGCATGGTGCCGTCCGGACACAGCGCGGGGATGCCGAGGTCGGTCCACGGCGAGGCGAACGGGCCGGTCTCGGCCGGGCCGCTCAGGTTCTTCACCTTGGTCGCGAAGGTCGGGCTGGACGGATCGTCCGGCCCGCCGGCCACCGCCACCCCGGTACCCGAACCGACCGCCCCTGCCCCCACGGCGACACCGATGCCGATCTTGAGGAGCTTACGGCGGGAATACCCGCCGGCCGGCGCGCCCTTCTCGCCCTTGTCGCCCTTGTCGCCCGATAAACGCGTCATTCTGCCGATGCCCTTTCAGAGTTGACACTTGCGCCAGATGCCCTCGGTCGTGCCGTCCTTGGCGAGGGCCATGGAACACATGGAAGACATCGAAGACCTGGAAGACAAGGAACAGGATCCCGTCTTTCGTGGGCGGGCGTGTGGCTCCCGGTAAAACGAGAAGACCCGCTCCCCCGCGCGGGGGAGCGGCTCGGTGCGCTGGTCGCCTCGGAGGATGAGCGATCTTCAGTCCCAGGCTCGACGCCCTCGAACGCGGGCCCGTGGAACCGTGGCTCTTGTTCACAAGTCCTCCCTCTCATCAGGAGATCCGGGCCATGTCCGAATGCGCCGTCCGCCGTCCAGGGATCGACATTGCTGAAGTTCCGCCGCCGCCCCGGTGGGCCGTCCGAGCCGCCTATGCCTCGGCGCTCTCCGCGACCGTCGGGTTCATCCCGCTGCACGCGGTCTGGGCGCTGGGCATTCCCCTGTGGGCGGACAAGACCAAGTTCCGGGAGTGGTATGCGGGCGGGGGCGGTCCGTACCTGCTCGTGCTCAGCGGCCTGGCCCTGCTGGCGGGCATCCTGGCGTTGAGCCTGGTCCGGCCGTGGGGTGTGGTGTTCCCGAGCTGGGCCCCGTTCCTCGCCGGGCGCCGAGTGCCGCGCCGGACGCTGGCCGCCACGGCCTTCACCGTCTCGGCCTTCCTCCTCCTGTACACCCTCTGGGCCGCTGCGCAGACGATCAACGACTTCCACGACGACGGCGTTTTCAGCCCCTGGATCGTCGTCTACGGCATCCCGCAGTTCCTGGTGTGGGGCATCGGCCTGTCCCTCGCCGCACACTCCTATCGCCGCCGCACATGACGCGGCCACCAGGTTCTCCCTGACGGGTCATGCGCGGAGCCGGAGACGACGAGACGACGGGAACCAGGGCAGGATCACCCGCTGCCGCACTGCGTCGCGGGGCCGGTTTCGTCGAACTCCTCGCGGTTGCGGACGATCTCGACCTGGTGCTCCTGCACCCAGCGCACCATGTGCGTGACGGTGTCGCTGAGCGATCGTCCCAGCGGGGTGAGCGCGTATTCGACGCGCGGCGGTACTTCGGCGTAGGCAGTCCGCGTGATCAGTCCGTCGCGCGTCAGCGAGCGGAGCGTCTGGCTCAGCATCCGCTGGGAGATACCGGCGATCCGCTCGTGCAGGGTCGTGAAGCGCAGCGGTCCCTCGGCGAGCGTGGTGATGACCAGGACGGTCCACTTGTCTCCGACGCGGGCGAGCACGTCACGCACGAGCTCGATGGTCGCCGCACACTCGGGCGTGACCCCGGCGGTCGCCAGCCGGGCCCGCAGTGCGGAATCCATGTGTCTCTTCCCTTCCCTCCGAGTGCGTAGCTGACATCAAAGTGCGTGAGCGCGAGACCTTGATCGTGCGCGGCCACACCCCGTTACATACGGATAGTAACTAATGCGCGATCGCCCGATCCTTCACGATCCGTCACGATGCCAGGTGGGAAAACACGATGCCATGTGAGGAAAAGATGGCCACCAACCCCGTCGGAACCGGTGCCGCAGACGCCGCAGACGGAGCCACTGGCGGGCAGGCCGGCAGTGCGGGCCCAGAGGTGCGGCACGACACCTTCACGGTCGAATCCCATCTGGCCGCGCCTCCGAGCGCGGTGTTCGAGGCGTTCGCCGACACTCCGGTCCGACGCCGGTGGTTCAAGCTGCCGGGCCGACAGGTGTCGTACCGCCACGACTTCACCGTGAACGGCGGCGAGACGGCGTCCAGTGTCTTCTTCACGGTTCCGGACGCACCGCCGGAACGACTCGCCTACCAATCCCGTTACCTCGACCTCGCATCGGGGTCGAGGATCGTCTACGCGTACACGTCCTGCGTGGACGAGGTGCCGCGCTGGACCTCGTTGGTGACCGTCGAACTGCACCCGGAGGCCGGCGGCACCCATCTGCGGTGGACCGAGCAAGCGGCCTTCCTCACCCCTTCCGCGGAGCCCGACCACGACTTCCCCCACCTGCGCGGCGCCACCCGCCTGCGATTGAACGGGCTCGCGGTGGCTTTGACGGCGGCAGGGCACCACATGTGACGGCCCTGCCGCCGGACAGGTTTGACGGCTGCGGGGCGATGGTGAACGGCCGCGGGGCGGACCGATACCCGCCCCCCCCGCACAAGAGGAGCCGATCCCCGTCCGTGCAAGAGGAGTTGACCCGGTGACCCGTTGACCCGTGGGAGGTCAGGGGGTTCCCTCCGCCGTGGTCGAGGCGCGTCTACGAGCTCGGTAGGCCGCGGCCTTCACGCGGTTGCCGCACTCGTCCATCCCGCACCAGGTGCGCCGGGCGCCGCGCGAACGGTCGAGGTAGATGCGAGTGCAGCCAGTACGGCCACACTCCTTGAGACAGGCATCGGGATCGGCGAGCACGGCGATACCGCTTCTGGCCAGGTGAGAAAGGACTGCGACGAGGTCTCCCGACACCTGCAGCCCCGCGTCACTGAGCTTGATCGTGAGCACGGGCCCGGCGGCCGTACCGTTGACAATGTCGAGGCTGCCCTGATCGAAGGGCCGATCGAGCACGCGATCCAGCGCGAGTTGGTAGAGAGCCTCTCGCAGTGACAGCGCGGACTCGAAGGTTGCGGCGTCGACGCTGACGCGGTCGGGGAGCTCGTCGCATGCGGCCACCCACCGCGCGAGGTCTGCGGGCGAGGCCAGGAGGTCGGTGGGCTCGTCTCGACGAGCCCTCACGGTGCCGGCCAGGTCGAGCGCGGGGTTGCCACTCACGAACGCGAAATCCACGTCACCATCTTGACCGGTGACGCGACCCTTCGGCAAGATCCGTCACCTATTGACCTGGTGACGCACAAAGCGAAGACCCAAGACGCGGACACAAGACGCGGACGCAAGACGAAGAGGAGAACGCATGGCCGAGCTCTGCAACATCAAGGCCGTGGTCTTCGATGTCCTGGGAACCCTGGTCGACGAACCGCGCGGCCTACGAGCCGGAATCCGCGAGGCGGTGCCCGCGTCCGACGAGGCGACCATCGACGAGCTGCTCACCGTGTGGCAGCAGCACGTGGAGCACGAGCAGCAACGCATCGGGCAGGGGCAACGCACGTACGCCAACAGCGAGATCATCGAGGGCGAGGCCGCGCAACGGGTGGCCGACCATGTCGGGCTCACCGATCCGGCGACCATCGCCCGACTGGCCACAGCAGGTCAGCGCCTGCCCCCGTGGGGTGACTCGGTCGCCGGTCTCGAACGGCTCGCCCAGCGGTTCCCCGTGCTGGGTCTCTCCAACGCCAGTCACACCGCCCTACTGCGACTCAACGCCCACGCCGGGTTGCGCTGGCACCAAGCCCTGTCCGCCGAAGCCGTCCTGGCCTACAAGCCGGCGCCGGAGATCTACCAACACGCCATCGACACCGCCGGATACCCACCACACCGCGTACTCATGGTGGCCGCCCACGCCTGGGACCTCCGCGGAGCCCAGGCAAGGGGCATGCGGACCGCCTACGTCCACCGACCGGTCGGAGACCCGCCGACGAGCTCCGACGTCTTCGACCAGCGATTCGACGGACTGGACGAACTGGTCACGACACTGACGGAAAGGTAGCCAGGCCCATCCGCACTCCCCGCCCCGCACTCCGCGGCATCCGCCCTTTCCCAGCGCCGGTGTGACGTACAGGTCGCGTCGCTCGCGACCCTAAGAACGGAGTTCTTTGCGGAAGACCGTGGAGCTGTGCCGGACCGTCATGCCCACGCGGAGGTACAGGTCGAGCGCGCCGGTGTCCGAGTGCGTCCACAGCGTGCAGGAACGGCGGCCCGCCCGGTGAAAGGCACGGAACGTGTGGCGCAGCAGCAGCCGGGCGATCCCCCGCCCACGATGGTCACGGCGTACGGCAACCTGCTCCAGGTAGCCCTCGTCCGTGCCCGGCAGATCCAACGCCAGAGCGGCACCGACCAGTTGATCGCCGGCGAAGGCCAGGGCCGACAGCGTCGGGGCGAATGCAGGCCGCTCGACGGTATGCGTGGCCCACTCCTCGTATGCCTGCCGTCGCTGCTGCCACTCGTCGAACGCATCCTGGACGAGCACATGCGCGGCGGGTCCGTCGCCTTCACGGAAGGGCCGCACCGCGACACCCGTCGGCGGCTCGGGCACGGCGGGTTCGTCCGGCATGGCGAACTCCAGCAGCCAGGACCTCACCAGCGCCGCGTACCCGCGCGAGCGCAGCAGCGCGACCGCGCCCAAGTCCGCGTCCGGCACCGTCTGCACGATGCCGTCGCTACCGGCCTGCCGCGCCCTCCCCTCGACCCAATCGAGCAGCGCGACGCCCAGGCCCTGGCCTCGGTGCTGCGGATGCACGTCGATCTCGGAGCGCCGTTCCACCCAGGCCCGGGCCGCCAGACACCCGGCCCGGTCATGAACGAGCACGGTGTCCGACTCCGGCACCAGTCCCGGCCGCGCGAGATCGGCGGCGATGCCCCCGACATCGGTCTGTGCCCGCCCGTACACCTCCTCCTCGCAGGCCATGACCAAGGCGTGGATCGCCGGGACGTCATGGACACTCGCGGCCCGCGAACGGTAGCCGGGCGGCAGCGAAAGAGCACTCAAAGGCATCAACGGACCCTAGCTGCACGGCAATTCCGCAGTCCATACCTCATCGCGGTCCAGGCTTCAGCCGGTCAGCACCAAGGGCGTTGGAACGTGATACCGAGATGTTGGCGGAGCCCCTCACGCTGTTCGGGGGTGGCCAGGACCATGATGTCGTCGGAGAGTTGCCGGCCTTCCTGCACGACACAACGAAATTCCCGGGGGTCACCCTCGACCCTGAGCGCTGCAATGGCTGCCTGTGCTGCCCCCATGTCGAGGTAATCATTCGACTCCTGCTCGACGGAGAAGGAGAGGGGCTTACCATTGCATTCGAAGTGCATTGTGCCCAGACCACATTCTTCGTCGTCCGGATTGTCCTTCTCAAAGCGGTAGTTGGCGATAGTGACCTGGCCGCCGGTGAGGGCTGCGGCCTCGTTCAGCAGCCATTCGTAGTGCGCATCAGCGAAATCGACGTCATCGGAGTGGATGGACACCGCCACGCCGAAGGCTTCGAGGGCACTTGCGATGTCATAGCGGCGCGTGATCGGCTCGGTTGCGTACTCAACGGCATCGGCCAGCACGCTCTGGCCATTCTCTCTGGTGATCATTCCAAGGCCGGTGAGGACTTCGGCTATCCGTACGTAGGTGATCGGTACGGCGTTCGCGTTCATGCAGGCACCTGTCAAGAGTCGGCCGCAGCGGCACGCTGCGTTTGTGGTTCCCGTCCGTAGCTCCGTAGCCGTGGACGGTCGGTGGCGCGCTGGCGCATTGGCGCATTGACGCGACGGGGCGAATGGCTGTTGATAGCGGTAAATCAGACGGCTGCCGAGAGTAGTAAATCAGCTGTCAGCGACCCCACCCGGCACGACAATGTCGGCCTTCAAGACCACAACCAGGTCTTGAAGGCCGACATCAGCCAGGATCCCGAGTTACTCAACAACGCCCGGGGGTGGTTCCGGCACCCGGTGGGTCAGCACCGCGCCGGACGTGTGGCTCAGCTGTTGATCGGGCCCAGGGGGATATCCGAAACAGTGAGGCTGAGGGACTTCACGGAGCCACCGGTCAGAATGGGCACGCCATTGGGGCCCGGGGCGAACGTGGCAGTCAGGCCTTCCACGGAGCCACTGACGGAGAGGCCACCCGCGACGCCGTCGAGCTCGTCGTCGGCAATCTCACGGGTCTCAATGCCGGAGGTGTTGCTCATGATGATGAGCGTCCTTCTCTCATGGTAGGTCGCAATGCATGGCGCACTGCAGCGGGAACTCTTGAATGACCCCCGCACGTGCCAGACTGCACGCTCGCGTCGAACCTGGTGGATCAAACGCCTCACCCTTCACTCGCTGTACACACCAACTCTCGAAGCGGAAGGCGAACGTCAGGCACAACCTCAGCCAGGACACGACCCGGCAGCAGCCAACGACACAGGGCCGCCTGCGCCTGCGCCTGCGCCTGCGCCAACCGTCGAGGACTCGTTCACTCGGTCACTCGGTCACTCGGTCACTCGGTCACTCGGTCACCGATGAGCTCCCCCGCCAGGCCCGCGGCATCCACGTCGTCATCCACCTGCAGGGTCCGGCCGGTGTGGCCACCTCCGACCACGAAGTCCACTTGGCCGACGAGGTCGGGGCTCCGGTGCTGACCGGAGTCACGGCCGTTCATCGGCCGTTCATCGGCCTGGTCGACGAGTCCTTGGGCACGGCGGTGGAGTCTTCATCAGCGGGTCTCTGACACCCCTGTTCGCCATCATGCACGTCCACATGGGCGTGACGACCAACACGGCCTTTGCGCCGGTGCACTGGTCAGCAACGGGTTGGGGGCAAGGGCACTGAGTACCCCAGCCGTAGATCGTGATCTTCATGCTTGAGCGGCTTGTCGCCGTAGTGGCTGCTCTGGGATCGGGCCTGGTGGCGGCGTCGCCAGACGGACCAGCCAAGCCGGCGGACAGGATCAATGGCGCGTTGGATGACAAGCGTGATGAACAGTCGTTGGATCTCGTTGCAGGTGAGCGGTATCAGCTCGTCGGGTGAGGGATGACGGTTGTGTGCGTTCGCGCGGACGACGGCGAGGAAGGCGTGCGCCAGCATGGCCAGGGTGACCCAGCGGGACCAGGACGGGTAGCGGCGGACCTGGTGCTCATCCAAGGCCGCCAAGCCTTTGCCGGACTGGAGAAACTCCTCGACCCGCCACCTTGATCCAGCGACGCGCACCAGGGTGGTCAGCGGTACCGCGGCCGGCGAGTAGCAGCGGTAGTACGCGAGTTCGCCGGTGCTGCGGTTGCGGCGGATCAGCAACTGCCGGCTCCCGGGCCGGGGGTCGGTGAGGTCGATGATGGCCCAGTCGTAGAAGCGGTGGCCCTTGGCTCCGGCCCCTGCGGACAGCTTCTGCCAGGCCCTCTTGGGCACCTTCCTGGCCAGCATGTCGGCGCGGAACTTCCCGGCGCCTGTGGTGACTTCGTGCGAGCAGGCCACCGCTAAGACGTAGCCGGTGCCACGTTCCTCCAGCGCGGCGCGCAGCCTCGGGTTGCCGCCGTAGACTTCGTCTCCCGCGGCCCAGGCGGCCCGGTGGCCGGCGTCGAGGAATCGGGTGACCATGCGAGCGGCCAGTTCCGGCTTGGTCGCGAACTCCGTCTTTTCACCAAGGCCGGCTGCCCGGCAGCGGTCGGGGTCGGAGGTCCAGGAACGCGGAACGTACAGTTCCCCGTCCACCGCGGCGTGCCCGCGCCGTCCGGCGTAGACCAGGTAGACGGCGACCTGGGCGTTCTCGATCCTGCCCGCGGTGCCGGTGTACTGCCGCTGGGCACCGACAGTGTCGGTGCCCTTCTTCATGCCGCCGGTCCCGTCGACAACCAGGACTGCCTCGTCGTCGTGCAAATGCTCGACCACGTAGGCGCGCACGTCGTCGCGGACCTGGTCGGCGTCCCACTTGGCCCGCCCGAGGAGGTGCTGCATGCCGTCCGGGGTCCTGTCCCCGGCCCACTCGGCGATGGTCCAGCCGTTCTTGCGCGGCAGGTCCGACAGCAGGCCGAGTACCAACTTCCGGGCCCGGCGCCGGGATTCCACTCGCGTGAACCGTCCCGCTATCCGGCTCATCAGGCCCTCGAACGCTTCCTGCCAGCGGGCAGGGTCTACGCTGTGACCTGCGGCCAGCGCATGATCGTTTGTCTTCACGCGCCGATGATCAACGGTGGCCGCACCCGTCTCCACAGCGCATCAGGTTCGCGCAGCGTCTGCCTGCCGTCCTGTATCTGGAGGACTTGTGCAACGTGGCGAAGTCTGGTGGGTTCAGTTCGACGAGCGGAGGCTGGTCGTACTTCTGTCCGGAGAGGACACGTTCGGGATCCGGGTGATGCAGGTCGTCGCTCCCGCGAGCGTCGACATCAGCGGTCTGGGCATCGAAGTGATCGTGGGCGCCGCTGAAGGACTGCCGTTCGAAGGCGTGCTACGGCTCGCGTTCCCGCGTCCAGGCTTCACCCCGTGCACGTGGCTGACCACTGTGTCCCGGGACGACCTGATAAAACGGGAGACCGTCCTGTCTTCCACGAAGCTCAGCGAGATTGACGAAGCCCTCCGACTCGCTGAACAAGCGCAGCAGCGGACTCCGGCAACGACCGCGAAGCTCAGCGAGATAAGGGACGCCCTCCGTCTCGGTGAACTCGGGTAGACGAAGGAGAGCCGACGCCCGCGACAGCGTGGGCGATCTCGGGCGAGAATGATCCACGCTGGCCACCTGCCGCCTCGGCGCCCCTCACCATCAAGATCACGATCTACGGCTGGAGTATTAGGCGTCGCTTCAGATGGTGCTGAGGCTGAGACGGGACCGGACGAAGGGTCCTGTTGCGAGAACGAGCAGCGTGAAGGCAGTGAGCCGTTGCAGGCCCGGCTGTGCGAAGAAGTCGCTGTGCTGAATGCCGTAGGCCGCATACCAGTTGGCCATCAGGTCGGTCGCCATGACGACGCACGTGAGGTCCACGCCCGCTCGCCTCCCGCTGACCAGGAGTAGAGCCGCCAACGAGTCGAATACCGCCAGTGAGGACCAGTACAGATTCAGCCAGTCCGGAGCCCAGCTGTACGGATGCAGGCCGCTGCGGGTGAGGTCGGCGATATGTGAAACGGCTCCCACGAAGACCAGCACGACGACATACACGGCCACCAGCGCCACCACCCACCGTGGGGTCCGGGGTATCCATCGGATCACACGATCGATTCTTTCAGCGTTGGAGGCCGGCCCGGGTGCGGTTCAGTGTGCGAGACGGCGGTAGTCGATCAGAGCGGCGGCGATGCCGACGAAGCCGAGAAAGTGTTCAGCCTTGCGTTCATAGCGGCGGTGCAGGCGTCGGCAGCCCGCCAGCCAGGAGACGGTCCGTTCGACGACCCAGCGATGGCGGCCCAGCCGTTGTGACGACTCGCCGCCTTGCGGGCGATGCGGTGGGCGATGCCCCGGCTGCGGAGCCATCGGCGCAGGTAGTCGTAGCCTTAGCCCTTGTCTGCGTGCAGCTTCGCCGGCGTTGGCGACGCGGGCCACGACGGGAGCGGATGGACGGGATGCCGCGCACGTGGGCCGAGGGGGGACTGCTAAGGATCTGGGGATCTGGGGATCTCGCGAAGTTCCTGCTTCCAGCGACTCGTTGGGGAAATGGCACGTGGGAGCCCGGCGCGCGGCGGTGAGCCGGAGGCCGCGGCTGGTCTGGCTGCCACCGACCGCTTCGCGTGCACCTTCGCGGACGCCGCGCGGCCGACTCAGTGGCTAGTCGAGCGCCGTACCAAAGCCGTTGACCAGCGCGTTGATGGCGAAGTCGAACCGTTCGGCGTCGTCTGTTCCCGCGCCGCTGCGGGCAGCCTCGGTGAGTAGTGGGTAGCGGGCCGCATCCAGCTCGGCCAGCCAGGCGGGGGAACCGGGCGCGTCGGCCTGGGTGGGCTGGGCGGCCTCGGCTGCGGTGTGGCCGACGACGAAGAGCGAGAGGGTATTGAGGGCGTGCACCGCCGCACCCAGCGGAAATCCTGATGCCGTCAGGGCCGCCAAACCGCGTTCCACCGCATCGAGCGTTGCCGGGGTCACCGCTGGGCGGCTCGCCGCGAAGGAGAGCACTCCAGGGTGGCGCAGCAGCGCCTGGCGCAGCGAGACCGCGTACGTCCGCAGCAGTGCGCGCCAGTCGGCGCTCTCCGCGCCTGTTTCCGCGTCCGCACTCTCGTCGGCGAAGGGCAGTGCCTGGGCGAACAGCCGCTCCACCAGGCCGTCCAGCAGGGCGTCCTTGTTGGGCACATAGTGATAGAGCGTCATCGCCTCCACGTCCAGCTCGACTCCCAGGCGACGCATCGTCAAAGCACCGGCTCCCTCCCGATCCACCAGGGCCAGCGCAGCGTCCAGTACCTGCGTCCGCGACAGGCCCGCCCGCTCACCGCGAGTTCGCTTTCCCACCGTGACTCCTCCGACCGCCCTTGTTTTTCTTACGCCGTAAGTCTACCGTGACACTCGGAAGCTTTCTTACGTCGTAAGTTTTGGGGGGTTCCCATGCTGTCACCGATGGCGAACAAGCAGGTCGTCGCGAACTTCTTCCGAGCGATCAACGAGCGGAGACTCAACGATCTGCCGCAGTACATGGCGCTCGACGTGATCGACCACAACAAGATCATTTTTGGCGAGGCGGACGCGCCCGGCGCGGCCTTCGACGGCTTCCGCCAACAGCTCGACGCCTTCGGTGAAGGCGTGATGCAGCCTGACGCCTTGGTCGCCGAGGACGACACCGTCGTCGCCCGCTTGACCGTCACCGGTACGCACACCGGCTACCACCCGCGCATGCCCGAGCCCACCAACCGCTCCTTCGAGGTCGAGCAGATCTGGTGGTTCACCATCACCGACGGCAAGATCTCGGAGATACGCGCGGTCAGCGACCGCCTCGGCATGTTCCTCCAACTCGGCTGGCCCTGGCCGACCGCCGACTGAGCACGGATGCCGCGTGATGCCTGGACCGGCTACCACGTGGGGCCTGGAACGGATGCTGCGTTACGCCTGGAACGGCTCTTGGGTCGGCCTGGTCAGCCTGGTCGGCCTGGAATGGAACTCCATGACGAGGTTCGGCAGCACCAGACCGCAGATCCCCGCGCTCATCCGTCCGCACCGGCTCTTGTGCGTCATACCCATCTCCCGCGGCACAAGCCGCAAGCTGCGCGGCAGGCCGGCAAGCAAGCCCCCCTTCCAGCCACCGGCGCTCCTCGCGCGGCTCTGACCGTTCATCAGCCCGCTCAATGCCTCAGCCTGGCCGCGGCAGCGCGGCAGCGCGGCCGATCCCGCCTCGCCGCGCCGCGCCCGTCGCCCTGCTCGTCATCGGGCTTGCCACCCCGCCGGACGGCGCCGCCACATAGCGGACGGACGCGCACCACACAACAAGCCACTCAAAACGCACCACTCGACCGGGAGGCCAAATCGATCAAGTCAACTGCAACACCGGTTACGGGTCACTGCCCACCGGTGACCGGTTACTGCTCACCGATTACCGGTCATTGCCCACTGGTTACTGGTCCTTGGTTACTGGGCACTGTTCACCGTTTTCACTAGTCACTGAAGGCCCATCTATGGGTCGCCGTTACACAACCGTGGGATTGCCGTCATGCAGGTCAGCGAACATCATTGTCCCCATACGCTGCCGTCCCGTGCTGTCTGGAAGTCCTGTGCCCCTCCGCCGTTCCCAGCCGCTCCCCCGCCGGGCACGGAGCGTCGTCTTCGCCCTTGCGACGGTGGGCGCGATGACCGCGATGACACTGGTGGCGGCGGGGTGCACAGGGGCGACCGGGGAACCCCGCAGTGCCGGAGCCGCCCCCGTAGCGTCGGCGCCGGCCCGCCTCTGGCCCGAGCGGGCGCCTGCACCGCAGCCGCCCCCGGACAAGACCGGCCAGGACGGACCCTCACGCCTCCCCGGGCTGCCCCGGGTGCCGTCCGGCAATATCCGCACGCTGGACCCGCTGGACGTGGTCAAAGCGCAGATCGCCGACGACGCACGGCACGACGCGCCGGCCTTCGACAAAGCCACCGAGCGAAAGATTCAGCGGTGCGGCGACGAGCCGCAGCACTGTCCCGTCCGGGCCCCCGAATACCAAGACCTGACGCACGATGGGAAGGACGAGCTGATCGTCGGCATCGAGGGGACCGAGCACACACTGGCTGTCTGGGCCTACATGCTCAGGGGCGGGGTGGTGAACCGCATCCTGGACACCGCCGGCACCCCGCTGTCCGTGGAAGTCTCCGACGGCGACGTGATCATGCGGGAGCCCACCGGCTCGCCGGGCTACGAGATGCGCACCGTGCACGCGTGGGACGAGCGACGGCAGACCATGGAGATCCGGACGATGGAGTTCGACCAGAAGGTCTCCTCCCCTGTACCGGAACGCACGCCCGTACCGGAACGCACGCCCCTAACGGAACGCACTACCGCACCGGGACGCACCCCCTCACCGGGCCACACGCCATGAACGGGACACACGCCATGAGCGGCGCACGGCAGCGGGCCGCGCTGCGGCTGCCCTCCTGGACGGCGTCCCTCTACTGGAAGTTCGCCGTTTTCATCACCGCCATGTGCTGCACCCTCGCCGCGCTGCTCGGCATCCTGGTGCACACCCTGGTCGGCAAGCAGACCGAGGACCAGGCGCGCGGTGCCGCCCTGGACGCACTCGACGACGCGGTGGCCACCTACGTCGCCGGCGAACCACTCGGCCACAACGCCTCGGTGGACCCGCCTGACCTCCCCCACAATCTCCGCGACTTGGCCGTGCGCCACAAGGAACACGGCACCCAGCTCGCGGACCACCAGGGCCGGCCGACGATGTGGGCCGTCGCCCCCGCCGACGGCGGCCGGGTGCTGGCCGTGCGCGTGGACTACACCGACCGGGCCGCCTCCCTTCACGGGCTGGACCGGGCCATCATCGGCTCCTCCGCCGCGGCGATCGGCGTCACCCTGCTCGTCGGCCTCTTCGCGGTCTCCCGCATCACCCGTCGGCTGCATCGCACCGCTCGCGTCGCCCGCCGGATCAGCGGCGGCGACCTCGACGCCCGCGTGCGGGACCCCCGCGCCCTGCGCCCCGACCTGGCGCAGGACGAGGCGGCAGCGGTGGCCGCCGCGCTCGACACCATGGCCGCCACCCTGCAGACCAAGCTGCACAGCGAACAGCGCTTCACCGCGGACGTCTCCCATGAGCTGCGCACCCCGCTCACCGGACTGCACGCGGCGGCCGAGCTGCTGCCGCCCGGCCGTCCGACAGAAATGGTCCAGGAACGCATCCAGACCATGCGCCGGCTGACCGAGGACCTGCTCGAGATCTCCCGGCTGGACGCCCGCGTCGAGCAGGCCGACCTCGCCGTCCACCAACTGGGGCCGCTGGCCGAGCGCGCAGTTAAGGCCACGGGCCTGGCAGCCGATGTCGACGTCGTACGGGACGCCCAGGTGGAGACCGACCGGCGCCGACTCGAACGCGTTCTGGGCAACCTGATCACCAATGCTCACAAGCACGGCCGCGCGCCGGTGGTGCTGACCGTCGACGGCCCGGTCGTCACCGTACGGGACCACGGCGACGGCTATCCGGACGACCTCCTCGATCACGGCCCCCAACGGTTCAAGACCCGCTCGGGGAACGGCCGGAAGAGCGGCCACGGGCTGGGCCTGACCATCGCCACCGGCCAGACCCGGGTGCTCGGCGAACGCCCCCGACGGTGGCGCGCTCGCCACCCTCCGCCTGGTGGACGGTGGGCAGCAACCGCAGGACTGAAACCGGCCCGGACGCGGGATGCGTGCGCGCCAGCCGGAACTTGCCCGGAGGGAGGCCGCCGCCCGGCATCAGTCGACCGGTGGCGCCGCGGACCACGACCGGTTGCTGAGCCGATGGAGGTCCGCCGGGAGGCCAGGACTGTCGCCGGGGCATTGGAAGCCATGACGGTCGATGGGGCGCTGGACGCCAGGACGGTCGACGGGGCGCACGTGGAAGCCCTGAGGTTGCCCCACCGGCCGACCACCATGCCTGTCGGTAGTTACGCCTCGATGCACACCCCCTGCGCGTCAGTCAGCCAAGGGCCCCCAGAGTCCACGGCACCTTCGGAGCCAACGGCACACCCAATGCCCACGGCACCCCGGAGCCAGGCAGCACACCCAGAGCCCACAGCACCCCGGAGCCAACAGCACATCCAAGCCCACAGCACCCCCGGGACCAATGGGCCCCTGATGCAAGCGGAACCGCCTAGCCCTTGTGCCGGTAGACGATCAGGTAGGGCACATTGCCCTCCGCGTGGCTGAAGATGCCGACCCCCGCGAAGTCGGCGATCGGCACCGAGGAGTTGTCGGGGAGCGCCTTCGGGGCGCCCGTGGCCAGTGCGAGCTGGACGGGGGCCTTGGTGCCGGTCAGGCTGCCCTTGGTGAGCGAGGTCCCGTAGGCGATGCCGTCGTCGGTGACGGCATTGAAGGTAAGGGGCTTGCGACTGTCGCTCTCCTCGAAGCAGAGGCCCTTCTTCGACTCCAGGTCGAAGGCGAGGTGTTCCGAAACGAGGTAACGGCCCTTCGGGGATAGGGCGGAGTCAGGGTCACTGCCCGGCCCGATGAACGGCTTGGCGCACATCACCGACGCCCGGACCCGACCGGTCTTGCTGTCGAGGACGGCCCACACGTTGTGGTCGCCGCCGTTCTTCTCCCCCCAGCGGGCGATGAGGTTGCCGCCCGTGCTCGGCCACACTGCACCGGTGGCGGGATCGGCCTGTGCCGGGGCGATCCGGCTGCTGTCCCAGGAGCCGGGGACACCGAAGGAACCGGCGCCCTCGTTGGACACCACCGGGTCCTGCTGGGTAAGGGCGACGACCTCGTTGCCGTAGGAACACGACGAGCAGTGGTCGGGCTTGACCGAACCGGTGTCGTAGGTGGTGACTTTGCCCGTGGTCACGTCGAGGGCGCCTATGCGCTTGTCCGTCTCGGGTATGAGCAGGCGCTCCCCTCCGTCGGTGATCCGGCCGTTACCGTAGTCGCTCGCCGGTACCTCGATGTGGCGGGCGGGGGCGACCGCGCCGCCCGAGCCGTCCGCGGAATAGACGTCCACGGCATAGACCAGCTTTGCCTTGGTGACCGCGTCCCCGCCCTTCTCCCCGTGAGACCACGTGACCAGGTATTCCTTGCCCCCGACAGTGGACACGAAAATCCCCGGTGCCTCGCCCTCGGCCAGGTCCTTGAAGGGTTTGCCGGTCCAGCGGACCTCACCCGTCACCGCGTCGCGAACGGTCACCCGGTAGCCGGACTTCGTACCGGTCATCACGGCCACCGCGCCCGCCTTCGGCAGCAGAGCGTACGTTCCGACCTGACGCCCGGAGAGCTGCCAGCCGTGTGAAGTGTCGTACGTGGCAGGGACCTTGAGCTTGAGCGACGGCGCCGGCGCCGACTCCGAGGCGTGCGCGGACGGCTTCTTACCGCCGCCGGTTGCTTCCGGCGCGCCTTTCGCACCTCCACCGCCGCACGCTGCGAGCGATCCGGTGGCGATGACGGCGACGGCCACCTTGGCCAGCCTCTGCCTCATGCGCTGTCCCTTCCGATGCTGGAGGACAGCCCGCACGTCGAACCGCCTTCCCCGATGGCGTGATCTTGGCCGTAAGGCTACCCGGCGACCACGGAAGGCCGCCCGGCGACTGCGGAAGGCCGCCCGGTGACCAAGGCCCGGAACAGTCGCAGCCGGGACGACTGCGACGTACTCGGGGCATCAACTGTCGTCGAACGGTGGGCTGTAGTGACCCGGCCACCCAGGACGGCAGCACTCCGAGCGGGCGCTGCGGGAACGGCGAGAGTCGACCCCTGCGTCGATATATCGACGCTCTGCCACCCCGCCGCTCCCCGCTGCTCCCCGCCGCCCCACCACCCCGGAATTTCCAGGGGTCGGTCCGGCTGTTCGTCAGCTCAATTGCCGTACTGAGATGAGTAGATGGCGGTGGTCTTCGCATGCCGCGTCATCCTCGTTCGGTACACCACTGAGTAGTGCCCGCTGGCCGGGCCCCAGAAGTTCAAAGCGCACTCGGGAGGCGTTGAAGGAGTTGAGGGCTTCCAGCAAGTACGCGGGGTTGAAGGCGACCGCCAGGTCATCGGCGTCGGCCAACGTGGCCGCGAGCTGCTGCGAAGCGATGTCGTCTTCGTACCCCGCTTGTAGGAGGACGGTTCCCTGGGCGGAGAAGTCGAGCCGGATCGGGCTGTTCGGCTCCGCGACGACCGCGACACGGCGGACCGCGTCGGCGAGCGCCTCCCGTTCCATCACCGCGACTGCCGGGCTGTCCAGTGTGAACAACTTGTCGTAGCGCGGCAGCCGCCCTTCCAGCAACCGCAGTGTCGTACGCATCCCGGTGCCCTCGAAGGCGATCAAGCCGCCACCCGAGCCACCCGAGCCACCCGTGCCGTTCAGCCCGACGCGGATCAGCCCCGACTTCGTCAGCGCACGGGAGATCTCGGTCAGCCTGCGGCCGGGAACCACTACCTCCACCGCATCGGAAACCGCTCCCTCCGGCTTCCACGGCACCACACGCACGGCATACCGGTAGCGGTCCGTAGCGGCCAACGTCATGGACTCGCCATCCAGCCGGAGCTGGATCCCCGTGAGCACCGGGAGGTATTCGTCACGGCCGGCGGCTATCACGACCTGGGCGACCGCCGCCGCGAACTCTGCCGCATCCAACGTTCCACAAAAGTCGGGAAGTTCGGGAAGGACCGGATACTCCTGCACGGGCAAGGTCGACAGCCCAAAGCGCGTACCGCCCCCTTCCATCGTGAAGCGCGCTCCTTCCAGCGCGCACGCCACCATCGCATCGGGCAATACCCTGCAGATATCCAGCAGTCTGCGCCCGAACACGAGCACCCGACCGGCTGTCAGTGTCTCCGCCGGGACCTCGATGGTCGCGGACGCCTCGTAGTCGAAGCCCGAGATGCGCAGCCGTCCCTCCGCCGCGTCCAGCATCAAGCCACCCAGCACAGGCACAGGCGAACGTGCGGGCAACGACCTGGCCGCCCAGGCCACGGCCTCGGCGAGAGCGCCTCGCTCGATCCGGAACTCCATCCGTACATCCCCCATCGCATTGCACCAGTCGGTCCTCGCACGCTATACGTCACCACTGACAATGCTCGGTCCGTCCCGGCACACCAGCGCAAGGGAGCCCACGATCTCGTGGTGACGCCCGAATTGGACTCCCCCGCGACCGCGCTCTGTGCGAAACCCGACGACCTGCTGAAGGAGTCGCCGCATCTCACCCCATGGCGGCCCACAGTGGGGATCGCGCCGCAGTTGACCGACGCCGAGGCGCCAACAGGTCACTCTCGCGATGATGCGATGTTGCAGGCCATGCTCGGCTTCACCTCCGAGGCCAAGTGGCTCCGCGCTGCTCGCTGCCACCTGCGGCATCACTTCCCGTACCTGCCCCAGCAGCTCGGCTACAACAAGCGGCTGCGCAAGGTCGCTGAGCTGCTCCGCCGGGTCACCAGGCTTCTTGCCGCCGGCACTTCCGTGTGGGGTGATGACGTGTGGATCGTGTACTCCGCACCCGTCGAGTGCGGTCGCTCGCGCGAGCCAAGTCAAGCGCTTCCACCTGGCCGGAGGGAAGGCCGACGAGCGCGCGCCCCTGCTCGACCTGCTCGCGGCCGCACCCGGCATCGTCGCCGCCCGGCCCGGGCAGACTCTGACCGGCGACGAGAACTACTTGGGCCGCGACTTCCAACATCAACTGGCCGAGCACGCCATCCAGCTGCTGCGGCCGGCCCGCAAGGGCGAGCCCGAGTGGCCCGGAGCATCCTTGTTCAAGCCGTTGAGAGGCCGCGTTGGGGGCGAGCGCGCCGCGCTACGTCGATCACGAGCCGGCCACCGTGTACGGCTACCGGAACTCGTCGCCGTGCCGCCGCCCGGTGCGTTACGTGATCAGGTCCGGCCGTTACGATCCGGGCCGGGCAACCCAGCCGGGAGCGAGGAGGACAGGTGCCGCAGGAGCCGATGACCGCGGTGCTCGGCCGCACCGCCGCCGTGGGGCCGTTCTTCTCCGTGAGGACCGGCGCCGGAGCACCACGCGACCAGGGCTTTCTCCCGCTGGCGGAGCTGTACGGAGAGGGCGTCTCACCGGCACTGCGCAGCCGCCTGGAGACGGTGGCCACGCGGCTCGGCACAGGAGAGGCGCGGGTCGCCGCATCCCTCGTCCATCAGGGACTCGCGGGGCGCCTGTGGTCGATCGCCCTCGGACCGGCGGTGCTGGCCGGACGCGTCCCCGACCTCGGCAGCGACGCCCTGTGGTGGCATCCGGACCGGAGCGCGCCCGACGACCTGTGGCTGCCCTCCCTCTCCCCCTCCGCCTCGCCCTTCCCGTCCCCCTCCCCGTCTCCCCTGCCGTCGTCTCCCGAAGAAGACCTTGTAAGCCGGCTACGGACAGCGGTCCTGCACGAGCATTTGGTGCCGCTGCACCACGCCATCAGCGCCGCGTCCACGATCTCCCCCAAGGTGCTGTGGGGCAACGCCGCCTCGGCGCTGGCCGGCACCCTCCGTGTGCTGTACGGCTGGTGCCGCAGCACAGGGAACGGGGAGGCCGCAGAGCGGGCCGTGGCACTGGCCGCCTCCCTTCTCGACACCCCGCCACTACGTGGCTGCGGAACCCTGGATCCCACCGTCCCGGCGTTCGCACGACGCAGTTGCTGTCTGTACTACCGCGTGCCGGGCGGTGGGCTGTGCGGAGACTGCGTGCTGAGGGGGACGTGACGAGGCGGACCGGTCGATAGGGCATAGGGCACAGGGCGGAGGGCGGAGGGCGTAGGGCGTAGGGCATCCGTCGGTCAGCCCCGTCTGGCAGTGCATCTGTCAGCCCACCCGCGCCGTGCATGCACGGTGGTCGGCCCAGGAGAGACTCCCCAGGGCGCGCGGAGGCAACCACCCGTGCGCGGCGCAGACACGACGTTGCTCCGCCTTCGTCCTCGTCATCGTCATCGTCCTCGTCCTCGTCCTCGTCCTCGTCAGCAAGCCGGGATCGGACGCGGTCGACAGCGCCGCCGCCCTTCTCGTTCGACCCCCGTCAGCCCAACTCCCCTACGAGCGCCGGTACATCGGCGAATCCGGCGTCGGCCGGCTGTCCGCAGACCTTGCCCGCCGTCTCACCGGCGAAGCTGAATACCCCGGCCAGTTCCGGGCCGCGCCGTCCCCGGACGACCAGTGGGCTGCCGCTGTCCCCGAAGCACATGGTCGTCCGGCCGCCGGGCACATCACGGGCGCAGAGGACCGACGCCTCGTCCACGACAGCCGGTGTCTGGGCGGCGCACTGCGCATGGGTGCGGACGGTGAGATCACCGCGCCGCAGGACATCACCGCGGATTTCCTGGCCCGGCCGGGACGGGTCCGGTGCCGCCGTGGTGCCATGGCTGAAGACCGACACGTGGGCGCCAGGGCGCGGCCGATGCGGGGCGATCCGGAGCGGCGTGACACCGCGCACCGGGGCGCTGAGGCGGATCTCCGCCAGGTCGGATGCCGCCGACGACAGAGCGGGGTCATGGGGATCGGCGGGTGAGGGCAGCAGCTCGTACCGCGGATGCAGGGTGACCGCGCGGATGTCGCGCACCGTTCCGGGGTCCCGTGACAGGACCGACGAGCCGATGTGCACCTCCGCCCGCCGGAAGTCCTGGCCGTCGAGGCAGTGGGCGGCGGTGAGCACCCGGTCCGGGGCGATGAGCGCCCCGCCGCACGAGGCGCGGTTCAGCAACGGAGCGTCGCCCTTCACCGCGAGCGTCGCCAGCCAGGGTGCCGCCCCAGGCTGCGGCAGCTGCGTGCCGCCCGACATGGCGTGTGCCGCACCGGCCGTGCTCATGACCGCCGCCAGACCGACCACCACCGCACCGAAGACCGCCCCGGTATGTGCCCGACGGCGACGCCCGGCTCTCAATCGTCGGGGCACCACGCCCACCTCGTTCACCTCCTCAACCTCGTGCACCATGCCCGCCGCGCCTGCTAATTCGCTGTTCATATCGCCCGTATCTCTCGCATACCGAATGGATCTTTGCTCAACGACCGAACGTAGCGACGAGGCTTGGCGAGATCGTCAGACCACGGTCGCGTCAGCCGTCGTCCTGCAGGCTGATCGAACCCTGACGTCTCTCAGGGCCGGTCGAGCCGGGCGGGGCGGGCGAGGAGCAGCACGGGCCGGTCACGGACGCGGATCTCGCTTCCCGCATGCGCCCGCTCGCATCCAGTCGAAGAACGCTCAACCACCCAAATAACGCCTTTCTTTAGCCAGCGCTTCCCGTGCTAGAAACGAGTGCACTCGTTGGAGGGGGTGGCGGGGTGGCGGGTGCAGTGCAGCATCACAGCAGGGGGAATTCTACGTTGGATAGCTCAGCACGAGATGCGGGCAACCGCCGCCGCCTCTTCCATGGTGATCGATACGACCAACCCGCCGTGAGAAGCCGGTTGGCCGACCGCAAGCACCAAGGAATTCAACACCGTTCGCCTTAGCTCGATGAGCGGATCGAATTCGGTGGCAGCAGGAGTCAACGGGCGCCAGTAGGTTTCGGCAGGTGTTGGCGAGTACTGATAGGTACCGACGGGCGTACGGCCACTTCTGGTACGAGGATGACGACACCTTCCCAGGTGAGCACAACAGTCACCGTCATCAGTTCCCCCGGAAAACGCTGCGCTTTCGGCCTGCTGAGTGCGCCGCCGTGTCGGACGGATCAACAGAGGACATACCAGGGGTCGGACCACGTTGCTCTGATGAACCCGGACCCGCTGATCACCACTCTCTGATCATCCCGCTCTCCGATCACCCCTCTCCACAACTACTGATGACAACTCTGCACAACTCTGGAAAGGAAACTCAGTGAAATCCAGCCGTATTTTCACGTCGGGAGCCGCTGTGCTGGCTTCTACCGCTGTCCTCCTCACCGTGGGGCAGTCCACCGCGACGGCAGCCGGCGTAAAGGCGGCGGGCGCGCCCGTCCCATGGAAGGCCACGTACGGCACGGCCACGGCATCCGGCACCAGGTCGGTGCAGCCCAAGGACGGTTCCGTGTCCTCCAAGCTCGTCATCAAGGGCGACTTCAAGAACACCGGTAACGACTGCTATTCGGTGTGGACCCAGTGGACCTATGACCTGGTGCCCAGGCCGCCCGTCAAGCAGGCGACCCTGTGCGGTAAGGGCACTAAGTCGGTTGACTTGAGCCTTGCCAGCTACACCTTCACCACCACTGGCTCGGTCTTCCTATGCCGCGGTGACAAGGACACCAAGGACTGTGGCGAGCAGGAGTCCCTAACCAGCTGGCCCATCAACCACGCCAGCTGACCGGTCCAGCCCCTCCGCGATCGCGCCAGCCTGAGCGCGTTGGATTGCTGGGTTCCTTGGCGTCGTTGGGATCGCTGGGGTTGTTGGGGTCGCTGGAGTTCTTGGGGTCGCTGGAGTTCTTGGGGTCGTTCGTACAGCCCAAGGTGTGGCCCTCGTGGACGACCGCCGGTACGGCAGGCTCGCCGGCCGTACCGGCATCGCCCGGACAAGTCCTCGGGGCCAGTCGCAACCCCGTGACCAAGTCCGGGCGGATGCGCAGCACATAGGACATCCGGTGGTCGGCCCACGGGTGCAGCAACGCCTGGTAGTGCGCCAGGTCGTCGGGATCGGTCACAAGGTGGCAGTAGCCGGTCACCACCACGCTCCAGCCGCAGTGCGTGGCCGGGTCGATGGCATCGGCCTCGTACGCGACGACCACCCCCTCATCCTCCGCATGCTGGGTCAAGCTGGTCAGCGCCGCGCCCTCGTGGGTGCGGATGATCACCTCGCCGTGGTGGAGGAGGTGGTTGACGGGGCGGATGGCCGGCAACGCGTCTTGGGTGAAGACGATCCGGCCCAGCGACACGCTGCCCAACAGGCGGAGGGCCTCGGTGCGGTCCAGTTGTGTGCTGCAGCGGGACGCCTCGCGATCTGCCCAGGCCAGCAACGCGGAGTCGGTGATGGTTCCCGCGAAGTCGGTGACAGTCCCCGCGGAGTCGGCAGCGGCCCGTGGGGAGTCGGCAGCCGTCCCCAGGGAGTCGGTGACGGCCCCGAAGTCGGAGGCGGTGGCGGGCCCGGAGTCAGCGTCGGTGGCGGTCCCGGCGGTGTGCCGGGCCGGGATGTTGTTCACGGCGTGCTCCCTCTCCTTTTGGCCCTGCTGGTGCAGTGGGCTGCCGGCCAGTAGAAGGCTCCCGGCGGCCGCCCACCAGGGGCCGTTCGGCCCGTCTCGGGAGTGCGCGGCTGTCCGGGCCCGGTCGGCGTCACCACCCTCGGCGTCACCCCGCCGCTCCAGTCACCGCCCGTCTGGCAACACTCCGGTCACCACCCGTCCGGCGATCCGGTCACCGCCCGCCCGTCTGGCGCTCCGCTCACGGCCCGACTGGCGCTCCAGTCACAGCCCGCCCGTCTGGCGCTCCGCTCATCGCCCTTCTGCCGCTCCGCTCACCGCCCCCTCTGCAGCTGCCGGGTACGCCGCGCGGCGGCCGGTCGGCGGGGTCAATGGGTCCGGGACCGGGTCGTGGCGGATGTGGTCGGCCGGCATGCCGGCCGCGGTCAGCCGGGCGACGGTGGCGCCGACCATGGCCGTCGGACCGCTGACGAAGGCGAGATGGGCCGACCACTGCCCGTCCCGCGCCACCGCCTCGGCCAGCGGACCGTACCCGGCCGACGGATCGTCGCGTCCCGGGACGGCGTCCTCGTGCGGGGCGTACCCGGCCAGCGGGTCTTCGCCGCCCGAAACGACGACGTCCTCGTCCAGCACCCGGACCACCCGCAGCCGGTCGTGCCGTGCCGCCCACCGGTTCAGTGCCGCGGCGTCATAGAGCTCGGCGCGACTGCGGGCGCCGACGAAGAGGTGGACCCAGCCGGCCGGGCGCGGCGGAAGACCGTCGGCCCCGTGGCGACGGCCCGCCCACTCCTCCAGCAGCGCCTTGATCGGCGCCCAGCCCGTGCCACCCGCCACCATCAGCAGATCGCGGGAGCGGTCCTCGTCCTGGAGCGTCATCGTGCCGTGCGCCGGGCCCAGCCGCAGGGTGTCGCCGACCCGGGTGCCGTTGACCAGCGCCTCGCTGACCCCGCCGGGGCCGGTCCGCCGGACGTGGAACGTCACCTCGCCGTCGGGCCCCGGCGCCGACGCGAAGGAATAGTGCCGCCACGCCTGCGGCATCAGCGGGGACGCGACCGCCGCGAACTGACCGGCCCGGTACGGGTACGGCTCGTGCAGCCGGACCCGCAGTACCGCGAGGTCCGGGCGGCGCTGCTCGTGGGCGGTCACCGTACCCTGCCAGCACGGAGGTTCGGCGAGCGCGGCGTCGGCGCCCTCGACCATCGACGCCACGGCGAACCGCACCATCCGCAGCCACGCCTCTTCCACCGCCTCGGCCCAACGGGGCCCGGCGGTGCGCCGCAGCGCCGCACACAGCGCGGTCTCGAACGCCTCGTAGTGCGCCGGGCGCACCCCGAGCTTGCGGTGGTCATGGCCGAGCTGCCGGAAGTAGGCGGCCACCTCGGCGGGGCGGTGCAGATTCTCGATCAAGTACCAGAAGGCGCGGGCCAGATGTGCACGCTGGAAGTCCATGGACGCCGGGAACAGCGACCGCAAGTAGGGCCACCGGGCGAACATTTCGTCGTAGAGGCGGGCGATCAGGTCGCCGAAGGGTGTGACCAGGTCGAGGTACTGGGTGATCAGCCGCTGGTCCGCGGCACCGTCGTAGGAGGCGGGTGCTAAGTCCTGCGCGGGTCCCCGCCCCTGACCGAGGATGCGCCGCCGCAGCCGCATGGCGTCGTGCCGGGCGAGCAGGGCGTGGTACTCGCCGCCGACGGTACCCGGGGCTGACCGTCCGGTCGGGGCGGATGGAGCGGCCAGAACGGGAGGCGCGGAGGGGACGGCGGGACGCGCGAACGGAGCGGGACGCGCGGAGGGAGCCGGACGCGTGGAGGGAGCCGGGCGCGTGGGCTGGCGGGACTGCTGCATGGGATCGACCTCCTGAACGGGGGCGCCAGTATCGCAACGCGGTGCTGTGCCCGAAGGGCCCCGCTCCCCAAGGCCGTTCGGCCCTTGCGCCGGTCGCCGGGCCCGACGAACCTCGTGGTCGGGACCCTCGTGCCCCGCCGATCCAGCGAGAACCACAGAGCGAGAGTGCATGAACCAGCAGCCCCTTCCCCCTGCCCCCACCACGCCTGACCCCACCACCCCTGCCCCGGTAACCGCCACGCCTGTCGGCGCCCCGGACGCACCGCTGCGCGTCTTCATCCTCGACGACCACGAGGTCGTCCGCCGCGGTGTGCGGGACCTGCTGGAGGCGGAGGAGGACATCGTGGTCGTCGGGGAGGCGGGGGACGCCCGGCAGGCCCTCGCCCGGGTGCCGGCGGTACGGCCGCAGGTGGCCGTCCTCGACGTCCGGCTGGGCGGTACCGACGGGCTGCCCGGCAGCGACCACGAAGGGATCGAGGTCTGCCGGGAGTTGCGGGCCCGCGTCCCTGATCTTGCCTGCCTGATGCTGACGTCCTTCGACGATGACGAGGCGCTGTTCGACGCCATCATGGCCGGGGCGGCAGGCTATGTGCTCAAGCAGATCGACGGCCCTGCGCTGGTGCACGCGGTCCGTACGGTCGCGGCGGGGCAGTCGACGCTGGATCCGCGCACCGCGACACGGGTGATGGAGCGACTGCGCGCCCCGGGCCGGAACCAGGCGGACGACGCGGAGGCGGGAACGGGGACGAGGACGGGGACGGGGACGGAGTCGTCCGAACTCGACCGGCTCTCGCCGCGCGAACGGGAGGTGCTGGACCTGATCGGCCTCGGCCTGACGAACCGCCAGATCGCCGACCGGCTGTTCCTGTCGGAGAAGACGGTCAAGAACCGGGTGTCCGCGATCCTGTCCAAGCTGGGGGTGGGCCGCCGCGTCCAGGCAGCAATGGTCGTCGAACGACTGAAGGGACCACGACCGTAACTGCGGCACCGGACGACGCGAACGGGGCGCTCGCGCTCAGTCGGCCCGGCAGCGGGGGCGGAGCCGAGCGGCTCAGTCGGTCCGACAGCGGGACCAGAACGGCTCGGTCCGACCGGCAGCGGTAGCGGGACCGGACCGGCTCATTCGGGACGACAGCGGAAACGGATCGGCTCAGTCGGGCAGCGGTACCCGCCAGACGATGCGGGTGCCGCCGCCGTCCGGCCGTTCGACGGTCAGCTGGCCTCCGTGCATCTCGGCTCGGGACCGCATGTTGGCCAGTCCTCCGGTGTGCGGTGCGTCGCCGACCCCCACCCCGTCGTCCGTCACCGCCAGAGTCACCGCGTCCGCCGTCACCGACAACGTCACATCCAGGTGGCGGGCCTGGGCGTGCCGGGCGGCGTTGCTGAGGGCCTCGGCGGCCACTGCCACGAGGTGGCCGGTCAGGTCGTCGGGGACCGCGGCGTCCACCGGGCCGTCGATCCGCAGCGCCGGGGTGAAACCGAGCGGGCCGGCCGCCCGCTGCACGGTCGCGGTCAGCTCGCGGCGCAGACCACGGCCGTCCTTGCCCTCCCCCGTGGTGCGCAGTCCGAAGATGGTGGACCGGATGATCTTGATGGTGGTGTCCAGGTCGTTGACCGCGCGGCCGACCCGTTCGGCGGCCTCCGGACGGTCGATCAGCCGGGTCGCGCTCTGCAGCGTGATGCCGGTGGCGAACAGCCGCTGAATGGCGAGGTCATGCAGATCCCGGGCGATCCGGTCACGGTCGTGGAGCACCGTCAGTTCCTCCGACTCGGCCCGCCGGCGGGCGAGTTCCAGAGCGATCACGGCCTGGTCGGCAAAGCCCGATATCAGGGTGACCTCGGCGTCGTCGAAGGCGGGCCGCCCGGCCAGGCGGCTCAGCCGCAGTGCACCACGGCCAGTGTCCACCTGGAGCGGGACGGCGACCGTCGGCCCGACCAGCTCTGCGTGCTCCTCGCCCAGGGCGGCGCCGTTCAGCTCCTCGTCCCTGGACGGCTCCTCGCCCTTCGGCCCCTCCTCCCCCATGGCTGCCCTCTCTGGCGCCTCACCCATGGCTGCCTTCTCTGGCGGCTCCCCCACGGACGGCTTCACCACCCCGTTCCTGGCAACGTCCTGGCCGAGCGGGTACGCCCGGGGGTCGGCCCGCAGGCCGGCACTGACCACCGGCCGACCGCTGCGAACGGCCGCCCCCGGCAGCGAACCGTCAACCGGCACGGGCAACCCGAGGATCCGGCTCGCGCCCGTGCCACACGCCACCGCCACCGTCAGCTGGTCCACGAACGAGGACGGGGACAAGGACGAGGACGTTGGCAGGAGAACCGCCGCGCTGTCCGCGTCGGCGACCTCCTGCGCGCGCTCCGCGATCAGCCGCAGCACCTCGTGGGCGTCGGTGCCGGACAGCAGACTGCGGGTGATCTCGCCCAGCGCCTCCAGCCACCGTTCGCGGCGGCGGCTCTCGTGGTACATGCGGGCGTTGTCGATCGCCACTCCCGCCGCGGTGGACAGCGTGGTCAACACGGCTTCGTCATCCGCGTCGAACGAGCCGCCGCCCCGCTTCTCGGTGAGGTAGAGGTTGCCGAAGACCTCGTCGCGGACCCGGACCGGCACCCCGAGGAAGGTCCGCATCGGCGGATGGTTGGCCGGAAACCCATAGCTGTGCGGATGCCTGGTCAGGTCGGTGAGCCGCAGCGGCGCGGGGTTGCGGATCAGCTCCCCGAGAATGCCGCGGCCGCACGGCGTCCGGCCGATCAGCCCGATGAGCTCGTCGGACATCCCGACGGGCAGGAACTGTGCCAGCTGACCGTCCCCGACCACGCCGAGCGCTCCGTATTCCGCGTCGGTGAGGGTCACCGCCGCCTCCACGATGCCCTTGAGCACCTGCGGGAGTTCGAGCCCCCGCCCCAGGCCCATCACGGCATCGAGCAGGCTGCGCATCCGGTCCGGCTCATGGAGCCAGGGCCCGTGCGGACCGCTCGCGACCGGTGCGTACTGCTGCGATTCGGACATGACCGTGCTGCTCCAAAGATCCCGTACGTCTGCGCGGCAGCGTACGTGATCAGCACGGCAGCACCACCGGGCACCGGCGCCGACCGGCCACCGAAGGGGCCCGCAATGAGGAGCCCCGCAACGAGGGCCGACCGTCCTACCTCCGGGGGCCAGTTGCAGGGCGTATATGGGCCGTTCGGCCCTGGAGGCCGCAGTGGCCCCCGGCAGACGATGTATCTGCCGGGAAGGGCCGGTCTCCCCCGTGTCCATGGCCCTTCCCGGCACCTGCCCTTCCCCGCTCCGGCCGTTCGGGGCACCGGCCGTTCGCGGCCCCCGCCGCCCGCTGTTTCGGAGCCAACCGCTCCGCGCCCGGGACCGGAGAGCCAGAGGTGCTCCTCAAGGCGACCAGAAGTGCCCGTCAAAGTGTCACGCCCGCGACGCGGCAACAGCCGCTAGGCGAAGTCGACGGCAGCCAGCACGGGACCGGCGAGCGCCAGCGCGTACTGCAGCCATACGGCTCCTCGTCGCGCCGCGTGGCCCATCACCTCGCTGGGCAGAGCAAGCGCCAACAACCCCACGACTGCGGACAGGCCCATCGCCCCTTGGCCAAGACCCACCAGGGGCCCGCTTGCCCCGTCGCCGCTGTAGGCCTGATTCATGACGATGATGAAGAACGCCCCGTAGGCCACGACGAGCAGCAAGAGGCCGAGGGCGGCGAACACGCGCAACGCCGGCGTGGACGGCGCGAACGGGTCAGTCGCCGCAACGGGGGCGTCAGCGACATGTGGATCGGGTGCGGTCATGGCCGCCATCCTGGCCCGCCCGCGTCCTCCGAACATCGTGGCTCCTACTCACGTCGAAGAGCGCACGTACTCATGGTTTCGGCTTGCCCGTGGCGAAGGTGGATTTCAGTCCCGACGGCCGCACACTCGCCGCCACAGCGAGCGACGACGGAACCGTACGCATGTGGGATCCCCGACCGCCCCGGATAAATACCCGGACCCGGCCACCTGCTCACCTGACCTGACCATGCTGACCGGGCCTGAACATCAGGAGGCAGTGGCCGGCCAATGGACTGCTGGGAGATGTGCCATGGTGCTCGGCATGAAGTCTGAGTCGAGCGGTCCGGCACGTCATATCGACACTGGACGGTGGCTGGCGCAGTTCGCCGGCCGGATTCTGGTGGTGTGCCCGCGGTGCGGAGGCCGCGCACTCGTCGTACCCAGGCCGGACCTTGAAGCACCTCGGTACTTCAGCGAGCTGATGTTCATGCCGCGCCGTCTCGTGTGCGCGGCATGCGGGGCCACCGGTGAATGGGAGGCCGAGGTGGAGGGCGCCGCACTCGTGGGCGCGGCGCTGGGCGGCACCGAGGATCCGTTCTTCCGGCAGCCGCTGTGGCTGCAGACCCGTTGTGTCGGGCACATTCTGTGGGCATACAACGAGGAGCACATCGATGAGCTGGCCGCCTACGTCAGCGCCGTGCTGCGGCAACACACCGCATCGCCGACGATGGCGATGTTCCCCCGGCTCCCCGTGTGGCTGAAGCGGGCCGACAACCGCCCCGAAGTCCTGGCCGGCTTGGGGAGGTTGCGCGCTCTTGCCGCACGCTCGGCGCCGGATGAGCGCTCCGACGCCGCGCATCGCCGCGACGACCGGCCGCGGTCGGGCGGGAGCAGGTTCTACCGGGGCGGCCCCTACCAGTAGAACGATCCAGGTCCGCAGCGCCGGCCGGGAACGAGTTCCGGTCGGCGCGTCGAGCTCTACGACCTCGCGTCAGCTCAGATGCCGTGCGAAGAACCGCAGCGAGCATCGACTTCGAACGACGGCACCTCGCCGTGCTTGAGGGCGCGGGCCGCAGCGCGCCCGGATCCTCCATCGCACTGTCAGTGCCCGGCGTTATGGTCCACCGCATGAAGCGTCATCACATGCCGAAGCTGCCCCGCACGGACGCCGCGCCCGTCCTCCGGACCGACTTCACCGATCCCGCCGGCTGGGATCGGCTGTTGCGGGCCTTGGAGACACCGGTCACGCACGAGGAAGGCTCAGAGGACATCTGCGCCTACGACCGTGCCCTCTCGTACGTCACTCCGGTCGACAGGGAAAAGTACCGGGATCTGGGCCCTGACATGGTGCTCGCTGCGGCTCCCTACACCGGCCACGACCTGCCTTACGACCACCTCTATCTGGCAGACGCCGAAACCTTCGCCTCGGACGATCTTCCGTTGCTCGGCATCGACATCCACCTGGACGACGAGGGCGACGAACCTTGGCCGCGTGAGAAGCCGTTCCGGATACCGGCCCTCCAGGTGGTCAGTGTCGAGATCAACGACAGCATCGCCAACCTGTTCTTTCGCGAGTACCACGACACCGACTGGTCGGACTTCGACGTGTATGTGGCGGAGCCGGGGACGGCTGTGTACGAGGAGTTCCATCGCATGGACATGGACATGGACCAGGACGAGGAGGACGACGGGGTCTAGGTCAAGGAGGCCGCCCCGAAGGTCCCATCGCCGTTTCCTGCCCGCCGGGCGTTCCACGCATGCCCGGCAGCACGTCATCAGGTCATTGGCGGCTGACCGCTCGGGTAACGCCTGCGACGATCGTCGTCGCCAGGATCCATCCGGTGATGATCAGGGCGTAGGACAGCCACTGGTGCCAGCCGGCAGGGGCGAACGCCGACTCCTGGCCGAAGTTGATGATCGGCAGGAGCAGGTCGAGGGTGTAGAAGACGGGGTTGAAGTCGGGGGCCTCGTCCACCTTGACGGGGCGTGGATGGTCCAGGCCGTACGCGACCGATCCGATGGCCATGAGGGACAGCAGCCAGAGCGCCGCGCGCAACGGGCGGAAGCCGTAGCCGACGGTGGCGTCCTGGACGTATCCCCACAGCCGTCCGTACCAGACGAGCGTGGTGCGTCGGCGGCGCTGCTTGGCGAGTTGGACGAGCCGGGCCGCGTCGTCGTCACCGACGTGGCGGTAGGCCGCCATCAACTGCTCGTAGCCGTGCGGATCGTACCGCTCGCCGTCCCGCTCCAGCATCGGCAGCCGGCGCTCGGCGGGCTCGTGCGGGGCGAGGACGGTGTACCTGAGATTGCTGAGGAACACCTGGTCCGGCAGCATCTCCGGTTCCAACGTCAGGATCTCTATATGAGAACGTCGTAGATTCAGGGCGCCCTCGATGCGATCGCCCCTGCGCAGCCAGAGTTCACCGATGACACAACTGCTCGCCCGCAATGCCGTGTCACCCGGATGCGACAGGTGGGCGTGGAGCAGGTCGAGACGGCCCGAGATGCGGGAGCCGCGGAGCTCGACCCGGCCCTGCGCACGGAGACACCGCGCCCGCACGTGGCCTCCCACGGTGAGGTTCTGCGCGTCCAGCGCGGTGCCGTCGGACGCGGTGAACGCGGCGTCCTGCAGGTTGATCCGCCCGGCGACGGAGGCGCCGGTGAGCCGTACCTGCCCGTGCGCGCGCATCTCCGGCGCCCACAAGTCGTCCCCGATCGTGGCCTGGTTGAGCTGCAGCACCGGTTCGGAGTCGTCCGGCGCCGTGAATTCCGCCCGCTCCATGAACAGCGCGCCGGTGATCTGCGCCCCACCGAGCCGCACCGGGCCCCGCATACGGCAGTCCGTCATCCGCAGAACGCCCTCGACCCGCAAGGTCGCCGAGGTCAGGCCCGGCAGCACGGACATGCTCAGATTGAGCTGCCGCAGCTGGGCTCCGTACAGGTGGGGAACGCCGTCGAAGTGGCAGTGGCTCAGCCGGACGGCGGCGTCGATCGTGGCGTACTTCAGGTCCAGTATGCCGGTGATCCGTGCCCCCTTGATCTTGAGCGCGGCTATCTCCCCGTCCTCCCGCGGCGCCTTGAGCAGCAGCGCCCGCAGCACACTCGCCCGTACGGTCCGCTCGGCGCCCCAGGTGTCGCCGAGGGCCGGATCCTCGTTCTCGGCGGAACGGAAGTCCACGGACTCGCCGCGCGGAAAGGCCCGCCATATACGTTCTTCGGGCGGCGTCAGATCGTTGGTCTGGCTCACGCCGGGACTCTGACGTGCTGTCCTCGGGCTGTCAACTGCCGTACGGAGCCGCCCGATCTCGCGCTGACCCACCGGTCGTTGCCGTTCCGCCCGCCCCCTCCCCGCGAGCATGGGCGACCGCGGGACGGTGGCCTGCTCCGCCGGCACCCTCCATGCTCATGCCGAGACGCTGAATGTCCCACACGACTGGGCCGTCAAGCCGTGTGCCAGGGTACGAATGCATTGTTCAGACCTGCGAGGGCGGTGCGCAGTTCAGGGTGGTGGCGCAGCAGGACGGTGACCATGGAGTTGTCGTCGATCCAGGTCATACCGGCCTTGGAGTACACCTCGGGCGTGTAGTACTCGGTGAAGAAGCGGTCGCTGTTCAGCCGGCGGGAGGCCATCAGGATGAAGATGCGGAATGCCGTGTCGCTGAAGGCGAATCCCTTGGGGAGCTTCTCCGCATACATACCGACCGTCAGGTCGACCTTTTCGATGTCGTCCTCGTAGACCTGCTTGATCTCCCTCGCCCACTCCGGGTTGTCCGTGAGTTCCTCGAAGTTCTTCGCGGGCTTCAACCGGAGCAGCCGGCGGAATTCGTTGTAGCGGGGGACGCCCAGTTCCCGGCTGCGCAGGATGTCGGTGGCGGCCAGGTCCTGCAGATGCCCGTCGGGACGCTCGTATTCCTGCAGGAACTTCGGGAAATTGTGCAGGGTCACCAGACCGGGGTGGAGCGTTCCGAAGCTGTAGAGGAGATCGGCCATGGGCACGGTTTCCAGGACCTTCAGCGCCTCCGGGCCGGCGATCTCCCGGAAGGTCCGCTCGCCCAGAGTGGCGTCGTCCGCGGCGGAGCGCAGATGCCATTCGTCCCGGACGAGGGGGTGCATCCGGTAGACGGCCACGAACTCCTCGGTGAGCGCGTACGGGACGCCGTAGTGGTCGGTCCGGCCGCCGGGGATGCCGCTGATGACCTCGCTATCGCTGATCCGGCCGAAGAGATCGTGAACCCGCTCGTCGGCGAGGCCCCACCAGTTCGCCCGCAGCGCCTTGACCGTGGTGGGGTGGCTGATCACCGCAGGCGTCCACTCCACGGTGTGGATCTTGGCGAGCAGCGCGGCATTGACGAGCCGCGCACGCTGGAACAGCTCCTCGTCGCCCCACGACGGATAGGCGGCGTGCAGATGGTCGCAGATCGCGTTGTGCTCGTGGGCGAAGAGGTTCTGCATCATGGCGAGGCCCAGCCAGAAGCCCGGAACGACCGACGGGTCGGTGGCCGGGTCCAGGGACGACGGGGACTTCCCGTTGTTCCAGAGGTGCAGCTTGCCCAACTCGCCGGTGCGCAGCCGGCGTTGCTCTTCCTCGCTTGACCCGTAGATCTGCGATGCGTCCCACCAGTGGGAGGAGACGTTGACGCGGGTGTCGGGTGTCCCGGCGGGGGCGTGGGGGTCCCGGGTCGGGTCGTCCGGTGTCCGCATGATCCGCATCGGGCGCTCCGGCCAGGGGTCGTCGTCCACGAGCGGCACTTCCCAGGGGCGTTCCGTCGGGCTCGTACCGTGGCTGAACCAGTCACGGATCATGAACTGGAGCCAGGCGGTGACCAGGGAGTTGACCGAGTCGGCGGGGGTCATCTCGTGGCGGGTGAGGAGTGCCCGGCTGACCTCTCGCGGGTTCGGCCGGGAGAGGACGGACTCGGCCGTGGCCGGGGCGATGCGGTCCAGCGGGATGTTGCGGCCGAAGCGGCTTCCGGCCATGCCCATGCGTGGCTCGCCGAGGTCGTTGTGGCTGCCGTCGGCGGTGCGGTTGACCCGGTGGCTCGGTGAGGGTGGCGCGGGGTCGGGACGATGGACGGACGGCAGTGCGGTGGTGTCGTGCAGGTTCTTCTGCCGGAGCTTGACGCGCAGCCCGAAAAGGGTCAACAGTCCCGGGAGAACGGGCAGTTTGTCCCAGCCGATGCGTCGGTCGACGGCGGTGGAGATGCCGGTGACGACCCGCCACGGGAGGGAGGTGCGGTATCCGGCGGACGGTCGCCGTGAGGTGCTGCGTCGTTGCGTTCCCATCGCAGTGCTCCTTGCTCAGTACTGGTCAGGAGGGCTGCCCCTTGGTCACTTCCGCTTGCCCTTCCCGGCGCCCCCGCCGGTGGCGGCCAGGACCGTATTGGTGGCCGAGATGAGCGTGGTCAGGACGGCGGTGCGCGCAGGCACCTGGCCGCGGATGCCGAGCATCGCGGCCGTGACGGTGTCGCTGCCGTGGATGAGGACCCCCTCGCGCAGGTCCGCACGCAGCCGGTCGCCGTCGTGGGTCAGCAGAGCGAGCCCGAGCAGGACCGTACGGATCCCGAAGAGCCGGAAGGCGTAGACGGCCGCGGGGCTGGGCTCGTGGTCCGGGTCGAGGCGCAGGATGAGCACGGACGGCGTCAGCAGGCCGGTGATTCCGTTGAAGAGCCGGATTCCGGCCAGTGCGTAGACCGAGGCCGGACGGTGGGCCGGTCGCTTGGCCACCCTGCATCTCTTGGCCATGGGGATCTCCCTGCGGGACGCCGTGGCTGGGGGACGCCGTGGCTGGGGCGACTGCCAGGCCCGAGAGCCGGCAGTGGAGCCACATTCAGCGTCCGGGCATACCCATCGCTGCCACACTCAGCATCCGGACATACCCATCGCTGCGACAGCGACCTGCACATCGATGTGCCGTTGATGCCAGCGTATGGGGGCGGTCATATCCGCGCACCTCGAAGGCAGGGCAAGGAAGTTGAGTCGATGAGGAAGTCGAGTTGATTCCGGGTTGAACGACATCGGGAGGGCCGGAGGGTCGCCGCCTGGTGGCGTGCACAGGCAGCGGTGCACCGGGCTCGCGCCGAGCAGACCTCACGAAGCAGTCCCTCGCCGATCAGGCTCCGCGAGCGGTGCCCGTCCCGTCCGAAGGCGCGTCCCGCCCGCCGTCGTCCCCCGCGGACGGTGGCATGAGCGGGGCGGTGCTGGCCCGGGGGATGAGGTGCGTGGGCAGGACGATGTGCTGCTCCCGGTCGGCGTCGGGGGTTTCGATGAGCGCGCAGGCCAGCTCGCCGGCGGCCCGGCCGATGTCCGTGGGTGACTGGGCGATCGTGGTGAGCCCCGCCCAGCGGGCGATGTCGTGGTCGTCGAAGCCGAGCACGGACAGCCGGTCGGGGACGTCGAAGCCGCTGGAGCGCAGGGAAGCCAGGACGGCGACGGCGAGCTCGTCCTGCTCGACGAAGAGTGCGGTCGGCGGTTGCTGCAGGCTGAGCAGCCGGCCGACCGCCTCCACGATGGTGCGGTCCTGCCCCAGAACGGCCCCGACCACCAGCTCGTCGTCCAGCGGGATGCCCGCCTCGGTGAGCGCCTGCCGGTAGCCGGTCAGTCGCTCGTTGGAGCTGAAGGTGAAGCCGCTGACGCCGATCGCCCGCAGGAAGCCGATCCGGCGGTGCCCGAGGTTGAGCAGGTGCCGGGTTCCGCCCAGCGCCCCGGCCACATCGTCGACGTACACGCTCGCCCGGCCCTCGGCGTGCTGGCTGACGTAGATGACCGGCATCTGCAGGTCGTCCAGGCGGGCGCTCTCCTCCTCGGTGAGGTCGAAGGAGAACACCAGCAGCGCATCGGCGTTCCGCCGCGCGGGCAGGCGCTCGAAGAAGTCGGCCCGGGCGGCCATGTCGGGCACGTAATAGACCACCAGCTCCAGGCCCGCCGCGCGCAGCACCGGTCCGAGCCCTTCGAGCGCCGAGCCGACGAACCACGACTTGAGTATCGGTACGAGCACCGCCACCACCCCGGTCTTGCCGGTGACCAGGCTGGCCGCCTGCCGCGAGATGGCGAAGTTCAGCTCTCGGGCCGCCCGCTCGACCCGCTCGCGGACCTCGGCCGAGACGGAGGCGTAGCCGCGCAGGGTGCGCGAGACGGTGGACGCGGAGACGCCCGCGCGCTCGGCGACGTCGGCCATCGTGGGGTGCCGTTGAGCTGGTGACATGCACGGAAGGTAGCACGGTGAGCACGAGTTTCCGGGCACTCATGACAGCGCTGTCACGGGCCTGGCAACCGGTCGATATGAGGCGGTTTTCCCTTATAGAAGCTGCACGGTACAGCCGAGTGACCTGCGGATTACCAGGGCGTAACGCATTGACTTCCCCTGGGTGCCCTCATAGCTTGAAAGCGCTGTCTCGGCGGTGTCACCGGTATGTGCCTGGAGTGATCCTCCCCCCTCTTGACCTGCCCGCTCATCCACCTGATGACGGAGACAGCGCAATCAGTAACGCTCTGCACGCCCCTGTCCATGCCATCCGGCGGCCGCTGCCGGGAAGGGTTGAGCCTCCGCATGACCACACTGAGTACCCCACCCCGGCAGGGTGATCGGATCACCCTGCGGCTCCGGGCCGACGGCAGGTATTTCTTCTCAGCAACGACCGGCGAGCGGCGTACCGGCGAGTGACCGGCCACCGCCCCGGTTCGCACATCCAGGAGACACAGTGAAGAGCAGAACCACCAGAGCGCTGCAGGGCGCGGCGGCCTTCGCGGGGCTCGCCGCCCTCGCCGCCTGCGGCCCGAACGGGACCGCCACGGCCGGCGGCCGGCCCACCTTCGAGGGGCGTGGCCCCATCACCTACGTCGCCGGCAAGGACGCCTCCGGGTCCGTCCAGACGGTGATCGACCGCTGGAACAAGCGGCACCCCAAGGAGAAGGTCACCTTCGTCCAGCTGCCCACGGACCCCGACGCGCAGCGCCAGCAGATGATCCAGAACGCCCAGACGAAGTCCGATGCCTATACGGTACTGGCGCTCGACGCCGTGTGGACCTCGGAGTTCGCCGCGCACCGCTGGGTCGACCGGCTGCCCGAAGAGCAGTTTCCGCTGCGGCAGATGCTCAAGCCGATCGTCGAGACCGGGAAGTACCGCGGCGGTCTGTACGCCCTGCCGTACAGTTCCGACGGCGGCATGCTCTACTACCGCACCGACCTGCTCAAGAAGGCCGGGATCGCCGCGCCGCCGGCCACCTGGGCGGCGATGAAGACGGACTGCGCCAAGGTCAAGCGACTGCCCGAGGCGCGCGGGATGTCCTGCTACGCGGGGCAGTTCCAGAAGTACGAGGGCCTGACGGTCAACTTCGCCGAGGCCGTGAACTCCGCCGGCGGGGTCGTCACCGACGCCAAGGGCATCCCGCACGTGGACACCCCGCAGGCGAAGCGGGGCCTGGACTTCCTGGTCAAGTCCTTCAAGGACGGCACGATCCCGAAGGACGCCGTCACCTACCAGGAGGAGGACGGCCGCCGCGACTTCCAGGCCGGGAAGCTGGTCTTCCTGCGGAACTGGCCCTACGCCTACCCCCTGATGGCCCAGAAGGACGGCTCCAGCAAGGTCGCCGGCCACTTCCGTGCCGCACCCCTGCCCGGCCTGAACGGCCCCGGCGCCTCCAGCCTGGGCGGCCACAACCTGGCCCTGTCGGCCTCGGCGGAGAACAAGGCGACGGCGATCGACTTCATGAAGTTCTTCGCCGGCCAGGACGTCCAGCGGTTCACGCTGTCCCGCGCACCGGGCGCGCCGACCTACGACGCGCTGTACAAGGACCCGAAGCTGGTCAAGCAGTATCCGTACCTCCCCACCCTCAAACGGTCGATCCTGCACGCCGTGCCGCGGCCCCGGGTCTTCCGGTACGGCGATGTCACGGCGGCGATCCAGCAGCAGGCGTACGCGGCCCTGACCGGCAGCACGAGCAGCGCGCAGGCCCTGAAGGACCTTCAGCAGACCCTTCGGCAGCAGTCCGCGGGAGAGTGAGGAGCACACCATGGTGACAACGCAGAATCCGGCCGCGCCACCCGCGCTGTCCCTGCCGGCCAGGCACCCGCAGCGCCGGGCCCGGGCCACCTCCGGTTCCGGCCGGCTCGCCGCCCTGCTGGTCTCCCCCACGCTGCTGGTGCTGGCGGTGGTGGTGCTCTACCCGACGATCGTGGCGCTGAAGGACTCGCTCTTCGGCACTCCCGGCCTCAACCCGAAGACCGGCTTCGTCAACGAGACCGACCCGTTCGTCGGGCTGCAGAACTACGGCGCGATCTTCGGCGCGGCCGGCGCACGCTTCTGGAACGCCTTCTGGAACACCACGTTCCTGACCGGCACCACGGTCGCCCTGGAGACGGTCATCGGCATCGCCATGGCGCTGATCATGCACCGTGCGTTCCAGGGACGGGCCCTGGTACGGGCCGGCATCCTGGTGCCGTGGGCCATCCCCACCGCGGTGAGCGGTCTGCTCTGGCGCTGGATCTTCAACAGCAACGGCGTGGCCAACGCCCTCACCGGGCAGCACATCCTGTGGACCACCGAAGGGTTCCACGCCAAGCTCGCGGTCATCATCGCCGACGTGTGGAAGACCGCTCCGTTCATCGGCCTGCTCGTCCTGGCGGGGCTGCAGGTGATCGACAAGGAGGTCTACGAGGCCGCCAGGATCGACGGGGCGGGCGCGCTGCGCCAGTTCTGGAACATCACCCTGCCGCTGGTCAAGCCCGCACTGCTGGTGGCCGTACTGTTCCGGACGCTGGACGCGCTGCGGATGTTCGACCTGCCGTACATCCTCATCGGCGCGCAGAAGACCTCCGTGGAGACGCTGTCCATGCTCGCCCAGGACCAGGCGGCGAACGTGCGCTTCGGTCCCGCCGCGGCCTACGCGGTGATCCTCTTCGTCTATGTCTTCCTGATCGCGCTGGCCTTCGTCCGGCTGCTGGGCGCCGACGTCGTCGGTGACGACGGCCCGACCCCGCTGCGCCGCCGGTGGCGCGCGCACCGACGCACGGAGGTGGCGGCATGAACACCCTCTCCCCGAAACTGCGCAAGGGGCTGCTCTACGCGGGGGTCGCCGCGGTCGTCGTCTACTGCCTGGCACCGTTCTACTGGATGCTGGTCTCCAGCCTGCGGCGGACCTCCGACATCTTCTCCAACTCGCCGGTCCCGACCCGGCTTTCGTTCGAGAACTACCTCGCGGTCCTCGACCCGTCCGAGTCCTTCACCCGGGCGCTGCTCAACAGCGTCGTGGTGGCGGGCATCACCACCGCCGTGGCGCTGGTCCTGGCCACCTTCGCCGCCTACGCGATGGCACGGCTGGAGTTCCGGTTCAAGCGGCTGGTGCTCACGCTGATCATCGCCACCTCCATGTTCCCCGTGGTGTCGATCGTGGTCCCGCTGCTGAAGATGTTCGTCGACTTCGGCTGGATCAACAGCTACCAGGCGATGATCGTGCCCAGCATGTCCTTCACGCTGCCGCTCGCGGTGTGGAACCTGACCGCCTTCTTCCGGCAGATGCCGCAGGAGCTGGAGCACGCCGCGATGGTCGACGGCTGCACCCGCGGCCAGGCGTTCCGCAAGGTCATCGTCCCGCTCGCCGCGCCGGGCATGTTCACCACCGCGATCATCACCTTCATCGCCGCCTGGAACGAATTCCTCATCGCCCTGTCGATGACGAACAAGCCGGAGATGCAGACGGCACCCGTGGCCATCTCCAAATTCTCCGGAGCGAGCCAGTTCGAGACCCCGTTCGGCAGCCAGATGGCGGCGGGCGTCCTGGTCACCATCCCCCTCGTGATCATGGTGCTGGTCTTCCAGCGCCGGATCGTCGCCGGCCTCACCGCCGGTGCGGCGAAGTAGTCCCACCCACCGCACACCGATGCCCCGAGAGCCCCGAGGAGCACGCAGCAGCATGCCCAGCAACCCCGCACCGTGGTGGCGCAGCGCCGTCATCTACCAGGTCTACGTCCGCAGCTTCGCCGACGGCAACGGTGACGGAGTCGGTGACATCGCCGGCATCCGCTCCCGCCTGCCGTACCTGAAGTCGCTCGGGATCGACGCCATCTGGATCAACCCGTGGTACAAGTCGCCGATGGCCGACCACGGTTACGACGTGGCGGACTACCGCGCGATCGACCCGCTCTTCGGCACCCTGGCCGACGCCGAGGCGCTGATCGAGGAGGCCCACCGGCACGGCATCCGCGTCATCCCCGACATCGTGCCGAACCACACCTCCGACCAGCACGCCTGGTTCCGGGCAGCGCTGACCGCGGGGCCCGGCAGCCCGGAGCGGGAGCGCTACCACTTCCGCGACGGCCGTGGGCCCGACGGGTCCGAGCCGCCCAACAACTGGCGGTCCGTCTTCGGCGGCCCGGCCTGGACCCGGCTTCCCGACGGCCAGTGGTACCTGCACCTCTTCGCCCCCGAGCAGCCGGACCTCAACTGGCAACACCCCGACGTCCAGGCCGAGTTCGAGGACGTCCTGCGGTTCTGGTTCCGCCGCGGCGTCGACGGCTTCCGCATCGACGTGGCACACGGCCTGGTCAAGGACCCGGCACTGCCCGACCTGCCGACCCGCGATGCGGGGGACGCGCCGGCGCCCGGGGAAGAGACGGACCATCCGTACTGGAACCGCGACGAGGTGCACGCGATCTACCGGGCGTGGCGCCGGGTGGCCGACGAGTTCCCCGGCGACCGGTCGTTCGTCGCCGAGGCATGGGCCGACACTCCCGAGCGGCTCGCCGCCTACGTGCGGCCGGACGCGCTGCACACCGCCTTCAACTTCGACTTCCTGATGACCAGTTGGGACGCCGCCGACCTGCGCGAGGTCATCGACCGCTCGCTGGGCACGCTCGGCTCCGTGGGCGCACCCGCCACCTGGGTGCTCTCCAACCACGACGTGGTACGCCACCCCAGCCGCTTCGGCCGTACGGTCGCGAAGAAGTGGGTCGCCAACGCGCCCTACCGGCCCGAAGGCCCCCTCGACCTCGAACTCGGCGTCCGGCGGGCCCGTGCGGCCGCCCTGCTGATGCTCTCCCTGCCGGGCGGCGCCTACGTCTACCAGGGCGAGGAGCTGGGCCTCGCGGAGGTCGAGGACCTGCCCGAGGACGTACGGCAGGACCCCATCTGGGAACGCTCCGGGCATACCGACCCCGGACGCGACGGCTGCCGCGTCCCGATCCCGTGGTCCGGGCAGAGCTCCCCGTACGGCTTCAGTCCCGAGGACGCCACCGGCCGGCCCTGGCTGCCGCAGCCCGCGCACTGGAAGGACCTCAGCGTCGCGGCCCAGACCGGCGACCCGGCCTCCATGCTGGAGCTCTACCGACGCGCCCTGCATCTGCGCCGGGACCACCCCGCCCTCGGTGAGGGCGAGTTGACCTGGCTCGACGCCCCGGCCGGGGTGCTCGCCTACCACCGCGAACCCGGCTTCGCCTGCATCGTCAACCTCTCCTCGGAGCCGTACGAGCTGCCCGCGCACGATGCGGTACTGCTGACGAGCGGCGGCCCGCTGGAGGACGGGTGTCTGGGCCCGGACCAGGCGGTGTGGCTGGCGATGTAGCGGCCTGGCCCCAGCGGTCCACTCCTCCTGCGGAGGGACGCGCGGTTCGCCCGCTCGGCGGAGTGGGATGGCTCCAGGGCAGGAAGCGGGCGGTGCGGGTGCCGGGCCAGCATCGGGTCCATGAGAGTTGACGCGATCGCCCGCATGGCACCCGAGGCCCGACGCATACTGCTCCGGCCGGCCCGGCCGGCGCCCGCTGGGCCCCGCGTCCGGGTCGCGGTGTGGCTGGCGATGGCTGGTTCGCTGGTGTACGTGGGGCAGAAGGTGTACATGGCGGCGCGCGGGGAGGTCGGTATGCCCGGCCACCCCGCGCCCGCCCAGGTGCAGGCGCAGTTCGCCCACCCGGGATGGGCCCAGGCGGGCAACGCTTCGCTCGGTCTCCTTGCGGTGGGGGTGGCGTGGGCGACCACCGCGCGCTGGGGTGCGCGCATCCCCCGCTGGGCGCTGCTGTGCGCCCTGGCGCTGACCGCGGTGCTGCAGTCGCTGGGAGCGGTGATCACCCTCCGGCGCACGGACCTCGACCTGGCGCACCTTGGTTGGGGCCCCGTTTACGAGGCCGTCACGGGCAGTGTCGGGCTCGCGGCGTGGGTCGTGGTGGCGGTGTCGTACTTCCTGCGCAGCCGTCCGCACGCCGTCCTCGCGGCAGAGGCGCGCCCGTGACCGCTCGCCGTACTCGGACCCGTACTCGGACCGTCCGTCGTGACCCGACGGCGGCCGCCTCCCCCCTCGCCTTCTGGTGCGCCTTCGCCTACGGTGCGATGAAGCTCGACTGGGCACTGGGCGGGGCGTTGCTGATGCGTCAGACCCCGCTGCCGGCGGGTGCCCGGGACGACTTGTTGAACGCCGCTCCGGGAGCGGTCGCCGGGAGCTGGGCGTCCGTCGCGCTGGCGCTGGTCGGCATGGCGGCCGCGCTCCACCTGTCCGGTCGTTTCGGACCGCACGGCGGGTTCCGCCGCACGATGCTGCTCGCCGGTTCCTGGGCAGGGTGCGCGTTCATGGTGGCGCGTGCGCTCGGCCTGCTGGGCTACGGATTCGCCGGTGACCTGCGGGTGCTGGCCGGTTGGGCTTCCGTTCCGCCCGCGCACGCCGGCCTCGCGCGCTTCCAAGCGCACTGGGACCTGGTGCTGTGGTCGCCGTACTGGCTGCTCTTCGGCACCTGCTGGGGGCTCGCGGCCCGGCGCTACCGGAGGAGGCGCGGTGGTGGGGGCCTCAGATGCGGTAGGCGGCGAGCGCGATCCGGACGAACGAGCGGATCAGGGGATTCGTGTCGCCCGCGTTCCATGCCACCACCACCCGGCTCGGTGGCATGTCGCTCAGCGGCACCACGGTGAGCGCCCGCACCGGCTCGTGGCCCAGGAGCGTCATGCCGACCGTGCCGTTCCAGAGGACGGCTTGCCGGCATTCCTGGACCGCGCGCACCACCGGACCGTCCCGAGGTTCCCCGCCGCTCCAGTACGACTGCCAGAGGGGGTCGGTGCCCTCCGGGAAGCGGAACCAGCGCCGGTCGGCGAGGTCGGCCAGCGTGAGGCTGTCACGGCGGGCCAGCGGATCGCCGGCGCGCAGCAAGGCTCCCACCGGGTCGGCACGCAACTCGTGCACGCTCAGGCCGGTCCGGTCGAACGGCCCGCGGGTCAGTGCGACATCCACCGCTCCGGCGTGCAATCCGCAGGTGGGGTCGGTCAGGTCCGTGTCGCGGATGCGCACCTCGACGCGCGGGTGCCGCCGGTGGTAGGCGCCGGCCAGCCGGGTTGCGCCCGGGTCGCTGCTGCCGCCCAGGACGCCGACGGTGAGGGTGGCGGTGCCGGCCGCCGCGGCCACCCGCACGCGCACCCGGTCGGCCTGGTCGAGCAGGGCGCGCGCCTCATCGAGCAGCACCACTCCCACCCGGGTGAGCGTGACACCGGTGGACGAGCGGTCGAACAGCGGGGCGCCGACTTGGGTTTCCAGCTGCTTGATCGCCCGGCTCAGGGGCGGCTGGCTCATGTGCAGCCGCGCGGCGGCCCGGCCGAAGTGGAGTTCCTCGGCGACAGCCACGAAATAGCGCAGCGTGCGTAGCTCCATGGCGCGACGATACCGGCACGGTATCGAGCCCACCGAAGGGGTCTTGGACAGTCCCCGTGCCCCGGCGGTGGAATCGAGTCATGACTGAGGACATGACTGAGGACATGGCTGAGGAAACGAAGGCCGGCCGGCCGGTCGCCGAGCCCGCCGTATCGGTGGTCGGCCCGGGCGACGGGGAGACGATCTTCCTGGGCACCACGCGCATGCGCGTCCTCGAAGACGGCAGCAACACCGGTCACCGTCTCGGGATGGCCGAGTCCGTCCTGGCGCCGCACACACCCGGACCACCGCAGCACCGTCACTCCGAGCACGACGAGGGCTTCTACATCATCTCCGGCACGGTGCGGTTCACGGTCGGGGACAAGGACCATGACGCGACCGCGGGCACGCTCGTGATGGTCCCGCCCGGAGCCCCGCACACGTTCGCCAACGTGACCGACCAACCGGCCGTCATGCTCAGCACGTTCACGCCGGACCTCTACGTGCAGTACTTCCGGGACCTGCAGGACATGCTTGCCGACGGCCAGGCACTGCCCCCCCGGGCAAGCATCCAGGCGATGAGCCGCTATGCCACCGAGCCCGCAGCCGACACGGGTTGAGCACCCGGGTCGCCCTCCTCCCTCGCGGCCCGAACCTCCGTCACCCGCCGGGCAGTTCAGGTGCGTCCGCACCGCGGTTCAGCGCGCACAGCCGCGAACCCTTGTGCTTGTTTCTGTTCTATACAACACTCTCAACACACAGAAACGCGCACTCCTGAACATGTTCGAGTCTTGGGCGACGACCGGTCGAGTCGAGGAGAGCAGACATGACGCAGTTCAGCCGACGTAGGTTTCTGAGCTCAGCCATGGTGGGGGCCGCGTCCCTGGGGGTCGCCCTGGGCAGCAGCCGTACAACCCTCGCCCAGGCCGAAAGCCCACGGGGACTGACCGTCCGCGGGAAGGAATTCCTGCTGGACGGCAAACCGTTCCGCATCCTTTCGGGCGCCTTCCACTACTTCCGGACGCATCCCAAGGACTGGCGCGACCGGTTGATCCGCATGCGGGCCATGGGCCTGAACACCGTGGAGACCTACGTCGCCTGGAATTTCCACCAACCGTACGAGAAGAAAGCCGACTTCACCGGGTGGCGCGATGTCGCCGCGTTCGTCCGCACCGCGGACGAGGTGGGGCTGAAGGTGATCGTGCGACCGGGACCGTACATCTGCGCGGAATGGGACTTCGGCGGCCTGCCCGCCTGGCTTCTCAAGAACAAGGACGCGCCGCTGCGCCGTTCCGACCCCGCGTACGAGCGAGCGGTCGACACGTGGTTCGCCGAACTGCTTCCCCGGTTCGTCGATCTGCAGGCCACGCGCGGCGGGCCGATCATCGCCCTGCAGGTCGAGAACGAGTACGGCAGCTACGGCGACGACCACGCCCACCTGGAACATCTGCGGGACACCATGCGGGCGCAGGGCATCGACAGCCTGTTGTTCTGCTCCAACGGAGCCACTCAAAAAGCCCTGGAGGCGGGCAGCCTCCCCGACCTCCTGTCCACCGTCAACTTCGCCGGTGACCCCACCGGTCCCTTCGCGGAACTGCGCAAATTCCAGCCGGACAAGCCCCTTTTCTGCACGGAGTTCTGGGACGGCTGGTTCGACCACTGGGGCGAGCGGCACCACACCTCCGACCCCGCGCGGACCGCCGCCGACGTGGAAAAGATCCTCGAAGCCGGAGCGTCGATCAATTTCTACATGGCGGTGGGCGGCACGAACTTCGGCTGGTACGCGGGTGCCAATCTGAGCGGCAGCGCTTATCAACCCACCGTCACCAGCTACGACTACGACGCCCCGATCAGCGAATCCGGCGAACTCACGGAGAAGTTCCACGCAGTGCGCGACGTACTCGCCAAATACACCACCCTGCCGAACACGCCACTGCCGGCCACGCCGCGCAGGATGCCGGCCCAGCGGGTCGCCGTACGCGAGTCGGTGCCGCTGATGGACACCGTCGACGCACTGAGCAGCACCCCGGTGCGGCGCACCACCCCCGTCCATATGGAGGCCCTCGGGCAGCCGCACGGCCTGATCCACTACCGCACACGGGTGCGCGGGCCGCAGGGGACCAGGCGCCTGCGGATCACAGGACTGGGCGACCGTGCGCTGGTGTTCGGTGACGGCAAGCGGATCGGCACCTTCGACCGCAACCAGCCGCTCCACACCGTCGACTTCACCGTGGCCGGCGCGTCCGGCACCCTCGACCTCCTGGTGGACCCCACCGGGCGGGTCAATTTCGGCCAGGGCCTCAACGACCCCAAGGGAATCAGCGGCAAGGTCTTCCTCGACGACGAAGAACTGCACGACTGGGAGATCCGCCGGCTCCCCCTCGACAACCTTTCGGCTCTGAAATTCCGCAACGAAGACACCCCGACCGGCCCCGCCTTCCACCGGACCCGGGTCCATGTCACCGCCCCCGCGGACGGTTTCCTCGCCTTCCCGGGCTGGGACAAGGGGATGGTCTGGCTCAACGGATTCGCGCTCGGCCGCTACTGGTCCCTCGGACCCCAGACCACCCTGTACGCGCCCGGACATCTGTGGCGGAAGGGTCGCAATGAGCTCGTCGTGCTGGAAATGGAACGGCGGGGGGACCGGATCGACGTACGGTCCGAGCCCGACATCGGTTAGGGAACCGTGCTCGCGTCCGCCGCCTCCATGCGTAACTGCAAGTAAGTGATCAGTTTCACTCAGTATGGGACGCTGCACGCAGTCCACACCGCTCTTCCCACTGTCATGATCGCTACCGATGCGGACTCAGCTGACTCCGATGCGGAATGCAGTGGGCTCTGCACGGGACCAAATGACGGTGACGACAGGGGTGTTGGCATGAGATGGGCGTGGTCGCGGCGGCGGGTTGCACGGAGGCAGTGGGGGGCCGGAACAGGCGCCGGCTCCGTGTCGGGCGGGCCGGGGGCGACCCGTCGCTCGTCGGTGGCGAGGCGTTGCGGGGCGGTCGGCGCGGCCGCCCTGCTGTTGGGCCAGCTCCTCGGCGGGCTCCCCGCCGCGGCGCAGACCAGGGCCCTGCCGGGATCGGCGTTCCCCCTCGTCCTGGATGTGGACCTGACGCCAAATCCGGTGTGCAGTGGGCCCGTGCGCGGCCGGGTGGAGGTCTACGACCCCGCCGCGGCGAAGGCCGGAGCCACCGTGGAGTGGCGCGTACGCGCCGGTGAGAAGCAACTGGCGGGCGGGCGCCTCGACATGACCACCCCTGTCGGCACGGCAGCGTTCCGCATCCCCTTCGACCGGGTGCCCTCGACCGAGACCGCCCTCCAGGTCGACGCCCGCATCGCCGGCACGCCCGACGGCCAGGCGCCCGGCCGCTACGGCAAGGTCTGGCGGGACACGCTACGCCGCGGGTGCCACCCGGTGCGGGTGGCGTCCGTCGGCGACTCGGTGGTCTGGGGCCAGGGTCTGGACCACGACCAGAAGTTCCCTTATCTGACCGGGCAGTTGCTCGGCCGCGAGACCGGCCGGGGCTTTCGGCTCAACGACTATTCGATCTCCGGTGCGGTGCTTGACGCGCCCGATCTGCCCGCGGGCAACAAGGACGCGGCCTGTCTGCGCACGACCGAGAAGCAGGACCCGGACGGCGACGGGGAAATGGAGTTCGGCGAGGTCACCCAACAAATGCCGGATGTCTTCTGCCAGTTGGAAAGGGCAGGGGCTCAGGCGCGGTCGGGCGGCTACGGTCTCGACCTGGTCGTGATCAACGGGTGCATCAATGACCTCGATCCCTTCTTCGGCATCGGCGTCGGCATCACTCCCGGCTCGGAAAACGTGCCCGAGGCAGTGCAGCGCGAGTGCTCCGGCATCGGTGCGGCAGCGGAGAACCCGGCCAAGGACGTGCCCTACTTCAGTGGCGCGAAGGTCGGCTACGGCGGACGCGGGATGCGGGCGGCGATCGAGAAGGCCCATTCCCTGCCGGGCCGGCCGAAGGTGATCGTGGCCGACTTCTACTACGCGCTGAGTCGCAGCAGTTCTCCGATCCCGGTGAAGACCTGTTCGGCCCCGGGAGTGGCCGGGGCCCGGCTGGCCTCCTGCAAGGCCGCTCTCGGCAGGGTGGCCGAGCGCTATGAGCAGTACACCCAACTGGCCAATGCCGCTTACCACCAGGCGGCGGCCGCCGCCAACAAGGCGTCCACCGACGGTCCGTACGCGGTTGCGGCCGACGGACTGTTCACCGTGGACAATGCCCTTCTCACCCCGGACTCCAAGGTCTGGAACACTCCGGTGACCGACCCGGCGTTCCCGCTGCGCACCCGAGCCTGCCCCGAGCTGAGCGCGACTCCTCTGCAGTGCCTGAGCGCGGCGGTCGGCCATCCCGACATCGAGGGCGCCCGGCAGTACGCCGATTCCTTCCTCCTCAACCCCCGTGTGCGCGAGTGGTTCCGCCTCCCCCGCCAGGGCCGCCGGGCGCAGCTGACCCTCCCCGCACACGCCCCGGTCGGCACCGAGGTGCGCATCTCGGCAACCGTGCACGGAAACCCGCCCGCCGCCGGCTATCGCTACCACTGGTACTTCGGTGACGGCACCCAGCAGGAGACCGGCGAGCCGACCGTCACCCATGCCTACGACCGCACGGGGCCCTGGCTGCCACGCGTCGTGATGACCGGCCGGGACGGAGGAAAGACGCTGGTCGAAGCCGCGCGAGCCATCACCGCGGACTAGGCCGCCCTGCCTTCCCGGGTCTTCCCTGCTCGGGGGTGGTACCAGTACCACCCCCGAGACGGATGCTGGGGGGATCGAGCGGCCGTGTGCCCGGCGGAAGGATCGGTCCCGGTAGATGAAGGAACGCGTCCGGGAGGGTTCGATGGCAGGGTCGTGGGTTTCGGGGAGGGTGCCGCGCACGCGGTGGTGGGGTGCGTCCGCACTGGCGGGTGTGGCCGCGGTGGTCGTGGCCGCGACGGTGCTGCCGGCGGGCGGGGCGCAGGCCACCGGGGCAGGAATGCGGGTGCCCGCCCGGTACGCGCAGCAGCGGCTGGACTGGCGGCCCTGCGAGGGTGCTGCGTCGCTGGAGTGCGCGCGGATGACGGTGCCGCGGGACTGGCACCGTCCGGATGCCGGTGTGGACCTCACCGTGGCGGTCTCCCGGCACCGGGCGAGCAGGCCCGCCGGGCGGCGCGGGGTGCTGATGATGGCGGCGGGCGGGCCGGGTGCCTCGGGGCTGAACCGACCGGAGGGTTTCGTCAAGGACGAGCCCGCGGTGGGCGCCGCGTACGACGTGGTCGGTTTCGACCAGCGCGGCGTCGGTCGCAGCACCCGCCCGGTGTGCCAGACGGACGCGGAGTTCCAGGAGTTCTTCGCGCACGACTTCCGGGACCGCTCCCCCGCCGCCGTCCAGGGCGTGCTGGCGCGGTCGCGCAAGCTGGCGCGGGACTGCGGAACACGCAGCGGCGGGCTGCTGCCGTACCTGACCACCGAGCAGACGGCCCGTGACATGGATCTGTTCCGCTCGCTGCTCGGTGCACGGAAGATCTCGTACTACGGGCCCTCCTACGCCACGATGATCGGCGCCTACTACGCGACGCTGTACCCGCGGCGCATCGAGCGGACCGTGCTGGACAGCAATGTCGGCTGGTCGGGTTCCTGGGAGGCGTTCGAGACCGGACAGCCGAAGAGCTTCCAGCGCCGGTTCGAGCAGGACTTCCTGCCCTGGCTGGCGAAGTACGACGCCGTCTACCACTACGGGCGGACGGCCCGGCAGGCCAAGGCACGGTGGGAGGCCCGTCGGCAGGCGCTGGCGGAGCACCCGGTGACCGTCGGCCAGGTCGTCATCGGCCCGAACCAGCTGGACAACGGCACGATCCAAGCGGTCTACAACGCCAAGGAAGGCTTCCCGGCACTGGCGTCGGCGCTCGTCGCGCTCGACCGCGGGGACGGCGCGGGGGCTCCGGAGCGGCAGCTCATGGAAAAGGTCTTCGGCTCGTATCTCAGCCCGGCCTTCCTGGCCGAGTACTTCTCGGTCACCTGCAACGACACCGCCTGGAACCGCGATGTCGGCTACTGGGTCCGGCGGAGCGCTCAGGACACGACGGCCCAACCGCTCGTCGGCGCCCGCGAGTTGGCCTTCTCGTCCGTGTGCGCGTACTGGCCCACGGCGACCGCGCCGAAGGTCAAGGTCACCGGGGCCGGACTGCCGACGACCCTGATGCTCAACTCGGTGCACGACCCCGCGACCTATTACGAGGCCGCCCTCCGGGACCACCGGGCCCTGCGCGGCTCCCGCCTGGTCACCGTCACCGGCGGCGGTGACCACGGTCAGTACCGCAACGGCAACGCGTGTGTCGACAGCATCGTCACCACCTACCTGCTGACCGGCAAGGCACCCAAGCACGACACGACCTGCGCGGCCGGCCCCCTCCCGGTCCCCGCCGGATCCGCCGCGACGTAGCACGGCTCAGACAGACGCAGGCCGGGATCATGCCCTGATCCGGCTGTCTCGCGCGGCTGGCGCGACGCAGTGGACTCAGGTTGCGTTTACCATGTTCCGGTCAAATGTTCAGAGCGGGGGAACGGGGGAGTGCGGATGGCTTTCTTCGCCTTTTCGGCAGCCGATGCACCGTCACAGCCGTTCGGTGCTCGTCTCGAAGCCACCACTGCAAAGGGATTCATGCGTTTCCATCGAATACTTGCCACGGCCGGCACCGTCGTTGCCCTGGCATCGGTTTCCGCTTGCAGCAGCCTGCCCTCCGGTGGGTCGCCGCAGGGGGCCGGGGAACTTCTCAGAACGACGCTGCACTGCGAGAAGGTCGACATCGCCACGCCCCCGGAGGTGGCAAAGGTCGAGGCCATGGGCATGAAGGGCATCAACGGCGGGGGCGAGTGTGACGACCCGGCGGTCGGTGGCGGTGACGCCGACTTCCTCACCATCGAGGACATGGAGGCGTTCCAGACCGCCGTCAAGGGGGAGAAGTCCGAGCAGGACGACCTGATGGTCGGGGACGACTTCGCCGTCGACCCGGGCAGCGACGACCAACGGCGGAAGCTGCTCGATGCCGGGCTGCTGTTCCTCAACTGCACCCCCGGCTTCCACGCGCCCGAGGGCAAGACCACCGACGACGGTGAGGTGGACGGCTGCGTCACCACCGACTACTCGGACGATCTGGACTGACGCGACCGACCGGCTGACGGATCCACGCGGCCTACGGCTGCGTGGATCCGTCGTATGCGCAAGCAGTCGGGTGGGAAGCCTGGTTGGCCTGCCGGCCCGGCAAGGACCCAGGCCCGGCCGGTGCTTCCGACCTCTCCTACCGGTCCCTCACTGCGGGTCCTCGGCCGCGTCGGCGTCGGCCGCGTCCGCTGCCTTCCTCGGTCAGCAGCAACGCGGGGCGCCGGGAGCGTTGCCTCACGAGGGAGCGTTGCCTCACGAGGCGGTGCTCTTCTTGTCACCGTCCTTCGTCGCGCACCAGGCCGCGACGGCCTTGAGGTCGGTGCGCTCGCGGGTGAGCGTGGGCCTGAGCTCCTTGCGGTGGTTGAGCCGGTCCTGGAGGAACGTGGCGACCGCGTCGCGGTGCTTGGCGCGGGCGTTCTTCACCCGCTGTTCCAGGCGCGCGATCGAACCACGGGTGTGGGCATCGCCGTTGAGCCGGTCGAGAGCCTTGTCGATGCGCTGCTCCAGCTTGGGCACGCGGTGGCAGATGCCCTTGCCGTGGCCGTTGCCCTTGCCGTGGTGCGGGGCGGTTGCCGAGGGCTCGGCGGACGACGGGCTGCCGGAGTCCGCCGCGTTCGCCGACGCTGCCCCGCTCAGCAGGCAACCGGTGAGCGCGAGGGTGGACAGGGCTCCTGCCAGGGCGATCTTGGGGTGCTTCATGGTGGTGCTCCCTTCAGGAAGGAATGGGTAAGGGGAAGGTGTGTCTGGGGATACCTGAGGTGTCTGGGAATGGATGACGGTGGCCGCAGGGGCTCGCAGGAGCGGGCGGGCCGGCCATGTTGCAGAACGTAGGGGCGTTCTTTGTGGGGACCTTGTGAGCCGCTACGGGGTGCGTTCTCCGTCCGTACGGGGGCGTGGCGGGCACAGAGAATCCACAAGGATCGTCCTTATGGTCGAGGGCAGTTGAGCATCAGCGACGGTGTGCGTAGGTGTCGACGACGGTGTACGTGCGTGTCGGCGACGGTCTCGTACACCGAGCCTCGAACCTGGGAGAGACAGTGGACTGCGATGGTTTCCTCGTGTCGGACGAGCCCTTCTCCTCGGGGTCCACGGTCCTCACCACCCTCGGGCCACGTGACGTACGGCTGCCCCTGAGCGGCTGGCTGCTGCGCGTCGGGCGGGGGTCCGAGGGGCGTCCGGCGCTGGAGGTGCACAGCGGGGCCGGGCTGATCGATGTGTCGGTCGTGAGCACGCTCTGTGTCTCCCCGCTCCGGGGTGGCCGGTACGGCGGCCGGGCGGGGAGGCACTGGACGCTGGCGTGGGGGCAGTTGCCACCCGGCGCCGACGTCGTCGAGGCGTGCTTCCGGGGGTGGCGGCGCGACCGGTCCATCCAGGCGCTCACGGTGGCGGACGCCTTCTGGGTCGCGGAGGTCGGCGGCCGGTTCCGCTCGGTGAGGTGCTCCGCGGGAGCGGGCCGGGCCACCGCGCGGGTGGTCAAGGAGTCCCCGCCTCGTACGAGGTGACGGGGCCGGTCAGGCCCCGGTCGGCACCTCGTGCGGGCCCTCCCCCGGGACCTCGCTCAACCAGGCGCGGTGCAGCGGCAGTTCCAGGGTGCGGGTGTCGGCCGCCGGGTCGGCGGGCCGGGGCAGGTGGACCTCGAAGCGGACGCCGGTTCCCGCCGGCCGGTCCAGGATCCGTACCGTGCCGCGGTGCAGGGCGATCTGCTGGGCCACCAGGGTCAGGCCCAGCCCCGAGCCGGGGCTGCCGGCGCGTCGGTGGAACCGTTGGAAGACCTGCTGACGCTCCTCGGGTGCGATGCCCGGACCGTCGTCGTCCACGGTGAGCACGGCCACCGGGTCCGCCGGCCCGTCGCCCGGCCGGAGCGCCACCTCGATCCGCGCCGGCAGTCCCGCCCGGCTCCCGTGCAGCACCGCGTTGCGAAGCAGGTTGTCGACCGCCATCCGCAGCCCCGGCTCCCAGGCGCTCAGCATCAGCCCGGGTGTGAGCCGGAGGGTCAGCCGGACGCCGGGGTGGTGCCGTTCCACCTCGGCCACCGCCGCCGCGACCAGCTCGGAGAGGTCCACGACACCGAAGGCGTCGGCCTCCACCAAGTCGCCCCGGGCCAGCGCGCGCAGCGCGATCAGCGTGGCCATCAGCCGCTGCTGTCCGGAGCGCAGGTCGGCCAGGACCTCGGCGCGGTCGGCCGGATCGAGGTCGGGGTGGTCGGTGAGGACGTCCAGATTGGTCTGCATGCCCATCAGCGGGGTGCGCAGTTCGTGGGACGCGGTCGCGGAGAAGGCCCGTGCGGTCGCCAGTGCCTCCTGGGTCCGCGCCGCCTGCTCGTCGTAGCGGGACAGCACGGTCTGCAGGGTGCGGGCCAGGTCGTCCACCTCGGTGATCCGCGACGGGGCGTGGTCCAGGCGCGCCGCGCTGGTGCCGGGGTCGAGGCCGCCGGCCCGGCGCTGCAGGCGGCGCAGCGGGCGGGTGGCCCGTTCGGCGATGGCCCAGGAGAGCAGCCCGGCCAGGGGGGCGGCGATCAGCGCCACCACCAGCATGCGGTGCTGTACGGCGGTGACCTCGGCGGTCCCGGCCGATCCGCGGGAGAACACCCACAGCGTGCCGCGCGGGCCCTTTCGGGCGTGCGCGCCGCCCACCGCCACCGACAGCGCCCGCCAGGCGTGGCCGCGGGCCCGTACGGTCACCGGGTCGGGTGCGGCGACCGGCAACGACACGGTGGCGACCGGCTGCGGACCCGCCGCGGCCACCAGCCGGTACCCCTGCGGGCCACCGTCCGTGGTCAGGTTCCGACCGGGCCCGGCCGGATTGCCGCCGCCGCTCCCGCCCGTCACCGATCCGCCGCCGGACGCCAGGAGACGCACCCCGACGTCGAGGCCCGCGTCGAGCAGCCGCCGCTCCCGGTTCGCCGCCTTCCGCGGCTGTCCGCTCTCCTCGGTCCGCAGCAGCCCCCTGGCCAGCGGCAGCAGCACCGCGGCCCGTTCCCGCAGATGGGCGTCCTGCTCGGCGTGCACGTCGCGGGTGACCAGGCGCAGCAGCAGCGCGCCCGAGCCCAGCACCAGCAGGGGCATGGCGAGGCCCATGACGAGGGCGATCCGGGTGGTGAGCCTCATCGCGCGGGGTCCGTTGCGGAGGCCCGCAGGACGAAGCCGACGCCGCGGACCGTGTGGACGAGGCGCGGTCGGCCGCCGGCCTCCGTCTTGCGCCGGAGATAGCTCACGAACGTGTCGACGGCATCGGTGCGCACCTCGAAGTCGTAGCCCCACACCCGGTCCAGGAGCTGATCGCGGGTGAGGACGACGCCCGCGTTGCGGGCGAGGACCTCCAGCAGTTCGAACTCCCGCCGGGTGAGCCCGACCGCCGCGCCCGCGTACGTCACCTCGCGCGCGGCCGTGTCGAGGACCAGGTCGCCGACCTGCACGAGGTCTCTGCCTGCGGGCGGGCGGCGGCGAAGCAGGGCCTGCAGCCGCAGGACCAGCTCCTTGAGCGCGAAGGGTTTGACCAGGTAGTCATCGGCCCCGGCCTGGAGGCCCGCGACCCGGTCCGCCAGCTCGTCCAGTGCGGACAGCATCAGCACCGGCACCTCGTCACCGTCGGCCCGCAGTGTGCGGCACACCTCGATGCCGCTGATTCCCGGCAGCGACACGTCGAGGACGATCACGTCCGGCGGGGTCCGGGCCAGTTGCGCCAGAGCGGTCGGGCCGTCCTCGGCGAGCGCGACGGCGAAGCCGTTCAGCCGCAGGCCGCGCCCCAGGGACCGCAGGATCATCGCGTCGTCGTCGACGACCAGGACTCGGTCGAGGCGCTTGGCCGCGCACATGCAAGGCTCCACTCTCATCTCGTCGGGCGCCTCGGCTCATCCGCTCGCCCCGCAGTTGCCGCAGCACCATCGGCCGTCCGGCCCCTGGACCACCGCGGCACCGCATCGTGTGCAGTTCACTGTCCATGCCGTCCCGGTTCCCGACGCACCCGCCGGCGGCATCCGTGCACGGTAGCCGCATCGGGAAGGTAGGAGGAAAACTTGTGGGTTTCCTGTGGACGCCGCGGTGGCCCCGGTCCTAGCCCAGGTCGATGTGCGTCCCCGCGGACCGTTCCCGGGCGGCTGCGACGACGAGGGCTGCCGCCGCGGCGTCCTGGACGGCTACGCCGACGGACTTGTAGAGCGTGATCTGATCGGGCGCGGTGCGGCCGGGCCGGCTTCCGGTGAGGAGTTCGCCGAGTTCGGCGTGCACATGGTCCGCGGTGATGACGCCGTCGCGGATCGGGTGGAGCAGGTCGTTGCTTCCGGCGGGGAAGGGGGCCAGGGCCGCCTGCCGCGATTCGACGCAGACCAGGGCGTCGGCGATGGTGGCGTCATCGACCTCGCGGCCGGCGGGGTTGAAGCCGACCGAGGTGACGTGGACGCCCGGCGTCAGCCAGGGGCGGCGGACGACGGGGTCGACGGCGTGGGTGGTGGCCGCGGCGATGTCCGCGCCGTCGAGCGCCTGGGCGTAGGTGGCCACCGCCTCGGCGGGGATGCCGAGTTCGGCCGAGAGTTCGGCGGCGAGGGCGGTGGCGTGGGCCGGGTTGCGGCCGGCCACCCGGATGTGGCGGAGGGGGCGGACCCGGCACATCGCGTGGGCGTGGGAGCGGGCCTGGGCGCCGGTGCCCAGCAGGGCCAGCACCGACGCGTCCGCACGCGCGAGCAGCCGCGCCGAGAGCGCCGAGCAGGCGGCGGTCCGCGCGGCGGTGATCGCGGTACCGTCCAGCAGGGCCGTGGGCTCGCCGGTGTCCGGGTCGAAGGCGACGATGAGCGCCTGGTGGGTCGGCAACGGCGTACCGGCGTTCCGCGGGAAGACGGAGACGAGTTTGCTCGTCAGCGCCCCTGCGGAGGGCACATAGCCCGGCATGGCGGCGACGAAGCCCGTCCGCTCCGGCACCATCGCCGCCACCCGGTCCGGCGCGGCGGCCCGGCCGGCGCTGAGGTCGGTCATCGCCGACGCCAGCGCATCGATCAGCGCGTCCATGTCGAGCAGCGCCGCCACCTCCGAGCGCCCCACCACCAGCATCCGGTCCGACCTCCGATCACCGCGTACGGCCGGCACGGCACCGGCCGAGGAGTTCGACCGTAACGCGCGCGGGGGAAGGGCGGTGAGCGGTTCCGCCGGGTGGGGGGACAGGCGGGCGCCGGGCCGAAGGGGACGGTCGGTGACGGTCGTGCGCGGACGGTGACGGCCGGCCGTGCCGCGGGGCGGATACGGGCGCACCCTGGAGGTATGGTCCGCGCCAACGAGGAGGTCGAGGCGCTGCTGCAGGAGTACGCCGACCTCATCGCGATCAGTGGTGGCGACGCCTTCAAGGCCCGTGCCTACGAGAAGGCGGCCCGCGCCGTCGGCGGCTACCCCGTCGACGTCACCCAGCTCGATGTGCCGGGGCTGCGGGAGATTCCGCACGTCGGCGCCTCGATCGCGGAGAAGATCGTCGAGTATCTGCGGTCCGGGCGGGTCGCCACCATCGAGGAGACCAGGGCGTCGGTCCCCGCCGGGGTCCGGGAATTGATCAGCATCCCCACCCTGGGGCCGCGGAAGGCGATGGTCCTCTACGAGGTGCTGGGCATCACCTCGGTGGACCAATTGCTCGACGCCGTCCATGAGGAGCGGCTGCGGGAGCTCAAGGGGTTCGGTGAGCGGACCGAGGAGAACATCCTGCACGGCATCTCGCTGATGCAGAAGGCCGGGGAAGGCCGGATCCTGCTGGGTGCCGCGATGGAGCTGGCGGAGCAGATCGTCGCCGAACTGTCCGGGATCCGCGGCTGCCGGCGGTGTACGTACGCGGGGTCGCTGCGCCGGATGAGGGAGACGATCGGGGACATCGACATCCTGGTCGCGGCGGAGCGGTCCGCGCCGTTCATGGCGGCGCTCGCCGAGCTGCCGTACACCGCCGAGGTCATCGCGCACGGGGAGAAGAAGACGTCGATCCGCACCACCAAGGGGCTGCAGGTGGACCTGCGGGTGCTGCCGCCGGTGTCCTGGGGTGCGGGACTGCAGTACTTCACCGGATCGAAGGCGCACAACATCCGCACCCGGGCGATCGCGGTGCGCCACAAGCTCAAGCTGTCCGAGTACGGGCTGTTCCACGCCAAGAGCGGCGAGATGATCACCTCGGAGACGGAGGAGGGGATCTACGACCGGCTCGGGCTGCCGTGGATCCCGCCGACCCTGCGGGAGGACCGCGGTGAGGTCGCGGCCGGACTCCGAGGCGAACTGCCCGACCTCGTCACCGAGCGCGACATCCGGGGCGATCTGCACACCCATACCGACCTCACCGACGGGCTCTCGTCCCTCGACGACATGGTCGCCGCGGCCGCCGGACGCGGTTATGCCTATTACGCCGTCACCGACCACGCCCCCAACCTCTACATGCAGCGCATGACAGACGAGAAGATGCTCGCGCAGCGGGAGGAGGTGCGTGCGCTGGACCGCCGGTACCACGGGATGCGACTGCTGCACGGCACCGAACTCAACATCGGCCCGGACGGTGAGGTCGACTGGCCGGACGCCTTCCTGGCGGGCTTCGACCTCTGTGTGGCCTCCGTCCACTCGCACTTCAACCAGAGCCGGCAGGCCCTCACCCGGCGCCTGATCCGCGCCTGTGAGAACCCGTACGTGGCCGTGATCGGTCACCCCACGACGCGCCGGATCGGTAAACGCCCGGGAATCGACGCCGATTTCGACGCGGTCTTCGCGGCCTGCGCCAGGACGGGCACCGCGCTGGAGATCAATGCCCATCCCGAACGGCTCGACCTGTGCGACGAGGACATCCTGCGCGCCAAGCGCCACGGCGTGAAGTTCGCGGTGAATTCGGATGCGCACTCCACCACGCATCTGCCGTATCTGCGGTACGGCGTGGGCACGGCGCAGCGCGGTTGGCTCACGAAGGACGACGTCATCAACACCTGGCCGCTGACGAAACTCCGGCGCTTTCTGCGGAAAGCCGGTTCACCGCGCTGAGGACGGCCCGCAGGGTGGCGGTGGCGGTATCGGGGGCGATCCCGGCGCCCCAGGCGGAGCGCTGGTGGTGGTCGATGCGGGCGTAGGCGGCGAACCGCGGGGCCCGGTCGTCCTCCGGGGGGAGGGGGTGCTGGGTGAGGTCCCCGAGTGTGAGGGCGGTGGGGTCGGGGGTCCCGGGGTGGGCCGTCGTGGCGAGGCCGTCGAGGAGTGCGTCGGCGAGCGCGGGGCCGGAGCCGTGCAGCGTCAGGGTGTCGCCGGTGCCGGTCAGCAGGGTGCAGGTGAGGGACCGGGTGGCGCCGTCGTCGGAGCTCTGCGCGGTGTGGTCGAGGAGTGCGAGCGGTCGAGTGGCTTCCAGGTAGGTGCGGCGGAATGCCGACCAGACTTCGTCGGCCGACAGTTCTCCCTCGGTGCCGTCGGTGTGCTCCTGGATGATCCGGGCGAATTCCGCCTGCAGCGGGCGCGGCAGGTCCAGATGGCATGCGGTTTTCAGCAGGTATGCCGAACCCGCCTTTCCGGACTGGGAATTGACCCGGATCACCGCTTCGTAGTCGCGGCCGATGTCCTTGGGGTCGATCGGGAGGTACGGCACGGCCCAGGGCAGCCGGGCGAGGGGTGTGCCGGTGGTGGCGGCCCGGTGTTCCAGGGCCTCGAAACCCTTTTTGATGGCGTCCTGGTGGGAGCCGGAGAAGGCGCTGTGGACGAGTTCGCCGCCGTACGGGTGGCGGGGGTGCACCGGCAGCCGGTTGCAGTATTCGACCGTGGCGGCGACCTCGGTGAGATCCGAGTAGTCGATCATCGGGTCGACGCCTTGGGTGAAGAGGTTGAGTCCGAGGGTGACGAGATCGACGTTTCCGGTGCGTTCGCCGTTGCCGAAGAGGCAGCCCTCGATGCGTTCCGCGCCGGCCATGCAGGCGAGTTCGGCGGCGGCGACGGCGGTGCCGCGGTCGTTGTGCGGGTGGATGGAGAGGATGAGGGAGTCCCGCCGGTCGAGGTGGCGGTGCATCCACTCGATCTGGTCGGCGTAGATGTTCGGGGTCGACATCTCGACGGTGGCGGGGAGGTTGAGGATCATTTTGTGATCCGGCGCGGGGTCCCATACGTCGGCGACCGCGTTGCTGACCTCCAGTGCGAAGTCCAGCTCGGTGCCGGTGAAGGACTCCGGTGTGTATTCGTAGCGGATTCCGGGGCTCCCCAGGTCCTCGGTGAGCTTTTTGCACAGCCGGGTGCTGCGCACCGCCAGGTCCTTGATCTGTGCGCGGTCCATCCCGAACACCACCTCCCGCTGGAGGCAGGACGTGGAGTTGTACAGATGGGCGATCGCGTGGCGGGCGCCGGCCAGGGACTCGAAGGTGCGGTGGATGAGCTCCTCGCGGGCCGGCATGATGACCTGGATCGCGACGTCGTCCGGTATCAGGTCCTCTTCGATGAGCAGCCGGATGAAATCGAAGTCGGTCTTGCTGGCCGCCGGGAAACCGACCTCGATCTCCTTGAACCCCATCCGGACCTGGAGTTCGAAGAGTTTCCGCTTGCGGGCGAGGTCCATGGGGACGGCGAGCGCCTGGTTCCCGTCCCGCAGGTCCACCGCGCACCATTGCGGGGCCCGGGTGAGGGAGGCGGCCGGCCAGGAACGGTCCGGCAGGTCGACCCGGGGATAGGCGGTGTATCTCTGTGTGGGCATGCCCGAGGGCTGTTGCAGCGGCTGACCGGAGACAGGGAGGGAAGCGGGCATCAGATTCTCCTCATTCCGCGCCGGCCTCGACGGGGACCGGGGCCGCGTCATTGCGGGCACCGCCCCAGCGGTGCCGGGTCTCGTGGTGGATGTGCCAGATGTCGTCCTCGGTCAGCAGGACGGAGACGACGTCGGGAAAGGCTTCCTCGAAATAGATGTAGGGCTTTCGGTTGTCGATGCGCGGGGAGTGGTAGTCGAGCCGGTCCTGCATGCCGTGGGCCCGGGTGACGGGTGTCGCGGGGTGATAGGTGAGGATGTTGGGGCTGGCCAGATCGATCAGCTTGTCGTCGATGAGCCGGCCGACCTCGTGGATGGTCTCGTCGATGCTCGACCGGGTTTCCCCGTCGAGGCCGAAGAGGACGGAGGTGCCCAATTGCAGACCGTGCGCCTTGACCAGCGCGGCGGCCTCCCTGACCTTTTCCCGCCAGGGTTTGCGCTCGTCCCGGCGGAGGTTTTTGTGGATATGGGTCATGACCTGCGTCGACATGCTTTCGATGCCGATGTAGACGTAGCTGCAGCCGGCTTCCTTCATCTTCCGCAGGAGGGTGTCGGATTCCTCCGCGGAATGGAGTGCGACGAGGGTGTCGACGGTCAGCTGTGCGCCCCATTGGAGGCCGTGCAATCGCTCGATGTCGTCGTCGTGGGTGAGGAAGTGCCGGTAACGGGCGTCGAGTTCCGTGGGCGGGGTTCGGCGTATGCGGCTGAGTTCTTCGCAGAAATTGCCGATGTCGCGGTAGCGGCCGCTCCAGAAGACCGAATCGTCGAAGAAGAGTGCTGCGGCGCCGTAGCCGACGTATTCGCAGACCCGCTGGACCGCCGTGCCGATCGCATCGTCCTTGAACCGCTTGAGGCCATTGCTCAACTGGGCCGACTCGGAACAGAAGTTGCAGCGGTAGGGACAGGCGTTGGACACCATGAAGTGGGCGGTGCGCAGTACCTCCCCGGATTCCGGGTCGGTGAAGATCGGGAAACGAGAGCGGATGGCGAACGCCTCGTAGGGCGAGGGCAGAGTGGCGAGGTCGAGTGCGCCGCCGCGCAGGGGTACCGCGTCGAGGGTGTCTCCCGCGGCCAGGACGACGAGGGAGGTGCCGGCTCCGGGCCCCTCCTCGGCGAGCAGCCCCTGCAGACACGGCAGCACCTGGTCCCGGTCGACCCGGCGCCGGTCGAGGTCGGTGGCCAGTGCGAGGGCCCGCATCAGCAGGTCCACCGCGTGGTAGGCCTCGCCGCTGACCACCGCGTCGACCACCTGGGGCACCTTGCCCTGCTGCATGACGGCCAGCGGGCTGCTGGGTTTGAGCAGCAGCCCCTGGCCGTCGGGGGTGGCCGTGGTGGTCTCGTCGACGTGCCGGCCGCCGAGGATGACGAAGGTTTCCGGGACCTCGCGCTTGGCCAGTTCCGCGATCTGCAGCGCATAGCGGTGGGCGGGCGATACGGCGCTGATGAGGACGACCCGGGGCCGGACCTCGCGCAGCATCCGTACCCACAGGTCGCGGGCGGTGTCGTCCCACACCCTGGGGTCGAACACGGTGCGGTCGGTGTTCGGGGCCGTCCCGTAGGCCCGGTATCCGTCGTCGCCGGCGGAGAGCCGGTACTTCTTGGACGGGAACCGGGTCCACTCGGGTGCGAGATCGGTGTAGTGCGCGGCGTCCGCCAAGGGGCCGGCGTCGGCCACCGCCCGGTGCACGGCGAGGCTCAGCGCGGTGTAGAGGCACATCGGGTCGCCCGGGTAGGTGATTTCCCCCTCGGACTGGGTCATGACGGGTGCCAGTACGGACAGCACCGGGAAATAGCGGGTTTCCGCCCGGCCGTCGGCCAGATACTCGGCCAGGCGTTTTCTGCGGGTGCGCCGTCGTTCCCGGAAGGCGTCGGGGTCGGCCATGTCCCCGGCCCGGTGCAGCCGTACGGTGCCGTTCCCCGAATACACCTTTTCCATGGCGTGCGTGGCCATCAGCCCTCCGGATTTCCGATTTCTTCCGGGATCTCGGCCCGGAACGCGGACATCGGTGACGCAAGGGATCCGGTGGGACGCCACAAAAGAGCGGGCGGCATTCTTGGCGATGGTGGCCGGGACGTTCTGCGCAGGGGCGCCTGAACTCCCGGGAAAGTCCCCCGACTTTGTCCCCCGTGATCTTTCCGAACTTTACTAGCCCCGGCCCGGCGCGCGTCAACGACAAAAGAAAACTGTCCACATTGTCGTTTTCGGCCCGGGCGCCCCGGTCCCGGGTTTCATTCCCCGAGGTGCCGGCGCAGCGCGGTGTCCATGCGCTCCAGGGTCTCTTCGAGGATCTGCGGTGACGTACCGAAATTGAGCCGGACGAATCCCTCGCCGTCGGCCCCGAAGGCCGGGCCGGAGAAGAGCAGCACCTTGGCCCGGTCGCGGAAGAACGGCATCGGGTCGGCGTCGAGCCCGAGGCCCCGGCAGTCGAGCCAGGCCAGGAAGGTGGCCTCCGGCGTGCGGCAGCGGATCCCACGGGGCAGCCGCTCGGCCAGCCGCCGACGGTTGCGGTCCAGGACCGCCATGACGTCGTCCAGCCAGTCGTCCCCCGCCGTCCAGGCGGCCTTCAGCGCCTCGACCGCCAGCACCCCCACCTGGCCGAAGAGCAGCCCGCGCCGGGCGTCGACGGCCTCGCGCACGGCCCGCGGACCGATGTGGGCCAGCGCGCAGCGGATCCCGGCGAGGTTGAACGCCTTGCTGCCCGAGGTGAGGGTGACGGTACGGGCGGCGATCTCCGGTCCGAGCGAGGCGAAGGGCAGGTGCCGGTGCGGGGCGTGGGTCAGGTCCGCGTGCACCTCGTCGGAGATCACCAGCAGATCGCGCCGGAGGACGAGCTCGGCCAGCGCCTCCAGTTCGTCCCGGCGGAAGACCCGGCCGGTGGGGTTGTGCGGGTTCACCAGGAAGAGCACCCGGCAGCGCCCCACCTCGCCGTCCGCGGCGGCGTGTGCCATGCGGGCCGGGTCGAATCCCCAGCCGTCCGGGCCCTCTTCGACGGGTACGGTCAGCGGTCTGCGGCCGATCTTCTCGATGACGTCGACGAAGGGCGGGCAGGCCGGGGTGTGCAGCAGGACGGCGTCACCCGGGTCGGTGGCGACCTGGAGCGTCGCCAGCATCGCCTGGTTGATGTCGGTGAACAGCCGGGCGTGGGTGGGTTCGGGCCGGTGGCCGTACTTGCGGTGCGTCCGGGCGGCGAAGACCTCTCCGAGCGGGCCGCCCTGGCTCTCGTCGAACCACGTGGGGTAGCCGAGATCGCCGTCCGCGCGGCGCATGAGCGCCTCGCGGACGGCGGGTGCGGTCGGGAAGTCCATGTCGGCGACCCAGGAGGACAGCATGCCCTCGCCGGCGGTCGCCCATTTCTCGCCGTCCCGTTGGACGAGGTGGCGCAGATCGACGGCGTCGAGCGCGGCCGGCGACATGTCGGTGCTCATGCGGCTTTTCCCCCTGCGGTCGGATGACACGGCGCCGTGCGGCCGGTCGGTTGCCGCGCGACAGGGAGACGGCGACGGATTTCCCCGCGTACGTCCTCGTCGAGGCCCCCTTGGGGAGTACATGATTATGCAGCAGGCACGGACCGGGGAATGTGACGCCCGCCACATTGTGGCGGTCAGCGTGGCCGGTTAATGTCGCCAACAGCCGGGCGCGCAGCCCGGATTGGCCACCGAGCGGGACGGTTCCCGGACTCGGAGGTTCCCGACCCGGCATCGGCGCGCAGTTGCGCCCCACCGATTGCCCGCCGCCGAAATTCACCTGCGAAGTCGAGAAACTCCGAGACAGGAGACGGTAATTGTCCTCCCATGCCGCCCAACTCCCCGCGGACCGGCCGCGAGGCGTCGATGCACCGGCGTGTACGGCAGTGGTGCGCCAGGAGATTCCGGGGCTGTACGACGACGCGGTCCGCGCGCTGGCCGCCTCGTGTGCGACCACCCCGGAGAACGTGCTCCTCGCCGGATTCGCCGCGCTGGTGTACCGCTGTTCCGGGCAGAACCAGGTCGAGTTCCGGCTCGGCCGGGAAGGCGGCAAGGAGGCATTGCTCCGCTTCTCCGTCACCGGCGGGAGCACCCTGCGCGAACTGGCGGATGAGGCCGGTGCGGTGGAGCGTCCCGGGGCGGAGCCGGCCCGGCTCGGCGTACGCATCGGCGCGCCCCCGGCGGACGGCGATCCCCGGCCGTACGAGGCCGAACTCGCCCTGCCCGCACCGGACGCGGGCTCCCGGTGGGCCGCCCTCCACTTCGACGACCGGCTCTTCGCCCCGGCGACGGCGCAGCGGATGCTCGGCCACTACGGACATCTGCTCCACGACGGCGTGCACCACCCGGACCGGCCGCTGGAGCGGCTCACCCTGCTCACCGAGACCGAGCAGCGCCGCATCCTGCTGGAGTGGAACGACACCGCCGTGTCGCTGCCCCACCAAGGCGCCTGTCTGCACGAGGTGTTCGAGGAGCGGGCCCGGCAGGCGCCCGAGGCCGTCGCCGTGGCCCAGGGGACGGCCCGGCGGACGTTCCGGGAGATCAATGCCGCGGCCAACCGGCTGGCCCGCCATCTGCGGGAGCTGGGCGTCGGCCCGGACGACCGCGTCGGCCTCTTCCTCGACCACTCCCCCGAGCTGCTGGTCGCCATGCTCGGGGTGCTCAAGGCCGGCGGGGCCTATGTGCCGCTGGATCCCGCGTATCCCCGGGCCAGGCTCAGCACGATGATCTCCGGTGCGTCGTGCGTGGCCCTGATCAGCCGGACCGGGCTCGCCGACGCTCTGGGCAGTGGTGCGGACGCCGTGGGGCAGGGGCAGTTGATCCTGCTGGACCGGGACGAGGCGACCCTGACCGGGCGGCCGGCGGACGACGTGGAGCCCGTGGCCGGCCCGGACAACCTCTGCTACGTGATCCACACTTCGGGCTCCACCGGACGGCCGAAGCCGATCGCGCTGCGCCACCGGGGCGTGCTCAACAACATCGCGGACCTCAACACCCGCTTCGCCGTGGGACCCGGCGACAGCGTGCTGGGGCTGTCCTCGCCGAGCTTCGACATGTCGGTCTACGAGTTCCTCGGCATGACCGCGGCCGGCGGCACCCTCGTGCTCCCGGCGCCGGGCCGCGCCAAGGAACCCGCGCACTGGGCCGAACTGGCCGCTGAGCACGGCGTGACCGTCTGGAACACCGCCCCGGCCCTGCTGGAGCTGGTGCTGGACCACCTCGACGCGACCGCCGCGGACGGCCCCTCGCCGCTGGCCTCGCTCCGGCTGATCATGCTCGCCGGGGACTGGATCCCGGTGCGGATGCCCGACCGGACCCGGGAGTTCGCGCCGGACGCGCGGTTCATCTCGCTCGGCGGCGCCACCGAGGCCTCGATCTATTCCACGCTCTACGAGGTCGAGGCGACCGACCCCGGCTGGACCAGCATTCCGTACGGGCGGCCGATGGCCAATCAGCGGACCTACGTCCTGGACGAGGCGCTGCAGCCCGTTCCACCGGGTGTGACCGGTGAGTTGTACCTCGCGGGCGACGGCCTGGCCGTGGGCTATCTGGACCTGCCCGACCTCACCGCCGAGCGGTTCCTGCACTGGTCGTACGGTCCGGTGTCCGGCGAGCGGCTGTACCGCACCGGCGACCTGGCGCGGTGCGACGCCGACGGGCTGATCGAGCTGCTCGGCCGGACCGACCTCCAGGTCAAGATCCACGGGCTGCGGGTGGAGCTGACCGAGATCGAGTCCGTGCTGCGGGACCATCCCCGGGTCAAGGAAGCGGCGGTGGCGGCGCAGCCCGATGCCACCGGCGCACCGGTCCTGATCGGCTACGTCGTCCCGCGCGAGAGCGAGGCCCTCGACCCGGACGAGGTCCGCGACCGGCTCGCCGCCCGGCTGCCGGCCCACATGGTCCCCGGCACGGTGCTGGTGCTGTCCGCCATGCCGCTGAGCCCGAACGGCAAGCTGGACCGCAAGGCGCTGCCCGCGGCCCCGGCACCGCACGACGGGGGCCGGGGCGGCGCCGTACCCACGGACGCCGCCCCGAACGGCCCGTGGGAGGAGCGGATCGCCGCGGCCTGGCGGGAGGTGCTGGGGGTCCAGGCGATCGGGCGGGACGACGACTTCTTCCGGCTGGGCGGCGACTCGATGAAGGCCCTGCGCAGCATGACGCAGGTCCCCGAGATCACCTTGGTGGACCTCTACCGGCATTCGACGCTGCGGCTGCTGGCCGCGCACCTTGAGGCCACCGCCGGGGTGCCCGGGGCCGCGGAGCGGTCACCCGGGCCGGACGCGGGGTAGCGGAAGGGTTTCCCTTGCGGGTCAGCCGGCGGCCGTGCAGCGCACCGGCAGCCGGCTGACCCCGGTCAGGAAGCTGGAACGGACCCGTTCGACCGGTCCGGACAGCTCCAGTTCGCCCACCTGGTGGCGCAACTCCTCCAGCATGACCCGGAGTTCGACCCTGGCCAGCGGGCCGCCGAGGCAGAAGTGCGGGCCGTGGCCGAGGGTGAGGTGCCGGTTCGGGGTGCGGGCGAGGTCGAAGCGGTAGGGGTCGGGGAAGACGTCCTCGTCGCGGTTGGCGGAGGTGTTCCAGAGGGTGACGATGTCGCCCGCCTTGATGTCGCAGCCGCGCAGCGTGAGGTCCGTGGTGGCGGTCCGCCCGAGGTGGGTGACCGGCGTGGTCCAGCGCAGTACCTCCTCGACGGCGGAGTCGAGCAGGCCCTCGTCCCGGCGCAGGCGCCGCCACTGCTCGGGGTGCTCGATCAGGGCCAGCACGGCGCCGGCGGAGGACAGCCGGGTGGTCTCGTCGCCGCCGATGATGATGTTGTAGCAGTTCAGCAGTACTTCGGCGTCGCTCAGCGGGGCGCCGCCGGCCTCGCCGTTCGCCAGCAGGCTGACCACGTCCTCACCGGGGAACTCCCGCCGGCCGGGCAGCAGTCCGGCGTAGTACAGCAGGATGTCCTCCTGCGCGTCGGCCGCCGCCTCGGCGGCCTCGGGGGTGCCGTCCTCGCCCATCGCCGCCATCGTCAGATCGAGCATCAGGGTGCGGTCCGCGGGCGGTACGTCGAGCAGTTCGCAGATGGCCATCAGCGGGATCTGGGCTGCGACATCGGCGACGAAGTCACCGCCGCCCGCGTCGACGACGGCCGCCACCAGGCCCTTCGTGGCCGCCCGGACGCCGTCGGCGATCTGCGCCATGGCCCGCGCGGAGAACGCGCCCTGCAGCACCTTGCGCACCGCGGCGTGCCGGGGCGGGTCGGTGACCACCAGCATCCGGCCGCCGGCCGGGTCGCCCCCGGTGAGCAGGGTGCCGAGCATGTTGCCCTGTTCGGAGCTGAGCCGCGTGGTGTCGCGGTAGACGGCGGCGATGTCCTGGTAGCGGGTGATCACCCAGAAGCCGGGGCGGTCGCCGTCGGCCTCGCACCAGGCGACCGGGTGGGTCTCCCGCAGGTCGCGCCAGGCGTCGCAGGCGTCGGGGTCCGGGTGGACCGCGGGGTCGATGTGGGCGAACGGGATGGTGTGGCGCGGTGCGGTCATGCGGGTTCCCCGTCCGGGTTGCTGGTCACGTGGGCTCCTGTGGGGTGGTCGGCGGCACGGCCCGTCACTCGGGGCCAGGCAGCGTCCGGAGGCGTTCGGCGAGGACGGTGCCGATCCCGGCCAGCGGCTCGGGGGCGAGCATGTCGCCGTGCCGGCAGGCGACCTGGTGGTTCTCGATCCGGCCGCTGACGTACGGTGCCCAGTTGGCCGGCCGTTCCGGGTCCGGGCCCTTGTCCTCGGTCGCCTCGAAGAACAGCAGGTCGGCGTCGAGCGGCCGGGAGTGGTGCCGGCGCTGGGCGTTGACGTTGTGGGTGAAGACAGTGGCGATCGCGGACAGTTGGCGGGGTGCGAGGGTGGCCAGGGCGCTGCCGTGTTCCTTGAGGAGGCGCAGCGCCGACCCGGGGTCGAGGGTCACCCCGTCGGGCTGCGGGAGGCCGAGCGAGTGCAGGACCTCGGCCAGCGCCTGCGGTTCGTCGTAGTCCACCGGGCGGGCGTCGGGGAGCCTGGGGTACGCGTCGAGCAGGGCCAGCAGGGCGACCCGTTCGCCGTCCGCCCGCAGCAGCCGGGCCATCTCGTGGGCGACGATCCCGCCCATGGACCAGCCGAGGAGGTGGTAGGGGCCGTGCGGCTGGACGGTGCGCAGCCGGGCCACGTAGTCGCGGGCCATCTCCGGCAGGTCCTCGGCGGGCGGCCGGGTGCCGTCGATCCCGCGGGACTGCAGGGCGTACACCGGGCGGTCGGCGTCCAGGTGCCGCAGCAGCCCGGAGTAGACCCAGCCGATGCCGACGCCGGGGTGGACGCAGAACAGCGGCTCGCGGGTGCCCTGCGACCGCAGCGGTACGAGCACGTCCAGCGCGTCGTTCGGGTCGCCGGGCCGGTCCGGGTCCGCGAGCAGCGCGGCGATGCCGGCGACGGTGGGCGTGCGGAAGAGCGTGGCGATGTCGAGGTCGGCGCCGAGGGCGGCGCGCACCCGGCCGGCCAGGCGGAAGGCGAGCAGGGAGTGCCCGCCGCGTTCGAAGAAGCTGTCGTCGATGCCCAGGCGGCCGGCGTCGGGGCCGCGCTGGTCGAGGCCGAGGACCTCGGCGAACAGGGCGAGCAGCTGGGCTTCCAGGGGCGTGCGCGGGGCCCGGCCGGTGCGGCCGGGGGTGGTGGCTTCGGGTTCCGGTGCGGGCAGGGCCCGCCGGTCGAGTTTGCCGTTGGGGGTGAGCGGGAGGGCGTCCAGTACGACCACGACCGGCACCATGTGGCGGGGCAGCCGGCGCTCGACGTGGCGGCGCAGTGCGAGGGCGTCGGCGGTGGCGCCGGGGGTGCGGACGGCGTAGCCGACCAGCCGCTGGTCGCCGGGGCGGTCCTCCCGCACGACGACGGCGGCCCGGTCGACCTGCGGGTGGTCGCGGAGCGCGGCCTCCACCTCGCCCAGCTCGATCCGGAAGCCGCGGAGTTTGACCTGGTCGTCGAGGCGGCCGAGGAACGTAAGGTCGCCGTCGGGGCGTCGGCGCACCAGGTCTCCGGTGCGGTACATCCGCGCGCCGGGTGCGCCGTAGGGGTCGGCGACGAAGCGTTCGGCGGTCAGTGCCGGGCGGCCGAGGTAGCCGGTGGCCAGGCCGGGGCCGCCGAGGTAGAGCTCGCCGGGGACGCCGGGCGGCACGGGGCGCAGGGCGTGGTCGAGGACGTAGGCGCGGGTGTTCCAGGAGGGCCGGCCGATCGGCGGGGCGGTGTCGAAGGGGCCGGTGCCGAGCCAGGCGGTGGCGTACACCGGGGCCTCGCTGGGGCCGTAGATGTTGGCGATCCGGGCGCCGGGGAAGGCCGCCGCGATCTCGTTGGCCACCGGGGCGCTGAGCGCTTCGCCCGCGAGGACGACGGTGCCGGCGGTCAGCTGCGGGTCGAGCCGCGGCAGGAGGCCGGCGAAGACCGACGGGACGCCGCTGATCAGGGCGGGTGCGGTGATCGGGCCGTCTTCGAGGGCGGCCGGTTCGCCCAGTGCCAGCAGATCGCGGTGGAGGCGTACGGTGCCGCCGGCGGCGAGCGGTCCGAAGAGCTCGAAGACCGAGACGTCGAAGCTGATCGAGGTGGTGGCCTGCACCTGGGCCAGTCCGTCCGGGCCGAGGAATCCGGCGATCCAGGCCATCAGGTCGGCCATGTTGGCGTGCGAGACGATCACGCCCTTGGGGCGGCCGGTGGAGCCGGAGGTGTAGATGAGGTAGGCCGGGTCGGCGGGGTCCAGCGGCCGGGTGCGTTCGTCGTCGGTGAGGTCGGCGCCGGACCGGTCGGCGAGCCGTCGCAGGGTGGCCGGGTCGTCGAGGACCAGCCGCGGGGTGTCGTCGGCGGGCAGGGCGCCGGCCGTGTCGCGGGTGGTCACCAGCAGCGCGGGCGCGGCGTCGCCGAGCAGCAGCACGATCCGCTCCGCGGGGTAGTTCGGGTCGATGGGCAGGTAGGCGGCGCCGGCCTTGAGGACGGCGACCATGGCCACCAGCAGTTCGGCGGAGCGGGGCGCGGACAGGGCCACGATCCGGCCGGTGTGCACGCCGTGCGCGAGGAGTTCCCGGGCCAGGCGGTTGGCCCGGGCGTTGAGCTCGGCGTAGTCGAGGACGGTGCGGCCGCTGATGACGGCGGGGGCGTGCGGCTGTGCCGCGGCCCGTTCCTCCAGCTGGAGCGGGAAGGGGCGGTCGGCGCTGCGGGGGCGGGACTCGCCGTGCCAGCGGTCGAGTTGGCGCAGTTCCTCGGCGGAGAGCAGGACGGTCCGGTCGTGGCGCCGGTGCGGTGTGGTGGCCAGGGCGGCCAGTGCCCGGCGGTAGTAGCCGCCGATCAGCCGCACCTGCTCCTCGGTGAACCGGGCGGCGTCGTACCGCAGATGGAGGTTGACCTCGGAGGAGGTGAGGTCCTGGGCGAACTCGGCGCCGAACGGGATGCTGGTGTTGGTGATCCGCCGCTCGTCGAGCACCTCCAGCTCGCCGGAGCGTTCCAGCACGGATTGGTAGACGCGGAAGCGGGTGAAGTTGAAGAAGGTCTCGAACAGCTCCCGGCCGCCGAGGATGCGGCGGATCTCGGGCATCGGGTAGCGGCGGTGGCGCTGGAGGGCGATGTCGGTGCGGCCCACCGCGGCGACCAGGTCGTCCCAGCTCCCGGCGGCCAGCCGGACGCGGAACGGCAGGGTGTTGAGGAACATGCCGAGGACCCGGTCGCCGTCCCGGTCCTCGGTACGGCCGTTGTACACCGCGCCGGTGACGACGTCGGCGGTGCCGGTGAGCATGCCGACGACGTGCGCATGGGCGGCGAGCAGCACGGTGCGTACGGGGACGCCGACCCGGCGGGCGCAGCGGTCCACGCCCTCGGAGACCTCGGGCGGCAGTGACACGGGGGTGATGCGCATGTCGGGCCGCTCGGCGGGCGGGACCAGGCGGGGCAGGGTGCCGAGGTCGCTGCCGGTGAGTTCGCCGGTCCAGAAGTCGCGGTGTTCCTCGGCGGCGATGGCCGCCCGTTCCTCGGCGATGAAGGCGCCGAAGTGGGCGCGGGGCGGTTCCCGAAAGGGGGTGCCGGAGCCGTCGAGCAGGGCGAGGTAGCGCTCGAACAGCTCGGTGATCAGGGAGCGTTCGCTCCAGCCGTCGAGGATCACATGGTGTTCGGTGAGCCACAGCTCGAAGGTCTCGTCGGTGAGCCGCTGGAGGTGGAAGCGGATCAGCGGGGCGCGGTCCCAGGCGAACTCGCGGGCCTTCTCGTCCTCGAACCGGCGGTCCATGGCGGTCCGCCGGTCGGCGGCGGAGAGCTGCCGCAGATCTTCGAAGGTGATCGGGGCGTCGACCCGGCGGTGCACCAACTGGAGCGGTTCGGCGTAGGTTTCGAGGTCGAAGGAGGTCCGCAGGACCGGGTGGTCGGCGATCAGCGAGGTGAGGGCCGACCGCCAGGCGGCCTCGGACCAGCCGGCCTTGAGGTGGTAGCCGGCCACGTTGTGGTAGATCCGTTCGGCCGCGGTGAGGCCGCTGTGGTAGAGCATGCCGGCCTGGAGACGGGACAGCGGATAGGCGTCCTCGACGTCGGCCGGCAGCAGGGCGCGGTCCGCGTCGCCGATCAGGGACAGCGGCCGGTAGTGCGGTCGGGCGGCGCCCGGGGTGACGGCCTTGGTGTGCGGGGCCAGTTCCTGGATGGTCTGATGGCGCAGCAGGTCCTGGAGCTCGAATTCCAGGCCGAGTTCGCGGGCCCGGCCGAGGATGGCGATGGTGCGGATCGAATCGCCGCCGAGCAGGAAGTAGTTCTCGTCGGTGCCCACCCGGTCCTGGCCGAGTACCTCGCTCCAGACCTGGACGAGGATCTCCTCGGCGCGGTTGGCGGAGGCGGTGGCCGGGCCGTCGGCGGGGCGTTCCGGGGCGGGCAGGCGTCGCCGGTCGACCTTGCCGTTGACGGTCAGGGGGAAGCGGTCCAGCACGACGAAGGCGGCGGGGATCATATGGGTGGGCAGCAGGCCGGCCAGGTGAGCGCGCAGGTCGGCGGCGGCCAGATCGGTGCGGCCGGAGACCGCGTAGCCCACGAGGCGCCGTTCGCCCGTCCGGTCGGGTTCGGCGGTCACCAGGGCCTCGGTGACGTCCGGGTGTCCGGCAAGCGCGGCCTCGATCTCGCCGGGCTCGATCCGGAAGCCGCGGATCTTCACCTGGTCGTCGATCCGGCCGCGGTACTCCAGTTCGCCGCCCGGCAGCCGACGGGCCAGGTCGCCGGTGCGGTAGGCGCGTCCGCCGGGGAGCGTGACGAAGCGGGCCGCGTCGAGTTCGGGCCGTCCCAGGTAGCCGCGGGCGAGTCCGGCGCCGCGTACGTACAGTTCGCCGGTGACGCCCTGCGGGACCGGCCGGCCCCGGCGGTCGAGCAGGTCCAGGCTCAGGTCCGGGATCGGTACGCCGATCACGCTGCCGTCGCCGTCGGTGTCCTCCTTGCGGATCGGCCGGTAGGTGACGTGCACGGTGGTTTCGGTGATGCCGTACATGTTCACCAGCTGCGGCCCGTCGGGGTGCCGCTCGAACCAGGGGCGGAGCGAGCGTGGGTCCAGCGCCTCGCCGCCGAAGATCACATAGCGCTGGGCGAGCCGCGCACCGGCGCCGGGCGGCGCGTCCGCGGTCCGCGCGTCCGCCCGCTGGAGCAGGGCGAAGGCCGAGGGGGTCTGGTTGAGGACGGTGACGCCCTCGGTGCGCAGCAGTGCCAGGAAGTCCTCGGGGGCCCGGCTGACCTCGTGCGGAACGATGACGAGGCGGCCGCCGTGGGCCAGTGCGCCCCACAGTTCCCAGACGGAGAAGTCGAAGGCGTACGAGTGGAACAGCGTCCAGACGTCGTCCGCGCCGAAGCCGAACCAGGGCTCGGTGGCGGTGAAGAGCCGGGCGACGTTGCGGTGCGGGACGAGGGTGCCCTTGGGTTCTCCGGTGGAGCCCGAGGTGTGGATGACGTAGGCGAGGTCGTCGGGGGCGACGCGGGAGGCGAGCGGGCCGTCCGGGTGGGCGGCGATCGTCCCGGCGTCGTCGTCGAGGGAGACCAGGGCGCCGGTGAAGCCGTCCAGCCAGCCGCCGGGCCGGCCCTGGACGACGACGTGGGCCAGCGCGGTGTCCCGCAGGATGTAGGCGAGCCGGGCGTCGGGGTACGCCGGGTCCAGCGGTACGTAGGCGCCGCCGGCCTTCTGGATGCCGAGGAGGGCGACGACGAGGTCCGGTGAGCGTTCGGCGGCGAGGCCGACCAGGGTTTCCGGGCCGACGCCGTGGGCCTGGAGGTGCCGGGCGAGCTGGTTGGCGCGGCGGTCGAGTTCGCCGTAGGTGAGGTGCTCGCTGCCGTGGCTGACGGCGACGGCGTCGGGGCGCCGCGCGGCGTGGCGGGCGAAGCGCTCCAGGACGGTGACGTCCTCGGGCGGGGCGGCGGCGTCGAGGGGCGTGGTGCGGCCGGCCGGGTCCTCGGCGAGGTCCGGCGCCAGCTCGTGCACCGGGCGGTCCGGGTGGCGGACGAGCTCGGTCAGCAACTGCCCGAAATGGGCAGCGAACTGCTCGGTCAGCCAGTCCGGCCAGGCGCCCTCGAAGCGGGCGGTGCCGTCGGTGGTCACCACCAGGCGCAGGGCGTGGCCGTGCGCCTCGGGGGCCGGGTGGCGGGTGACGGTGATGCCGCCGGGGAGGTCCCAGTGGGTGGGGTGCGGGGCGCGCAGGGCGAAGCCGACGGGGAGCGGGGGCTGCTCCTGTGCGGTCCAGTCGGCCAGCGGGTCCGGCTCGGCCGGCCGCCGCAACTGCCCGGCCAGCGCCCGGAATCCGGGATGCGCCGACAGGTCGGCGTGCACGGTCGTCCGGGCGGTGAACGGGCCGATGGTGCGGGCGAGGTCGGCGCCGCGCGGGTCGGGGCCGTCGGTGGCGATCAGGACGTCGTCGGCGTCGGTGTAGCGGTTCACCAGCACGGCGAGCGCCGCCAGCAGTCCGTCGGCGAGCGGGGCGCCGGCGGCGGTGCAGAGGGCTTCCAGCGCGGAGAGGGTGCCGTCAGGCAGCGGGAGCAGGTGGGTCCGGCCGGGCGTGCGGCCCGTGGTCAAGGGCAGCTCCCCGGGGGAGAGCTCCCCGATCGGCGTGGGTGACGGCTCGGTGGCCGGGGCCGCGGGTACCGGACAGTCGGCGAACTGCCGCACGGGCAGCGGGAGTTGACGAGCTCCCGGAGTCAGCCGGGCACGGTAGGCGGTGAGGAGGTCGTCCACCAGGAGGGTGGCGGACCTGTCGTCGGCGATGATGCGGTGGAGGGTGAGGCGCAGCCGGAGTCCGGTGGCGCCGGTGCGCTGTGCCCGGGCCCGTAGCAGTGGGCCCGACTCCAGGTCGAACGGACGCTCCGGCGCGGGGGCTTCGGTGTCCTCGCCCACGGTCTCCCACAGCGGCGGCAGGTGGTCGGCGACCGACTGCACCAGGGTCGTGCCCTCGAAGACGAAGCGGGTGCGCAGTGCTTCGTGATGGCGGACCACGTCCTCCAGGGCGGAGCGCAGTGCCGCGGTGTCGGGTACGCCGTCGAAGCCGAGGTCGATCACGAGGTGGTGGCGGGCGTGGTCCTCGGTCAGGGCGTGGGCGAGGTAGAGCCGTTGCTGCTGTGGCGTCGCGGCGACCGTGCGGGCCGGACGTGCTTCTTCGGGTGCAGCCGCCCGGTCCGCCTGATGAGTGCTCACTGATCGTCGGCCCTTCTGTGACCGGTATGGCTATCGGGATCGTTCGGTTCGCCGGCGCCAGCCGTTCAGGGCCTGCGTCCGGGCGGCGGCGCGCACCGCGGGCCGGGACCGTTCCGGTGCTCCCCCGTCGTCGCCGGCCGCGTCGACATGGCGGGCGATGGCGCGGACGGTGGTGTAGCGGAAGAGGTCGGCCGTGGTCAGCTTCGGGTACGGGCGCTGCAGGAGGGCGAGCACCCGCACGATCTGTCCGGAGGTGCCGCCGAGGTCGAAGAAGTGGGTGTCCAGGCCGCGGACGGGGGCGCCGAGTACGCGCTCCCAGGCGCGCCGGACCACCTCGGTGGCCTGCCCGGAACGGGGGCCCGCCGACGCTTCGGCGTCGTCCGGTGCGGGGGCCGCCGTGGCCGCCCGGGCCGCCAGGTCGGCCACCGCGGCGCGGTCCAGTTTGCCGTTGGGCAGCTGGGGCAGCGCCTCGACGAGCAGCCAGGCGGCCGGGACCATCGCGGGTACGAGCGAGACGGCCGCGTGCCGGCGGAGCTCGTCGGCGAGTTCGGCGGGCGCCGGGCGCGGGTGCCCGGCGCCGGACGGGCTCGCCGGGTCGGTGGGGATCAGGCAGGCGGTGACCGCGGTGCCGTCACCGCTGACGGTGACCACGGCCTCCTGGACGGCGGGGTGGGCGCGCAACACGGTCTCGATCTCGGCGAGTTCGATCCGCTGCCCGAGGACCTTGACCTGGGTGTCGGCCCGGCCGAGGAAGCGCAGTCCGTGCTCGGGGTCGAGGACGGCCAGGTCCCCGGTGTCGTAGCCGGTGCGCCCGTCGTACGTGGCGAAGCGCTCGGCGGTCAGGTCCGGCCGCTGCCAGTAGCCCGCTCCGACGCCGGCCCCGAGGATCAGCAGCCGTCCCGGGACTCCGGGTGGCAGCGGACGGCCGTGCGCGTCGACCACCCGGCACTCCTCCCCCGCGAGTGGATGACCGATGTGCACGGGCACCTGTGGCTCGACCCGCCACACGGTCGACCAGACGGTGGTCTCGGTCGGGCCGTAGCAGTTGAACACCGGGCCCGGCACCAGGTCGGTCAGCCGGTCGGCCAGGTCGCGGGGGAGCGGTTCGCCGCCGACGAGGAGGACCGCGAGGCCGCCGAGCAGCCGCCGGCCGGCCGGGTCGTCGGCGAGGATCCGGGCCATGGTGGGGGTGCACTGGTAGAGCGCGCCGCGCGGCACGTCGGCGTCGGCCACCTGCTGGTGACTGGTCAGCAGCACGGTGCGGCCGGTGGCGAGCGGCCAGAACAGCTCCAGCACGCTGATGTCGAAGGAGACGCTCGCGCCCGCGACCGACACCGGGGGCGGCGCGGGAAGGACCTGCGCGAAGGCCGCGAACAGCGCGGCCAGGTTGTCGTGGCGGACGATCACGCCCTTGGGCCGGCCGGTCGAGCCGGAGGTGTGGATGACGTAGGCGGGGTCCTGCGGCGCAAGGTCCGGCCACCGCTCGGGCGCGCGGTCGGCCACCGCGTCAGGGCCGATCAGTACGGCGCCGGTCGAGGCCAGGGCCTCGGCGGCCGCGGCGTCGCCGACGACCACGGCCGGCCGGGCGTCCTCGACCACCATCCGGAGCCGGCCCGCCGGGTAGCCGGGGTCGAGCGGCAGATAGGCGGCCCCCGCCCGCCAGGCGGCGACCAGGGCGACGAGCAGGTCGGCCGTCCTCGGCAGGCACACGCCGACCCGGTCGCCGGGCCGCACACCGGCGTCGATCAGCGCGGCGGCCAGTTCCCGTACCCGGCGGTCGAGTTCGGCGTAGGTCACGCGCTGGGAGCCCGCGATCAGGGCGAGGGCCTCGGGGGTGCGCCGGGCGTGCCCGGCGATCAGCTCGGGTACCGCCGGGCCGGCCGCGGCGGCCGGGGTGGCGGGTGGCGGTGGGTCGGGGATGAACAGGCGCAGCGCGGTGAGCGGGGCTGCCGGTGCGGTGCCGAACGCGGCGAGCGCGCCGGCCAGGTGCTCGGCGAAAAGCCGCGCCGACGCGGCGGGCAGGGCGGCGCGGTCGTAATCGACCGCCAGGGAGAGGTCGCCTGCCGAGTTCTGATGGAGCGTGACGGCCAGTTGGTACTCGCTCCGCGCGTCCTCGGCCGGTACCAGCTGCCATCGCAGGTCGCCGGTGGTCAGCGGGGCGGCTGCGGTGGCCTGGGTGCAGATGATCTGCGTCAGCGGCGGCCGGCCGGGACGGCGGGTGGCCCCGGACACGGTGAGGATGTCCTCGATGGGCAGGTCGCAGTGGTCGAGGGCGTCGAACAGCGCGTCGGCGGTGCGGTCGAGCACGGAGGCGGTGTCGGCGCCGTGCAGCGGCAGGCGTACCGGCAGGGTGTTCTGCAGACAGCCGATGACCTCGGCGTCCGCCGCGGTGCGGGTGGTGGCGACGGTGGCGAGCACGACGTCCTCGGTGTCGCCGTACCAGCCGACGACCACCGCGACGGCGGCCAGCACCTGCGCGAAGGGCGTGGCCCCGCTCTCCCGGGCCCGCTCGCGCAGTGCGGCGGCGAGTGGGGCGTCCAGCGGCAGGGACACCGCGCCGTGCCCGGTCGCGGTCCCGGTTCCGGTTTCCGGGGTGGTCGGGAGGTGGAGCAGGGCGGTGTCCGTGGGCGCGCCGGCGAGGTGGTCGGTCCAGAAGGCGTGCAGGGCCGCGAGGCGTGCGGGCTGCGGCGGGGGTTGGTGGGGGTCGGCGGCGGTGAGCGTCTGGGGGCCGTCGGCGTACGCGCGGGCGAGCTGCCGCAGCAGGACGGCCGCGGAGTCCTCGTCGAACACGGCGTGGTGGACGCCCACGAGGCAGTGCGTGTGGCCTGGTGTGCCGACGATCCGGATCCGGCACAACGGCCCGGCGCCGTGCGGGAACGGGGCGCGGGCCTCGGCGATCCATCCGTCGAGGGCGCTCCCGTCGTCCGCCCGTCCGGTCCGGATGTCGACCGCGGAGACGGGGTGGATGCGCTGGACGAGCCCCTCCGCCGTCGGGTGCAGGGAGGTCCGCAGCGCCGGCTGCGCCCGGCACACCGCCCGCGCGGCCGCGGTCATCCGCTCCGGGTCGACCGGGCCGTCGATCCGGATGTGCTGGAGGAGAGTGGTGGCTCTGCCGCCCCGCTGGTCGAGCAGGAAGAACCGGGTCTGCGCCGCGTCGGCGGGCCTGACCGCATTCCCGGCATCGTCATCGCTGGTCACCGAACAGCCCCCCGACTGAAATCCGCACCGGAATTAGTCGGGCCAGGTTATGGAGGCGGTTTGGCCGTGTCAAGAAGAATTCTCGGGGTCACCGCACACACCGCGCGGGAATTCAACAAGAATGCCGGAGAGGGCATTGTGATCTAGCTCACATTGATCAACTTCCGGGTGGCGCTGTAGCGTCAACCAAACCGTTGAGGCGGGTAATTGAGCCCTGCGGCCGTGAAAACTGGATGGAGTCGACCACCCCCAGTGACACGCCCCGTGCACACAACGTGGCGCAGAAGCGGGGAATTCGGACTCATAGAATTCGGGGGCTGTTCCATGGAATTCAATGCTGACCCCTCCCTGCCCTCCTCCGAGAATTCGGCTGAAGTGGCGGAGAATCTCTGGAGGGAAATCCTCGGGGCTGGTGCTGATCCCACTAAAGGATTCCTGGAGAACGGCGGGGACTCTTTCCGCGCGGTCCTGCTGACCAGCCGGCTCTACGAGCTGACCGGCCGCGAGGTCGAGTACCTCGACGTCCTGGAGGCCGACGGCGCCGGTGCCCTCGCCCGCCTGCTCGCGGCCGACGGCGCGGGGAGCTGACATGCGCTGCGCACTGGCCCCGAACCAGGTCGACCTCTACACCGCCGACCAGGCCGCCGACGATCCCTCGACCTATCTGGTCAACTGCGTCTACCGGATCACCGGGCCGGCCGACGGGCCGCTGCTCGCCGAGCGCTTCGCGCGCCTGGCCGAGACCTACCCGGTGCTCGCCTCCCGCGTGGTGGAGGACGACGGGACGTGGTTCCTGGAGACCGCGCCCAACCCGCCGCAACTGCACTCCGTGCGCGTCGCGGACGCGCCGGACAGCGCCGCGGCCCGCCTGCGGGTGCGCGAGGAGCTGACCCGGCCCCTGGACCTCGCCAAGGGCCCGCTGTGCCGCGCCGTGCTGCTCCGGTACGCGCCGGACGCCGCCGACCTCGTCCTCGTCGCCCACCACCTCGTGGTCGACGGCCGGTCCATGGAACTGCTCGCCCGCGGCCTCCTGACGGACCGGCCCACCGAACCCGCCACCCCCTACGCCGACTGGGCGGCCGCGGCCCACGGCCGGCTGCCCCGGCGGGCCGGCCGGGCGGCCGAGATCCGGGCCGAGCTGGCCGCCGCCGATGTCGTCCCGTCCCTGGAGTGGGCGGGCGCCGCCGGCGACGCAACCGGCTCCGGCGACGCGCACTCCACCGGCGGCGGCGTCGCCGAAGCGCTCCTCCCCGCCGGACTGCACCAAAGCCTCCGCGACCTCGGCACCGAACTGGGGATCACCCCCTACTCGGCCGTCCTCGCCGCGGCCGCCCTCGTCCTCGGCCGCAACTCCGGAGCCGCGCGCCCGGTCATCGGCACCACCGTCTCGCGGCGTTCACCGGCACACGCCGACACCGTCGGGTACTTCAACAACACCGCTCCCGTTCCGGTCCTCCTCGACGGACAGGCCACCGTGGCGGACTTCCTGCGGGAGGTGCACCAGCGCGGCGTGCAGGCCTACCGCGACGCCGACCTGCCGCTGTCCTCCGTACTGCCGGGGACCGGCCTCACCGCGCCCCAGCTGGTGGTGTCGGCCATCGACACCCTGCCCGAACTGCGCGAAGGCGACCGGCACGCCGTCCCGCACGAGGACCAGGGCCTGGGCACCGCCCACTTCCCGCTGACCCTCGGCCTCTACCAGGAGCACGGGCGCACGGACGGGATCCGGATGCTCCTGCGCCACCAGCGGGCACTGGTCACCGACGCGGCCGCCGCCCTCTTCTTCCGCCAACTGACGGCCGTACTCACCCACTTCACCGCCCGGCCCGGTGGACGCCTGGACGAGGTGGACACCCTCCCGGCCGAGGAACTCACGGCCCTGCTCGCCACCGGACGGGGCACCCGGCTCGGCGAACCACCGGTGGCGCTGACCGAACTGTTCGCGCGCCAGGTGCGCGAGGCCGCCGGGCGCACCGCCGTGGTCTGCCGGGAAGAACAGGCCAGTTACCGCGAACTCGACGCCATGTCACGGCGGTTGGCGACCGTACTGGTCGAGTCGGGGGTCCGACCCGGCGACCGGGTCGGGGTCTGCCTGGACCGGGGCATCGGGCAGGTCGCCGCCGTGCTCGCGGTACTCCGGGCGGGCGCCGCCTACGTCCCCCTCGACCCCGACTACCCGCCGCAGCGGCTCGCCTTCGTCATCGAGGACACCGGACTACGGACCGCCATCACCGAGGGCGACCTGCTCGCGGACGTCCCCGGCCTGCGCCGGGTCGCGCCGGACGCCGCACCCGAGGACCCGACGCAGGCCCTGCCGGCCGTGGACCCGGAAGCCACCGCGTACCTGATCCACACCTCCGGCTCGACCGGCCGCCCGAAGGGGGTGCGGGTCAGTCACCGCAATGTGGCCGCCCTGCTCGCCGCGACCCGCGAGGAGTACGCACCGGGCCCCGACGACGTCTGGTCGTACTTCCACTCGCTGGCCTTCGACTTCTCCGTCTGGGAGATCTGGGGGTGCCTGCTCACCGGCGGCCGGCTGGTCGTCGTCCCCTACGACGTCTCCCGTGACGCGGAGGCGTTCCACGGACTGCTGCTCCGCGAGGGTGTGACGGTCCTCAACCAGACCCCTTCGGCGTTCGCCCAGTTGGTGAACACCGAGGCGTTCCGCGACGGCGGCCTCGCGGTGCGTCTGGTCATCTTCGGCGGCGAGGCGCTCGACCGGGGTGTCCTGGTGCCGTGGTTCGCCCGCTATCCCGCGGACGTCTGCCGGCCCGTCAACATGTACGGGATCACCGAGACCACGGTCTTCTGCACCTGGCACCCCGTCGACCCCGCCGAGGCGCTGCGCGGCAGCCGCTCGATCGGCCGGCCGATACCCGGCTGGGACCTGTACGTCCTCGACGACCGGGGGCGCCCGGCGGCTCCCGGTGTGCCCGGTGAGATCTGGGTCGGCGGCGCCGGGGTCACCCAGGGCTACCTCGACCGTCCGGAACTGAACGCCGAACGCTTCACCGACGACCATCTGACGGGAACGCCCGGCGCCCGCCTCTACCGCAGCGGCGACCTCGGCCGGTTCCTGCCCGACGGGCAGCTCGAGTACCTCGGCCGGCGCGACGACCAGGTCAAGATCCGCGGGCACCGCATCGAGCTCGGCGAGATCCGGCACGCCCTCCTGGAGGACGACCGGGTCCGGGCGGCCGCCTCCCTGGTCCGGGCCCCCGACGGGCCGGCGACCGCGCGGATCGACGCGTATGTGGTCACCGACACCGACAACGACACCGACGCGCCCGGGACCCTGGCCGACATCCGGCACCGGCTCGCCGAGCGGCTGCCCGGCCACCTGCTGCCCGCCACCCTGACCGCGGTGCCCGAACTGCCCCTCACCGCCAACGGGAAGCTCGACACCGCACGGCTCCCCGACCCGCGGCCCGCGGAGCGTGCCGCGGCGCCCGAGCCCGACGGGCTCTCGGGTCCCGAGACCGCCATGGCCGCCCTCTGGCAGCGGGTCCTGGAGGTGCCCGTCGCCCCCGACGACAACTTCTTCGACCTCGGCGGCACATCCGTGCAAGCGGTGCTGCTGGCCACCGCCCTGCGCGCGGAGAACTACCCCGCGATCCGCCTGCGGGACATCTTCCGCAACTCCACCCCCCGCCGGCTGGCGGCCGCGCTCGCCCCGCGGACGGACGCATGAGGCCGCCGCTGCCGGCCCCGCCGGCCGGACCGCACCCGAGCAGCTCGTACGCAATGGAAGGAGAACCGGCATGACGGAGCTGGACAATGCCGTGGCCGTGGTGGGGCTGTCCCTGCGGGCCCCCGGCGCATCGGACCCGGAGACCTTCCTCTCCCGACTCGCCGGGGGTGAGGTCGCGCTGCCGGCGGCCCGGGGCGAACGGGCCGGGAACGGCAGACTGCTCAGCGGGCAGATCGACCGGTTCGCCGAGTTCGACGCCGAGCTGTTCGGCATGGCCCCCGCCCACGCGGCGCTGACGGACCCCCAGCACCGGGTGATCGCCGAACTGGTCTGGGAGGCCATGGAGGACGCCTGCCTCGACACCACGCGCGCCGGCAACCGGGTCGGCGTCTTCCTCGGCGGCGGCCCCGACATCTACCTGCACCGCAACGTCCTGCCGGACGAGCGGACCGTGCGGGCCCACGGCACCGAACAGATCATGCTCGGCAACTCCCGTGACTTCCTCGCCACCGCGCTCTCCTACCGGCTCGGCTTCACCGGCCCGAGCATGACCGTGCAGACGGCCTGCTCCACCTCCCTGGTCGCCGTCCATCAGGCGGTGCGCAGTCTGCTCACCTACGAATGCGATGTGGCGATCGCGGGCGGGATCACCGTCTTCCCGGTCGAACGGCCCGAGCACGACGGGCCCGAGGGCGGCATCTACGCGCCCGACGGCCGCTGCCGCAGCTTCACCGTGGGCAGCCGGGGCACGGTCCCGTCGAGCGGCGCGGGCATCGTGGTGCTGCGCCGGTCGGCCGAGCTCGCCGACGGACCCGGCCGGGCCCGTGCGCACATCATCGGCAGCGCGGTCAACAACGACGGCGCCGACCGCATGGGCATGACCGCGCCCAGCCCGCGGGGCCAGGCCGAGGTGCTCCGCGAGGCCCTGGAGGTCTCCGGGCTCTCCCCCGCGGACATCGGCTACATCGAGGCGCACGGCACCGGGACCGTCCTCGGCGACCAGGTCGAACTGGCGGCGCTGGCCGAGGTCTACGGCACCGGCACCGCCGCCCCGCGCTGCGCCATCGGCACGGTGAAACCGAACATCGGCCACACCGACAGCGCGGCCGGGGTCCTCGGCCTGATCAAAACGGTGCTGGCACTCCAGCACGACCTGCTGCTGCCGGTCGCCTCCCAGCCGGGCGACGGCCCGGACGCGGAGCTCGGCGCGGACCGGTTCTTCCTGCCGCGGGCGGCCGCGACCTGGAGCGCCGAGGTCCCGCGCCGGGCCGCGGTCAGCTCCTTCGGCTTCGGCGGCACCAACGCCCATGTGATCCTCGCCCCGGCCGACCCGGTCCCGGAACCCGCGCCCGCCCAGGACGTCCGGCCGCCGGTCGCCGTGCTCTCCGCCGCGACCCCGCAGGCCCTGCGCGACAAGGCCGCGGACCTGGCCGCCTGGCTCGACGGCCCCGGCGCACGGGCCGCCCTCCCCGGCGTGCTCGGCACGCTGTGGCACGGCCGGCGGCAACTCGCCCACCGGGCCGCCGTCGCCCTGCCCACCGACCCGGCCGCCGCCCGCGAGCGGCTGCGGGAGTGGCTGCTGGAGACCGCGAAGCGGGCCGACACACCACCGGCCGTGGCGGACGCCCCGGTCGCTGTGCTGCTGCCCGGCCAGGGCATCCGCCTGACCGGTACCGCCGCGTCGGCCGCCGACGACCCCCGTTTCGGCGCGGACCTCGACCGGTTGTCCGCCGCCGTGCTGCGGGCCGGCGGTCCCGATCTGCGCGGGTTCGAGACGTGGGCGGCCGACGATGCGCGGCTGCTGGACACCGCGGTGGTGCAGCCGCTGCTCTTCGTGGTCGGTCTGGCACACCTGTGGCGGCTGGAACGCCGGGGCGTGCGGCCGGCGACGCTGCTCGGCCACAGCGTCGGCGAGCTGACCGCGGCCGCGTACGCCGGGGTGTTCGGCGTCGAGGACGCGGCGGCGGCCGTCGTACGGCGCGGGGAGCTGATGAGCCGGGCCCCGGCCGGGGCGATGCTCGCCGTCCCGCTGGACGAGGAGGCCGCCCGCGACCTCGCCGCCGGGCTGCCCGCCGACGTCTGCGGGGTCAACGGCCCCGGGACGACGGTGCTCGGCGGCGACCCGGACACGGTCACCGAGCTGGAGCGGCGCTGCGCCGCACGCGGGCTCACCGCCCGCCGGCTGGAGACCGCGCACGCCTTCCACTCCCGCGCGATGGAGGAGGCCGCCGCCCGGTTCGGGGAGTTCCTCGCCACCGTGCCGCTGTCGGCGCCCCGGCTGACCGTCATCTCCAACCGCACCGGCGCGGAGCTGAGCGCCGAGGAGGCCACCGACCCCGCCTACTGGGCAGGGCAGTTGCGCGGCACCGTACGGCTGGCCGACGGTGTCCGGACGCTGCTGGCCGGCCGCCCCGCCGCGGTCGTCGGCATCCACGGCGGCCGGGCGCTGACCAACCCCGTACGGCAGACCGCCCGCCTGCTGGGCCTTGCGCACCCACCGGGCATCATCGAGCTGCTCGGGCACTCCGGTGCGGACGAGTCGCAGGCGCACCAGGACGCGCTGGCGCGTCTCTGGGCGGCCGGCTGCCCGGTGGACTTCGACGTGCCCCTGGTCACCTCCCCCGTTCCGCTGCCGCGTTACCCGTTCGCGCACACCCGGCACTGGATCGAGGCGACCCCGGGGGCACTGCCCCACGAACGGCCCGCCGCGCCCGCCGCAGCCCTCCGCGAGCCGGCACCGCCGCAGGAACCGTCGACCCCGGCGACGGCGGAGGACACCGCAGCGGCCGGCAGCGATCTCGCCACCACGATCACCGCCATCTGGCAGGAGGCGTTCGGCGGCGAACCGCTCGGCCCGTCGGACAACTTCTTCACCCTCGGCGGAACGTCGCTGCAGGCCGCGCAGCTGCTCACGGTGGTCAACGACACGCTGCTGCTCGGCGTCGCGCTCGGCGACCTCTACGAGCACTCCGACCTCGGCTCCTTCATCCGCCGCGCCGAGGAGCTCGCCGCCGACCGGGACGACGCCGAACTCCTGCGGCTGCTCGACGAGATCGAAGGTGTGCAGTGAGCGACCTCTCCGAACGGCTGGCGGCCCTGACGCCGGAACAGCGCCGCGTCCTCGGCCAGGAGATGCGGCGCCGGGCCCGTACCGGCACCCCGCCCGCGGACGGGGCGGCCGGCGGCGCGCCCGCCCGGCAGAGCCTGTACTTCTTCGCCAGCGCGGACACGGTCTCGGCGCGCGACTACTACCGCTTCGTCCTCGACGCGGCGGAGCAGGCGGACGCGGCCGGGCTGCACGCCGTGTGGCTGCCGGAACGGCACTTCGTGGACTTCGGCGGGCACTCGCCGAACCCGTCGGTGCTGGCCGCCGCGGTCGCCGTGCGCACCGAGCGGCTGCGGATCCGGGCCGGCAGTGTGGCCGCGCCGCTGCACCATCCGGCCCGGATCGCCGAGGACTGGGCGGTGGTCGACAACCTGTCGGACGGCCGGGCCGGTATCTCGTTCGCCAGCGGCTGGCACCCCGACGACTTCGTGCTGGCCCGTACGGACTACGCCGGGCGGCGCGCGGACACGCTGCGGATCATCGAGCAGGTGCGGGCGCACTGGCGTGGTGAGGCGCTCCCCCACCCCACCACGGCGGGCGGCACGGCCGAGGTCCGCACCGGGCCCCGCCCGGTGCAGCCGGAGCTCCCGGTCTGGCTGACCTCGGCCGGCCACGGCGAGACCTTCGAAGCCGCCGGGCGGGCCGGCTGCGGCGTGATGACCGCGCTGCTCGGCCAGACGCTGCCGGTGCTGCGGGAGAACATCGCCCGCTACCGGGCGGCCTGGCGGCAGGCCGGGCATGCGGGAGAAGGTGACGTGGTGGTCATGGTGCACGCCTACGTCAGCGAACGGCCCGATCTGGAGGACTACCTGCGCCCCGCGATGCACGGCTATCTGCGCGCCTACCGCAGTCAGACTACCGCACCGGGCGAGGACGAGAAGGTGCTGCTGGAGAGCGCCTACCTCAACTTCCTGCAGGGCCCCTCGCTGCTGGGCTCACCGGGCAAGGCCGCGGAGGTGCTCGGTCTGCTGGCTACCGCGGGCGCCGACGAGGTGGGCTTCCTGGTGGACTTCGGGCTGCCCACCGGGGACGTACTGGCCGCGCTGCCCGCCCTGTTCGGCTGCCTCCCCGCGGAGCGTGCCCGATGAGCGGGGCGGAGTCGGCGCTCGCGGCCCGGCTCGCCGGACTGGCTCCCGAGAAGCGCGCCGCCCTCCTGGCCAAGCTGTCGCAGCAGCGCTCCGGCAAGCGCCCGCTGCGGCCCCGGCCCGGGCCGCGCGACACCTTCCCGGTCGGCATGGACCAGGAACGGCTGTGGATCCTCGACCAGCTCTATCCCGGCACCACCACCTACACCCTGGGGTTCGGGCTGCGCTTCCTCGGGGAGTTCGACCGGCGGGCCTTCACCGAGGCGGTGGCCGTCGTGGTGGGCCGGCACGAGCTGCTGCGCTCGGCCATCGAGACGGAGGGCACCCGGCCGGTGCTGCGGCTGCACCCGGACCGCGGCGCCGACCTGACCTTCACCGACCAGTCGGCCGGGCCGGACGGTGAACGGGAGCGGCGCCGGGCGGAGTTCATCCGGGAGCAGGTCCGGCGTCCGTTCGACCTCGCCCGCGACCCGGTGCTGCGGATCGGGGTGGCCGACCTCGGCGGCGACGACCACCAGATCGTGCAGACCATGCCGCACTCCTTCACCGACCAGTGGTCCTACGTGCGGCTCAACAGCGAGCTGCTGGAGGTCTACCGGGCGGTCCGGGAGGGCCGCGAGCCCCAACTCCCCGATCTCCCGGTGCAGTTCGGTGACTATGCGCACTGGCAGCGGGAGTACTTCGACAGCGAGCACGGCGAACGCCACCGGGCGTTCTGGCGCAGCTACCTGGCGGACCTCCCGGACCGGCCGCTGCTGCCGTACGACCACTCCCCCGAGACCGAGGACCGCGCCGGGCGGCAGTACAACTTCGTCCTGGACAAGGGGATCGCCGCGGCCTTCATCGCCCGCGCCAAGCAGGCCCGCAGCACGGTCGCCAACGCGATGGCCGCCGTCTACGCGGCGCTGCTGTACGAGGAGAGCGGCGAGCGGGACGTCCTCCTCGGGGTGCCCAGCGTGACCCGCGGCGAGCCGGCCGTCCAGGACCTGGTGGGCTTCCTGCTCACCAACGTGCCACTGCGGATCCGGCTGCCCGAGAATCCGACCCCGCACGATTTCATGGCCGCCACCCAGGCCGCCGGTGCCGCCGTCGCGGAACACCACGAGACGCCGTTCGGCGAGATCGTACGGGCGGTCGCCCCCGAGCGGTCGGTGCACAGCTATCCGCTGCTGCGCACCATGCTCGTCCATCTCGACCTCGCCGAGACGGTGTCCTACTCGGTGCCCGGCGCCACCGTCTACGCCAACGCGGTGCCCGAGGGGATCTCCTCGATGGACGCGACGGTCGCCTGGTGGCATCTGGGCGACCTGGTCTACGGGCGGTTCGAGTACCGGACCGCGCTCTTCGAGCCGGAGACCATCGACCGGCTCGCGCGGCGGCTGCTGCAGCTGGTCGAGGTCTTCGCCACCTCGCCCGACACCCCGCTCGCCAGCCCGGCCGGGCGCGCCGCCGAGCTGGTGGCCGCGGCGTGGTGCGAGGCACTGGACCTGCCCGCCGCGGACCCGCAGGACGCGTTCGCCGACCGTGGTGGCACGCCGCTGCTGGCCGTGCGGCTCGCCCGGCTGCTCACGGCGCGGGGCTTCACCGCAGGCCCCCGGGACATCACCGAGCACACCACCCTCTCCGCACTCACCGAGCTGCTGCGGCAACGCGGCAACCCGCTGGTGCCGGCCGGCATCGCGGACTCCGAGGTCCCGGGTCGGGCCGGGGTCTCGGAGGAGTACCTGGAGCAGCTCTTCGCCAGCACCCGCCGTGCGGAACAGGAGATTCGATGACCTCGCCCCCCGGGCCCGGCACCGCGGTGCCGGAACGCCGACCGCTGGTGGTTCTGCTGCTGGCCCACTACCTGTCGTCGTTCGGCAATGCGGTGACGGTGGTGACCATCCCGCTGTACGTGCTCGGCGTCACCGGCAGTTCCGTCTCGACCGGCCTGGCGGGTTTCGCCAACACGCTGCCGCTGATCTTCGCGGGCGCGGTCGGCGGGGTCTGGATCGACCGCATCGGCGGCAAGCGGATGAGCGTGCTCTGCGATCTGCTCGCGGGCACCGTCATCGGGCTGATCCCGCTGCTCAACGACACGGTGGGGCTCGCCCTGCCGGTGCTGATGGGTCTGCTGTTCGTCCGCAGTCTGGGCTCGACACCGACCGGTGCGGCCCGGCAGAGCCTGCTCAAGGGGCTCGCCGACCGCGGCGGGGTGCGGCTGGAGAGCGCCAACTCCTGGATGCAGGGCGCCCCGCGGCTCGGTCTGCTGGTCGGGGCCCCGCTCGGCGGTCTGCTCGCGGCCGTGTCCGGCCCGGTGATCGGCATGTACGTGGACTCCGCGACCTTCCTGCTCTCCGCGCTGCTGGTCGGGGTCGCCGTGCCGGGCGGGCCGGTGGCTCCGGCCGCCGAGCGGCAGGGCTTCGTCCGGCAGCTCACCGAGGGCCTCCGGCTGGTCAAGCAGCTGCCGGTGATCGGCGCGATGACCTCGTTCGTGTTCGTCACCAACTTCCTCGACGACGCCTTCACGCCGGTCATCCTGCCGGTCTACTCGGACCAGGTGCTGGGCGGTGGTCAGTACCTCGGCTGGCTGGTGGCCGCCTCCGGCTGCGGTGCGGTGGCCGGCACGTTCCTCTACGGCCCCGCCAGCAAGCGGCTGCTGACCAGCCGCCGTTGGACGCTGCTGGGCTGCTTCCTGGTCATCGGGGGGCTGCGGCTGGCCCTCGGCGGGCAGCCGGGCGCGGTGCTGTCCATCGCGATCTCGTTCCTGCTGGGGCTGGCCGCCGGACCGCTCAACCCGGTGCTGTCGACGGTGATGCTCAACAAGGTGCCGCAGGCCCTGTTCGGCCGGGTCTTCGCGCTGACCTCGGCCGTCGCGATGAGTGCCGCGCCGGTCGGCATCCTGGTGGCCGGCTGGGCGATCCACGGCATCGGGCTGCGCTGGACCCTGCTGGCCTTCGGCGCGACCTACGTGGTGCTGGTCCTGGTCTCGCTGCGGAACCGTGCGCTGCGGGAGATGGACAACCTGACCCCGCCGGACGGCACCGGCGACGGTGACGGCGCGGCGGGCGCGGACAAGGAGCTGGCCCGTGACTGAGCGCACGGCGGTGCGGGTGCAGCCGGCCTCCGCGCTGGAGCGGCAGTTCTGGCTCGGGGAGCAGATCGCCCCGGCGAGCCCCGCCAACTGGGTGCTCGCCGAGGTCCGTGCCGACGGCCCGGTGGAGCCGTCCGCGCTCGACGCGGCGCTGTCCGCCGTGGCCCGCCGCCACGAGTCACTGCGCACCGCCTTCGTCATCGAGCGGGGACAGGTGGTGCGGACCGTCCTCGCGGAGCCGGTCGCCGAGCCCCCGCTGCGCCTGCCCGCGGGCACCGGGTTCGCGGACGCGGCGGCCGCGCTGCTCGGTGCGGACACCTTCGACATCGCCGCGGGCCGGGTCCACCGCGCCGCGGTCGCCCCCGACGACGAGGGCGCCACGGTCTTCCTCGCCGTCCATCACATCGCCTTCGACGGCCTCTCCCAGGAGGTCTTCGCCACCGATCTGGCCCGCGCGTACGGCCTGGCCGCCGAGGGACGGGCGCCCGAACTGCCGGTGCGGGAGCGGCCGGCGCCCGTGGAGCCCGCTGCCGCGGAGCGCACCGCACTCGCCGCGCACTGGCGGACCGTGCTCGCGGGCGCGGCCGACCTGCCGGTGCCGGACGACGGGCCGGCGCCGGGCCAGCGGGCCCTGGCCCGGGCCGGTCTCGCCGAGCGGCGGACCAGCTGTCCGCCCGCCGTCTGGCAGGCGGTATGCGCCGAGGCCCGGCGCCGCGCCTGCTCGCCGTTCGTGGTGCTGCTGGCCGCGTACGGCCGGGCGCTGGCCGGGCTCACCGGGGGTGCGGACTTCTGCGTGGGCACTCCGGTGGTCGCCCGCTCCGCCGGGCAGCCGGACGAACTCGGCTGCCTGATCAACACCGTGCCGGTCCGGATGCCGGAGCTGTCCGCGCCCGGAGCGGTCGAACGGGTCTGGGCCTCGGTCCGGGAGACCATCCTGGGCTCCGCGCTGCCCTGCGACGAGATCGTGCGGGCCGCCCGCACCGTCGTGGGCCGCCGGATGCCGGTGTTCCAGGCGGTGTTCGCCTTCGAGAGCTGGCGCCGGGTCGAGCACCCGGCGGGTCCGGTGCGGATGCACACCGTCCCCGTCCCGCCGGTGGGCGCGGTCGCCGAGGTCCAGCTGCAGGTGTGCGAGCTGCCCGACGGGACGCTGAAATGTGTGGTCCAGGCGCCGACGACCGGTGCCTGGGCGCACCGCCTGACCGACCTCACGGACGCGTTCCGTACCCAACTCGGCCTGCTGGCCCCCGTATCCGTCCCACCGCACTCCCTCGTACCGGAAGGTCCCGCATGACGACCACGCTGATGTGCCTGCCCTACGCCGGGGCGGGAGCCGGTGTCTACCGTCCCTGGCGGCGCCGGGAGTCCGAGGTGCTGCGCGCGGTGCCCGTGCAGGTGCCGGGCCGGGAGGAGGAGTTCAACCGGCCGTTCTACCGGACGATGGCACAGGCCGCGGCCGGCACCGCCGAGCGTTTCCGGGCGGCGGCCGGCAAGGAGCCGTTCGTCGTCTTCGGGCACAGCTTCGGCGCGATCCTGGCGTACGAGGCCGTCCAGCACCTGGTCGCGACCGGGGGCCCGCTCCCGGACCACCTCGTCGTGAGCGGTTCGACCAGCCCGCGCCACCGCCAGGCCGAGCGGCTCGACCCCGACGACGAGGTGGCGGCCGCCCAGGCCGCCGCCATCGCGGGCCGCGAGATCGAGATCTTCGCCGACCCCATGGCCCGCTCGCTGCTCCTCCCGGCGATGCGCGCCGACGTGGACCTGCTGGCCGACTACACGCCCGGGACGCTCACCCCGCTGCCGTTGCCGCTCACCGCCCTCCGCGGGGACGCCGACCATCTGGCGCCCGCCGACGAGTGGCTGGACTGGTCGGCGTTCACCTCGGCCGCCTTCCGGACGGCGGAGTTCCCCGGCGGCCACATGTATCTGACGGACCACTGGGACGAGGTGTGGCGGACGATCGAGGAGCTGCTGTGAGCACCGCCGCGCCCCTCCCGCCCCCGCCCTGCCCCTTGGCACACCGGCCGACGAACAGGACCCTCCGATGACCTCCGCCGCCCCCTCCCCCACGACGCCGCACCCGCTCGCCCCCACCCTCTTCGGACTGTTCGCCGCGAGCGCCGAGCGGCATCCGGAGCGGATCGCGCTGGAGGTACGGGACGAGGTCCTCACCTACGCCGAACTGGACCGGCTGGCGGCCGGTCTGGCGCGGCGGCTGACGGCCGCCGCCGCGGAGCACGGCGCCGGGCGCCCCGCCAAGGTCGGCCTGCTGGCCGCCCGCAGCCTGACGGCGTACGCCGGATATCTGGCGGCCCTGCGCGCCGGCGCGGCCGTCGTCCCGCTGAACCCGTCCTTCCCGGCCTCCCGCATCCTGGCCATCGCGGCCACCACGGACCTGGACATCATCGTCACCGACGAGGACTCCGCCCGGGCGGTCCAACTCCTCACCGCCCAGGCGGCGGAGGACGGCACGCCGCTGCCGCCCGTGCTCGCCCTCACCTCCGCCGAGCTGACCCGGCTGCGCACACCCGGCCCCGAGGACGGGCCCCCCTCCCCCGCCGCACCCACCTCCGCCCAGGACATCGCCTACGTCCTCTACACCTCCGGCTCGACCGGCCGGCCGCGCGGCGTCCCCATCCGGCACGCCAACGTCCTGCCGACCCTCCGGTGGCTGGTCGAGGAGCACGGCTTCGGCCCCGAGGACCGCCTGTCGCAGAACGTCGAGCTCTCCTTCGACGTGGCGGTGCTCGAACTGTTCACGACCTGGTCGGTCGGTGCGGCGCTGGTGGTCCCGCGGCCGAACGACGTGGTGCGCCCGTCGGCCTTCGTCAGCGCCAAGCGGATCACCCGCTGGTTCTGCGTACCGTCCGTCGGCAGCATCGCGGCCCGGACGAACGCGCTGGTCCCGGATTCGATGCCGACCATGGCCGGGGTGATGTTCGGCGGCGAACGGCTGCTCAGCGAGCAGGCCGAGCAGTGGGCGGCGGCTGCGCCCGGCGCGCGGCTGTGGAACCTGTACGGCCCCACCGAGGTGGCGATCGTCTCCACGGCACACGAACTGGGCAGCGGCAGCTCGCTGCGACCGGCCGGTTCCAACGGGACGCTGCCGATCGGCCGGGTGCCGGACCACCTGGACTACATCGTCCTCGACGATGCCGGCGAGCCCGCGAAGACCGGTGAGCTGTGCCTCCGCGGCAGCCAGCGCTTCGACGGTTATCTGGAACCGGCCGACAACATCGGCCGGTTCCTGGAGTGGCGCCCGGGCGAACGCGCGGTGATCCACGACGGGACCGCGCCGCTCACCCGGGACCACTGGTACCGGACCGGTGACCGGGTCCGGGTCGAGGACGGTGCCCTGGTGTTCCTGAGCCGCCTCGACCATCAGGTCAAGATCCGGGGCCAGCGCATCGAACTCGGCGACGTGGACGCCGCGTTGGCCCGCCACCCCGCCGTACGGGACGCGGTCGCGCTGGTCCGCGAGACCGGCGAGGACTCCATTCTGGTCGCCTACTACTCCGGCGAGCCCACCGCGGCGGCGGAGCTGACCGCCTTCCTGCGCCGGCTGGTGCCCGTCTACATGATCCCGGGCTCCTTCACCCACCTCGCCGAACTCCCCCTCAACACCAACGGCAAGGTCGACCGCGCCGCGGTCGCGGCCTACGACCGCGGGACCGCGGGCCCTACCGCGCGGCCCGCCACGCCACCTCTTCGGGAGTCATCGGCGCAGTGATGCCGTATACATCCCCGACCTGGAGGTCGTCCGGCGTCCGGTACTCGTCCTTGGCGCCGATCACGCTGACGCCCACCCACGCATCGGGGTTCCAGAACAGGCGGTAGCAGGGTTCCTGGCCGGACGGGATCTCCCGCAGCACGGTTCCGCGGTTCTCCAGCAGCCGCTGCAGTTTCGCGAACCGCAATCTGCGGGCGAACCGTCCGTACCTGGCCCGGATCTCCCCGTTGACGACCTGCCCGCCGTGGGCGACCCGGTGGACCTGCAGGGTGAAGTGGTGCCCGGCCCACGGGCCGTCGCCGGCCTCCCGCTGCCAGAAGAACTCCGCGAGTCCGTAGTCCCGCCACATGTGGTGACGCCCGGACCGGTTCTCCGCGAAATCCGTTCCCAGCAGGCCGGTCACCCGGTCGGGTTGATCGGTCGGTTTCGCGCCGAGCACCGTTCCCGACGTCACGACGTCCAGGTAGAACGCCAGGGAATAGGGGGTCACTTCACCTCCTGCGGCAGGGGCGCGCCGGGCAGGGCGGGTCTGGCGGTGCCGGGGGTGAGGCCCGCCCGGGCGGCCACGGTCAGGGCCGCCTCGATGTCGAAGGGGTGGGCGCGCTCCGGATCGGCGCGGCGCAGTACGGGCAGCAGGACCTCGGCGTCCAGCGTGCCGGCGCGGGCCGCGTCGAACGCCGCGTCGGCGAGGCGGTACGCCTCCCGCAGGTCGTCCGTGTCGGTGCACTCCTCGAAGAGCCGCTCGCCGGACCCGCTGTAGGGGGCCCTCACGAGGGCGCTTCCGTCGTCCTGTGCCGGGTCCGTGGGCACTTCGCCCCAGGTGCCGTGCTCGTCCACCCAGCAGAAGAAGCCGATCGGCGCCCTGGCCCGGACCACGCTCCGCAGCGGCCCGTCGTCGTCCTGCCAGGCGTCGCGGAGCCAGCCGGGCGCGTCGGAGAGCGCCCGGGGCAGTGCGTCGTAGAGGTCTCCGGGCAGGTCGTGGTCCTTGCCCAGGACGATCGCCCGGCCGCCCTCGAAGGGCATCAGCTGCCACCAGTTGCTGCTGCCGTCGTCATGGAACAGTCCGGTCTCCTCGACCCAATAGCCCTGCTCCGGCCCGGCGGCGTGCACGACCGCCATGACCGCGCCCTCCAGCCACAGCTCGGTCGGATTCCACACGGTGGTTCTTCCCTTCGTAGGCGCACAGGCGCACAGTCGTCGCGGCCGAGGACGGGAGTCGGCCCGTGGACACGGTAGGTGAACGGGAGCGAAGCCCGGCTAACCGCCCGAGGCAGCCCCCGCGTTCCGCTGCTCGTCGAAGGCCGCGAGCATCTCCGGGGACCAGGTCAGTCGGCCGTTGTGCAGGTCAGCGGTCACCTCGCGGACCCAGCGTTCCTCGGCCTCGGCCATGGCCAGCAGGTATGCGTGCTCGATGAGGGTGACGCGGGGGACGCCCTCCTCGGTGTGGACGGCCAGTTGGGACGCCAGGTCGGCGCGCTGGGCCGCGAGGCGCTCGGCGCGCCGCTCCAGCACGTCCAGCGCCTCGGCCGGGGTGAGCATGGGCAGGTTGGACAGGGCGGCCGGGAAGACGGGGAACTCGCCCTTCGGGACCGCCAGCATCTGGTCCAGCCACTCGCGGGCGACCGCCCGGCCCTCGTCCGTGACCTCGTAGACGGTGCGCTCGGGGTACTGCTGGTCGCGCTCGGTCTGCCGTACGGCGATCAGCCCGCCCGCATGCAGCCGCTCGATGGTCCGGTAGAGACCGGCCCGCTGGCCGACGTTGACCACCTGTTCCTTGCCCCACTGCTTGATCAGTTGCTGGATGCCGTACGGGTGCAGCGGCTTGTAGTGCAGCAGCGCCAGGACGGTCAGGGCGAGCGGCGAGCTCTTCACGGGAGCGGTCATGCCGGTAGCGTAGCGAGGGGAGACTAGTTGCATTGCGACTAGGTGCAGTGCAACTATTGACCCGGGAGCCCGCTGACCGGCGGGCGCATCCTCGGGAGGGGTTATGAACGTCAACGGCACTCAGGGCGGGCGTCGTGGTGCGGCCGTGCGGACGGCACTGGTCATCGGGGGCGGGGTGGCCGGCCCGGTCACCGCACTCGCGCTGCACAAGGCAGGCATCAGGGCGACGGTCCACGAGGCCTACCCCGCGGCCGCGGACGGGGTGGGCGCCTGGCTGGCCCTGGCCCCCAACGGCCTTGCGGCGCTGCGGACGATCGGCGCCGGCAAGGCGGTGGAGGCCCTCGGCCAGCCGGTGCCCGGGATGGTCATGGCGGACGGCGCCGGACACCGCTTCGCCGCCTTCGACGGCTTCGCCGAGCTGCCCCCCAGCCTGGCGATGCCCCGCGCCACGCTCTACCGTGCGCTCACCGACCACGCCGCCGACCAGGGCATCTCGTTCGCGTACGGCAAACGGCTGGTGGGCGCCGAGGAGACCCCCGAAGGCGTCACCGCACGGTTCTCCGACGGCACGTCGGCGACCGCCGACATCCTCATCGGCGCCGACGGCATCCGCTCCACCGTCCGCACCCTGATCGACCCGCAGGCGCCCGAGCCGGAGTACGGCGGCGTGCTGAGCTTCGGCGGGTACGCCACGGACAGCGGCGTCGAGGCCGCCCCCGGCACGATGTACTTCGCCTTCGGCCGCACCTTCACCGGCCACTGGCGCGGTCCGGACGGCCGGCTGATCTGGTTCGCCGGACTGCCGACCGACACCCCGCCGGACCCGGCCGGCATGGCGCGGGTCCCGGCCGCCGAGTGGCTGGCCGTGCTGCGCGAGACCTACGCGGGCCATCTCCCGGGCGAGCTGCTGCTGGACCACACCGACGCCGACCAGCTGGTGGTGGTCGGCCGGATGGAACGCATGCCGTCGGTGCCGCACTGGCACCGCGGCCGCATGGTCCTGGTGGGCGACGCGGCACACGCCCCGTCCTCCAGCTCGGGCCAGGGCGCCTCACTGGCCATCGAGAGCGCGGTGGAACTGGCCCGCTGCCTGCGCGATCTGCCCACGCCCGCCGAGGCGTTCCGCGCCTACGTCGGGCTGCGCCGCGAGCGGGTGGAGGCCGTCGGGCGGAACGCGGCCGCCGCCAACAAGGTCAAGGCCGGCAAGACCGACCTCGGGGCCGCGGCCGCCTTCCCCGCCCCCGAGCAGATGCTCCGCCCGCTCCACTTCCACCGCATCGACTGGGACGAGACGGTGACGGGGAGCTGACGGCGACGGTCACCGGGTGACCGCCTCCGCTGGGACGGTGGCGGGTTCGTCGTCGCCCAGTGCGGTGAGTGCCATCGCGGCCCGGTGCTGCTCGGGGCTCATGCCGAGCAGACCGGCTCCCCCGCTGTCCTCGCTCTCGTACAGCCGCAGCTGACCGTCCGCATGGCTGCGCAGGATGCCGCGCGCCTCGTCGGTGCCGAGGTCGAGGGCGGTGGCGATCTGACGCCAGGTGGCGCCCAGTTGCAGCGCCTCGTGCACGGTCTCCGCACGGTACTGCTCGACGGCGCGGGCGATCCGGACGCCGAGCGCGAGCTGCGCCAGCGCGTCCCCCGCATCGCCCCGCGCATCGGGCCCCCGGTACGCCGCGGGCAGCCGGCGGTCGGCCAACCGCTCCCCGTGGGCGAAGTGCTTCTCCGCCATCCAGGACAGCGGCGTGGTCACCGGTACGTCCTCGGGGCGCCGGACCGTGCGGGCCTGCCACTGCTCGTACTCGTGACGGCGCTCCTGGTCGTGGTGGCGCTCGTGGTCGGCTGCGAACTCGCGATGGTCGCTCATCGGTGGTGTCGTCTCCCTCCGTAGGGCGTCCTCCGTAGGGGAAGGACCACGGACATGTGCCCCGTACGGGCGGAAGGATGTCTGTGTTTGCGCCCGGGCGTCCCGGGCAGACGGCTCTTCGTCAAGGAACGGCTCGACAGCAAGGGAGCACGACCATGACTGCCGACAAGAAGACCTCTGCGAAGACCGAGCAGATCAAGGGCGCCGTGAAGGAAACCGTCGGCCGCGCCGTGGGCAACGAGCGGATGACGGCGGAGGGCCGCGCCGAACGGGCCAAGGGCGATCTGCGTCAGGCCGGGCAGAAGGCCCGCGACGCCATGGAGCGATGACCGCGTCGCACGGCCGCTTCGGCGGCGACACCGGCGGCGAGGCGGGCAGAGCCCGCAGAGTGTGAGGCGATGGCCCGGCGGATTCCCCCTCCGCCGGGCCATCGCCGTCCCCGCGCGTGTCGATGACGGGCGGGAGCCGGGCCGCTTGGCACAGTCGCAGGGGGCGCGCCCCCATGACCGGCGACTCGACTCTGCGGAAGGCCCATCGGTGACGGAACGCGAGACCGGGACGGCGGCGGCGAGCGGAGCCGGGGCCGAACCCGACGTCAGGACCGTACGCACGCCCACGCTGGACACGGCCTACGCCGTCAGCGGCCCCGAGACCGGGCGCCCCGTGGTGGCGGTGCACGGCTGGCCGGACGACATCCACTGCTGGGACGGCGTACTGCCCGCCCTGCACACCGCCGGATGCCGCGTCTACCGCCCGTACCTCCGGGGATTCGGCCCGACCCGGTTCCGCGACCCGGCCCGGCCGCGCAGCGGGCAGATCGCGGCGCTCGGCAGCGACCTCGGCGAATTCCTCGACGCGCTGGACCTCGGCGACGTCGTCCTGGCCGGGCACGACTGGGGCGCCCGCGCCGCGTACGTGGTCGGCGCCCTCTGGCCGGAGCGGGTACGCGCCATCGCGGCACTGTCGGCCGGATACGCGACCCACCGCCCGGACGCACCGCTCCCCTACGCGCTTGCGCAGGCGTACTGGTACGAGTGGTTCGTCGCCACCGGCCGCGGCCGGAGGGCCATGGTGCAGGACCGGCGGGCCTTCTGCCACTACCTGTGGACGGCCTGGTCCCCGGGCTGGGACTTCACACCGGAGGAGTTCGAGGAGACGGCCGCGGCGTGGGACAACGACGACTGGGCGGACGTGACCGTGCACGCCTACCTGCACCGCTGGGGTGAGGCCCCCGGAGACCCGGCGTACGACACCGTCGAGGAACGCCTCGCCGCCCCGGCGCCGATCCAGGTGCCGACGATCGTGCTGCACGGCGCGGAGGACGCCGACAACCTCCTGGGCACCACCGCCGGCAAGCAGCAGCTGTTCGCCGACGGCTACACCCGTCAAGTCCTCGGCGGGGTCGGCCACTTCCCGCCCCGTGAGGCACCGGAATTCACCGCCGAGGCCATCCTCAGCCTCTGCTAGGGCCTATCCCCCCGGGCGACCGTTACGGCCGGGTGCCGCGCCGCAGCAGTGCCGTCCAGAGGAAGGGCTCGCCGAAGTACCGGGAGTGGGACGGCTCGTCGTGCATGCGGCGGAGTTCCACCACCGTCAGGTCGGCGAAGATCCGGCGCAGGGCCCCGGGGGTGTAGGCGAGGCCGCCGTGCAGGCCGGCGGCCCGGCGGTAGAGGTCGGCGTCACCGATCTCGGAACCGCCCCGCTCCTCGCCCGCCGCGAAGCAGGTGAGGGCGAGATGGCCACCGGGGGCCAGGGCCCGGTCCAGCAGGGCGAGGTAGCTGATGCGGCGGTGCGGCGGCAGATGGTGGAAGCAGCCGGAGTCGTGGATCAGGTCGTACGGGCCGTGGAGCGGGGCACCGTCATCGGAGCCGACGAGGGTGAAGGCGTCGCCGCAGCGGAAGGTGATGTCGGCCCCGGCTTCCCGGGCGCGGTCCCCGGCCCAGTCGATCGCCGCCGGGGAGAGGTCCACGGCGTCCACCCGGAAGCCCCGGGCGGCGAGGTGGAGGGCGTTGCGGCCCGGCCCGCACCCCAGGTCGAGCGCGCGCCCGGGAGCGATCAGGCCGCGGTCGAGGTACGAGACCAGGTTCTCGTCGGGCTTCGCCACGAAGAACGGCACCGGCCTGGAACGGTCGGCGTAGAAACCGTCCCACCAGGAGGCCGCACCGGCCGTCCAGCGGTCGGCCTCCGGCGCGAACAACCCGTCCAGGAGCCGGAGTACGTCGTCGACGCTGCGGATGTGACGGTCGATCAGGCCGGTCCGGTCCGCGGGGCTCCCGCCGCCGTTCGCCACTTCCTTCCTTTCCTTCCGCTCTTTCCCTTCCTTCCTTTCCTGCCTCATCCGCCCTCCCCTTTCCTCTCCGCTTTTCGGTGCTCATTCCGTCCGGCGATCGTAGATCCGGTGCCGGCCGGGGCCTCCTTCCGGCGAGGCGGGCGGACACCGTGACAGGCCATCGGGGCTTCTCGCAGGAGGGCGGGAAGGGCATCGGTAAGGGGTGGGGGTGAAATGACTTCCGGGGTCCCGGGAACGGCCGGGAAGGGGGCGATCTGCGCCGGGCCGAGCTGATTTTTCCGGCGATCCGCGGGTACCAGCGTTCGTGCAAGCCGCCGCAATGGAGCGGCCGGTGCCCGTCCGTGTCGGCAGCGCGCTGCGCGTCCGCCGGCCCTCTGGGGAAAGGCACAGGCACACCATGCTCTTTCTGGTTTTAGCAGTCTTCCTCTTCGGCGTGCTGCTGGGGACCGCAGGTCATATCCCGGTGGCCGTCACTGTCGTCGCCGGGATCGCGATCACGGCGTGGCTCGCGGTGTTCTTCGTCCGCGAGCGCCGTAAGGCGACGACCCCGTCGAAGGGGGCACACCGATGACGTCCACCCGGCTTCCGTTGAAGACCGGCCCGCATCCGCAGGCCGACCGCATGGCCGTGGCCTCGTTCGTCTGCGGGCTGGTGGGGACGCTGATCTTCAACGTCTTCTTCGGCCCGTGCGCGCTGGTCTTCGGCTTCCTCGCGCTCCGCCGCGGGACGATCCGCCGGCTGCGGGCCTGGCTGGGACTGGCCTTCGGGGCGGCCGACCTGGTGCTGCTGGTCGTGGTGTCGACGGCCACCGGAACGGTGAGCTGGCACATCTGAACCGGACATCGCCACATGCGGAGCCGGACGCGTCCCCTCACCCGAAGTGGGGGACCAGCGGAATACGATCAACGAAAGTCGATCAATGGAAAGGGAGAAGTCATGGCTGATTTCCTTACCGACATCGAAACCATCCGCGCCCGGGCCCGCCAGGAAATCGAAAAGGGTCCGGTGACCGATGCCTACGGCGCCGATCTGGAACGCGTGCTGCAGGTGCTGAACGAGGCACTGGCCACCGAAATCGTGTGCACGCTGAGGTACAAGAGGCATTACTACACGGCTTCCGGGATCTATTCGGAGCCGGTCGCGGCGGAGTTCCTGGAACATGCCACGCAGGAACAGGAGCACGCCGACAAGCTCGCCCGGCGCATCGTGCAGCTCGGCGGGGAGCCCGATTTTCACCCGGACACGCTGACGCAGCGGGCGCACGCGGGTTATGACGCGAGCGCCGATCTGGTGGAGATGATCAAGGAGGACCTGGTGGCCGAACGGGTGGCCATCGCCGCGTACACCGAGATCGCGCAGTGGCTGGGCGACGGCGATCCGACCACCCGGCGGGTGTTCGAGGACCTGCTGGCGCAGGAGGAGGAGCACGCGGACGATCTGCGCGGGCTGCTGGAACGCATTCCGCAGTCCGGACGGGCCTGAGGGCCCCGGACCCTCTCCGCAGCAGGCCAAGTCGCCCCAGAGCGGATCACGTCAGGGCATATCGGTTCACATCAGGTCAAGCGTGACGTTGATGGCCTTGCCGCCGCGGGCCGTGGGAACGATGGTGACGGAGGTGGCGAGTTGGCGCACCATGGGCCAGCCGTAGCCGCCGATGTCCCCCGGCCCGTGACGGGAGGCCGTCACGGGGTGCTGCGGGCTGGCGTCCTCGACGAGGAGGCTGAGGCGGTTGCCCGTGATGCGCGCGGTGAAGGCGATCAGGCCGTCCGTGTGGCGCTGGGCGTTGGTGACCAGCTCCGACGTGATCAGCAGGGCATCCGTGAGCTTCATCGCCTCCACAGGGCCGGGATGGGCCTTCAAGAGGTCGTTGACGCGATCGCGTGCCTGCGCGGCCGTGGCCGGTATGTGGGACGCTGCCTGGGTCACCGTTTCCCCCCTCCTCCGAACCGGGCCGATCTTCGTGACACCCCTGCGTCTACCCGCGTTGTACGAATTATCGCCAGCTTTCTCGCGGGACCTGCCCACGCTACGGCGCCCGGGCCCCGGAGGGCACCGGCTGTGATGCAGCTCGCCGCACCGGTGCCGGGAATCGGGCCGGACGGCTACGCTCCTTGCGCACCCTTCCGTCGCCACCGCCGCACAAGGACGATCCCACCCGTGAAGAAGAGCGCGATAGCCGGCCTCTGCACCCTCGGCCTCCTCGTGGCCGCCGGCGCCTACGGTGGCATCGCCATCGCCAGTGACCCGCTGACCCTCGCCGAATTCAACGAGATCAAGGCGGGCAGCAGCGTGCAGACCCTGCTCCGCTACGCGAGCACCTGCCAGCAGGAGAACAAGACCGAGCCCGCCGACAACTACCCCGTCACCTGGACGTGTTACGGCGCGGACGGCAGCAGCAACGCGGTGTTCTTCTATTCCGAGGGCGTGCTCTTCAGCAAGTCACAGACGGGGCTTCAGTAACCCATCACAGCCCTGGTCGCATACGTCGGATTATCCGCCTCATTTGCCTTATGTCTGCATTCGGCAAAGGCCCCGGTGTTGACCGGGCCCCTGCCGTCCCGCGGGTGCATTCTCCTTGCTGCCCGGCCAGAGCCGGGGCATCTCGCAGCATGGCAATGCAGAAAGGCATGATCCTCATGATTGACGGATTCAAGCGCGCCTTCGCACTGGGCGCCGCCACCGTTGCCCTCACCGGGGGCATGGCCCTCTCCTCGGTGGGTTCCGCCTCGGCCGCGCCGTCGTCGCACGGCGACCACACGACGTCCCGGCACGTCGACCGGGGCCACTGTCGCGTGGTCCACGGCCGCTGGGTCCGGGTCTGGCACCCGGTCTGGCAGGACCGGCGCGGCCACCGCCACCCCGGCTACTGGACCCGGACCTGGCACCGGACGCACCTGGTGTGCCACCGGCACTGAGCATCTGACGCGATAGGCACGTGGGCCCCGGGGCTGGATCACACCCCCGGGGCCTCTGCGTCTCTTGCTTCTGGAGGGTCCGGAAGTGGAGCATGCGGGCACGCGCTTGTAAACAACGAGGCACAAGAACACTCAAAATAGGTAAACCTCAGCAGTCGGACGCACCGTGCTCTAGCGTTCACCTCCGATACGGAGGCGGTCGAGTACCGGGGGGTCCGACCGCACCGGACGTGAGGGGACGACCAAGTGGGGGGCCATGGGGTTGTTCGAAGCTGCCGGATCACGGGTGATCGCGTCACCCGCCGGGACAGCCAAGCTGGAGCGCACATCGCCACAGCGCGAGGAAAGCAGGCACCGATCCACCGAACAGCGGCTCTTACAGGTGGCGTTGGCCGCCGATCTCCTCGGCGCGCTGGTGCCGATGGGGGCGGTCTGCACCGCGACCCGGCAGCCGCAGCCGCTGCTCGTCGCGGTGCTCGCCGGCGCCGCCTGGCTGGCCGTGGGAGCGGCAAAGAATCGTTACTCCAAAGATGAGTTGGGCGGCAGCGGTGCGGTGCTGCCGGTCCTGCGGGACTGGCTGACCGTCTTGGGCGTGCTGGCCGTCACCTGTGTGGTGGCACGGATCGACGTCTCCACCGAGATCTGTGTGCTCGCGCTGGTGCCGGGGCTGGCGCTGGCCGTGCTGCGGCGCAAGCTCGTACACCGCTATCTGCAGGGCGTACGCCGCCGCGCACAGGCGCTGCGCCGGGTGCTGCTCGTCGGGGAACCGGGCGCCGTCGACCTGGTGTTGGAGGAGCTGGCGCACCGTACCGATCACGAGTACGTGGTCGTGGGGGGCTGCCTGGTCGGCGAGGAGGACACGGACTCGGCGCTGCCGGTGCCGGGCCGGCTGACCTTCGACGGGGACGGGCCGGACGGCGCGCAGGACGGCGAGACCGTGCTGCGGTGTGCGGCCGAACTCGACGCCGATCTGGTATTCGTGGCGCCCGGCCGCCGGATGTCCGCCGCGCGTATACGCCGGCTGGCCTGGGCGCTGCACGACGAGGGACGGGATCTGGCCATACTTCCGGGGCTGATCGACGTGTCCCGGCACCGGGTCCGGCTGACCAAGGCCGCGGGACTGACGGTGATGCACATAGACCCGGCGGCACGACGGGGGCTGCCGGGGCTGCTGAAGCAGACCACGGACCGGGTGGGAGCGCTGCTGTTGCTGGTGCTGCTCTCCCCGTTGTTCGCCATGGTGGCAGCGGCGATCCGGCTCACCTCGGCCGGCCCGGTCTTCTACTGGCAGGTCCGGGTCGGCCGCGATCTGCGGCCGTTCCGGATGTGGAAGTTCCGCACGATGGTCGTCACCGCCGACCGGATGCGGGCCGCGCTGGAGTCGGCGAACGAACACGACGGGGCGATGTTCAAGATCCGGCGGGATCCCCGGGTGACCCGGGTGGGCCGGGTGCTGCGCCGGCTCTCGCTGGACGAACTGCCCCAGCTCTTCAACGTCCTTGCGGGCCACATGTCCCTGGTGGGGCCGCGGCCGCCGCTGCCCGAAGAGGTCGAGCGGTACGACGGGACGGAGTTGCGCCGGCTGTCGGTCAAGCCGGGGCTGACCGGCCTGTGGCAGGTCAGCGGGCGGTCCGATCTCTCCTGGGACGAGACCGTGCGGCTGGACCTGAGTTATGTGGACAACTGGTCCTACGGCCGGGACATCGGCGTGCTGGCCCGTACGGTCCGGGCGGTGCTGGACGGCCGCGGTGCGTACTGAGCGGGTCGGCCGGCCCGGGTGTGCGGCCGGTGCGGGCGCTCGTGGGAGCTGCCGCCGTGCGCACACCCGGGGCCCGGCGGCCTCCTCACGCCGGGGCCGGCTGCGACCGCCAGGCCTCGTAGGTCGCGGCGATGCCGTCCGCGAGCGGGACGGTCGGCGACCAGCCCAGGGCGCGCATCGTGCTGATGTCGAGGAGCTTGCGCGGGGTGCCGTCGGGATGGGACGGGTCGAAGGCGATCCGTCCCTCGTAGCCCACGACGGAGGCGACGCAGGAGGCGAGTTCGGCGATGGTGAGGTCCTCGCCGCAGCCGACGTTGACCGGGTCCTCGCCGTCGTGGCGGCGCAGCAGCAGCTCGCAGGCCGCGGCCAGGTCGTCGACGTGCAGGAATTCGCGCCGGGGGGTGCCGGTGCCCCAGAGGGTGACCTCGGGCCGGGCCTGCTCCTTCGCCTCGTGGAAGCGGCGGATCAGTGCGGGCAGGACGTGCGAGGTCTCCAGGTCGAAGTTGTCACCGGGGCCGTAGAGATTGGTCGGCATGGCGGAGATGAAGGAGGCGCCGTACTGCCGGCGGTAGGAGCGGATCTGGACCAGGCCGGCGATCTTGGCTATCGCATACGCCTCGTTGGTGGGCTCCAGCGGCCCGCTGAGCAGGGCGTCCTCGGTGATGGGCTGGGGGGCGTGCTTGGGGTAGATGCAGCTCGACCCGAGGAACAGCAGCCGGCGGACGCCTGCCTGGTGGGCGCCGGCGATGACGCTGAGCTGGATGCTCAGGTTGTCCTCCAGGAACTGCACCGGCTGGGTGCTGTTGGCCATGATTCCGCCGACCTTGGCGGCCGCCAGGACGACGGCATCGGGCCGGGCGGCGCGCAGCCAGTCCGCGGTGGCGGCGGCATCACGCAGGTCGAGTGCGGTGCGGGGGCGGGTCAGTACGTCGTAACCCTGGGCGGACAGCCGCCGGGCCACGGCGGAACCGACCAGGCCCCGGTGTCCGGCGACGAAGACCCGGGCGGGCGGGGGCAGCAAGTCATCCATGGCCCGGATTGTGGCAGTGGAACCCTTACATCCACCGGCCATTTCAGGAAATAACTACGTTTCTCGTGGGGGGAAGCCATGACCAAAACCGCTGTGATCACCGGCATCACCGGCCAGGACGGTTCGTATCTCGCGGAATTGCTGTTGAGCAAGGGCTATGAAGTGCACGGGCTGATGAGACGCTCGTCGAGCTTCAACACCGAGCGCATAGACCACATCTACCAGGACCCGCACACTCCCGGGCGCCGGCTGCTGCTGCACCACGTCGACCTGTCCGACGGGGTGGCACTGGTGAACCTGCTGCGCGACGTGCAGCCGGACGAGGTCTACAACCTCGGTGCGCAGTCCCATGTCCGGGTCTCCTTCGACGCCCCGCTGTACACCGGCGACGTCACCGGACTGGGTGCGCTGCGGCTGCTGGAAGCCATCCGGGCCAGCGGCGTGCGGACCCGGCTGTACCAGGCGTCGTCCTCGGAGATGTTCGGCGCCACCCCGCCGCCGCAGAACGAGACGACGCCCTTCCACCCCCGCAGTCCATACGGCTGCGCCAAGGTCATGGCCTACTGGTCCACCGTCAACTACCGCGAGGCGTACGGGCTGTTCGGGGTCAACGGGATCCTCTTCAACCACGAGAGCCCACGGCGCGGCGAGACCTTCGTCACCCGGAAGATCACCCGCGCGGTGGCCCGTATCCAGGCGGGTCTGCAGCAGCACCTCTATCTCGGCAATCTCGACGCCGTCCGCGACTGGGGTTACGCGCCCGAGTACGTGGAGGCGATGTGGCTGATGCTCCAGCGGGACGAGCCCGACGACTACGTGGTGGCGACCGGGGTGGCCGCGACCGTACGCGACTTCCTGCACGCCGCGTTCGACTGCGTGGGACTGGACTGGGAGCGCAGCGTCCGGTTCGACCCGAAGTACGAGCGGCCCAGTGAGGTGGACGCGCTGATCGGCGATCCGTCCAAGGCGAAGCGGCTGCTGGACTGGTCGCCGAAGGTGCAGTACGACGAGCTGGCGCGGATCATGGTGGAGTCCGACATACGGCAGCTGGAGGACGAACTGTCCGGCCACCGGGTGCGGGTGGACCGATGACCACGTCCGCCACCGTCCGCCGGCTGCGCGGTTTCACCGGCGCCGGCTACGACAAGGGCCGCGGCCTGCTGACCCAGGCCCTCTGGTTCGCCGTGCTCAACCTGTTCTTCGTGAAGTGGTGGTTCCCGCCGCGGCTGCGCCCCGCGGTGCTGCGGGCGTTCGGCGCGCGGGTCGGTGACCGGGTGCTGATCCGGCACCGGGTGCGGGTGCAGTGGCCGTGGAAGCTCACCGTCGGCGACGACGTCTGGGTGGGCGAGGACGCCTGGCTGATCACGCTGGAGCCGATCACGATCGGCCATGACGTCTGTGTGTCCCAGGGCGCCGTGCTGTGCACCGGAAGCCATCAACGCCGCTCCCCCACCTTCGAGTTCGACAACGGGCCGATCCGTCTGGAGCCCGGCTCCTGGGTGGCCGCCCGCGCCATGGTGCTGCGCGGGGTGACCGTCGGTGCGGGCGCGGTGGTCGGTGCGGGCGCGGTCGCCCACCGGGACGTGCCCGCGGGGGCCGTGCACACCACCGGGGGTGCCCGGTGAGGATCAGCCATGTGGTGACCCTGGTCAGCGACGACGGGGCGTACGGCGGGCCGGTGAGCGTGGCCACCGGGCAGCTGGGCGAACTGGCCGCGCGGGGGCACGAGGTCGAGCTGATCGCCCTGTGGCGCGGCCGGGGCGGCCCGCCGCGCACCGTGGACGGGGTGCCGCTGCGGGCCCGCCCCGCGCGCACGCTCGTTCCGGGGCAGGGGTTCCTCGGCCTGTTCCACCCCGGGCTGCTGCCGCTGCTGTGGCGCGCCGCGGGCCGGGCCGGCGCCCTGCATCTGCACGCCGGCCGCGATCTGGTGTCGCTGGCCGCGCTCACCGTCGCCGTACTGCGCCGCCGGCCGTTCGTGGTGCAGACGCACGGCATGGTCCAGCCGCGGTCGTCGGCCGTCGCCCGGCTCTTCGACCGGATCTATGTGCCGCTGCTGCGCCGGGCGGCCGCGGCGCTGGTGCTCACGGACGAGGAGGAGGCCGGGCTGCGGCGGGTGCTGGGCCCGCGCGGGCCGCGGCTGGTCCGGCTGCACAACGGGGTGCGGCCGGCGGCAACCGAGGCGGCGGCGCGGGAGCCGGCCGAGGTGCTGTTCCTGGCCCGGCTGCAGGCCCGTAAACGGCCCGAGGCGTTCGTGCGGATGGCGGCGCTGGTGCACCGCAAGCGCCCCGAGGTGACGTTCCCCGTGTACGGCGCGGACGAGGGCCGGCTCGGTGCCCTCCGGCGGCTGATCGCCGAGGAAGGGCTCGGCGAGGTGGTGACGTACGGCGGGGCGCTGGACCACGGGGCCGCGGTGGCGCGGACCGCGCGGGCCGCGGTGTACGTGCTGCCGAGCGTCGAGGAGCCCTTCCCGATGAGCGTGCTGGAGGCCCTGGCCGTCGGCACGCCGGTGGTCTGCACGGACCGCTGCGGGATCGCCGGTGCGTTGCAGCGCCGCGGGGCGGCCCTGGTGACCGACGGTTCGCCGGAGCAGCTGGCCGATGCGGTGCTGCGGCTGCTGGAGGACGAGGCGCTGCGGGAGCGGGTGGTGCGGGCCGGCCGGGCGGCGCTGGACGAGGAGTTCTCGCTCGCCGCGGTGGCCGACCGGCTGGAGGAGCACTACCGGTCCCTCGCGGGAGGCGGATGAGCCGGGTGGCGGCGGGGCTCCGGCCCCGCCGCCGGTACCTCACGGGCCGGTGCCTAGCGGCCGCCGGCCCGCCCGTCCACGGCCAGCCGCAGCAGGCCGGTGATCCGCGCCAGTCCGGCCCGGCTGCTGAGCCGTTCCTCGGCGTAGCGGGGACCGCGGGCGCCCAGCCCGGCGGCCCGTACGGGGTCCTCGGCGAGCGCGCGGACCTCGGCCAGCAGCGCCTTGGGGTCCTCCGGTGCGATGACGGTTCCGGCACCCGAGCGGAGGACCTCCTGGGCGGTGCCGCCGTCGGCCGCCACCGAGGCGATCACCGGCCGGCCGGCCATGAAGTACGAGGTCAGCTTGGACGGCAGGCTCATGTCGAGCACGGACGCCTTCTGCGTCACGGCGAGCACATCGGCGGCCGCCAGCACCTCGGGGAACTCCTCGGCGTCGGCCGGCGGGAGGAAGGACAACGCGCGGCTGCCGGCGCCCAGCCGTTGCAGGGCGGCGCGCTGGTTGCCGTCCCCCATGAGCACGATCCGTACCGGGGCGGCTTCGCGGTCGGCGAGCCGGGCCGCCTCGACCAGCACCTCCAGTCCTTGTTTGAGACCCATGTTGCCGGCGTGCAGCAGCACGGTCTCGTCGGCCGCCCAGCCCAGCCGGGCCCGGGTCCGCTCACGGTCGCCGCGCGGGCCCGCCACGTGCGTCCAGTTGGGCACCACGTGGATCCGTTCGCGGGGCACCCCCATCGCCGTGACCCGGGCGACGAACGACTCGTGCACCACCCCGACGACGGCGGCGCCGCGCAGGACGTGGGCCTCGACGGCTCCGGCCAGGGCCGCGGCCCGGTCCCCGCCCTGGATGCCGCTCTGCTCGGCGGCCGCGCCCATCAGGTCCTGGACGACCACGACATGCGGCACCCCGGCCCGCCGCGCCAGCCGGCCGCCCAGCACTCCCCCGGCCAGGGTGGGCATCTGGGTGAGCACCACATCGGGCCGGACGGGCGGCGGCGCCAGCACACCGTGCGCCAGGATGCTCGCCTCGAAAAGCGCCCGGCGGGCGGCGGTCTGCCGGGCAGGTACGGTGTGCCGCCGGCGGTGCACGGTCACCCCGCCGCGGTGCTCCCGCATCCGCCAGCGGCCGCGGTAGCCCTCCGCCACCCGCCAGGACGGGTAGTGCGGCAGGCCCGCGAGGACGTGGGTGTCGGCCCCGGACGCGGCGAGGTGCTCGGCCACCTGCGTCGAGTACGGCCCTATGCCGGTGTGCTCGGGTGCGTAGTTGGTCGAGACGACCAGCACGCGCCGCCCGTCGAACGAGTTTTCCACGGATGCCCCCCTCAGGCTGTGCCGGTCATCGTAGAAGCGGTCAAGGCGTCCCGGACTGTGAATTGGGTTGCGATTGTGTCCCGAAGCCACTCTTGTCATCCGATGTCGCTTAGATTGTGGGCCGCTGAACGGGAGTTGGGGGAGGTGGGCCGGTGACGGCGGGGCGTGGGGTGGCCGGCGGGCCCGGGCGTGCGATGGCCGCGCTGGGCTGCTGGGCGCTGCTGCTGGTGGTGTTGCTGCCGCTGCTGGTGCTGCGGTCGCTGGACGCCCGCTTCGGTGCCGCGCTCGCCGTCCAACTCGTGGTGGTGGTGCACACCGGTGCGGCGCTGGCGCGGGTGCTGACGGACGTCCGGGCCCGGCTGATCGCGTTCGGTTTCTGGCTGTTCTCCTACGTGTGGCTGGGGCTGGCGCCGCTGGCGATGCTCGCCACGGACGCGTATCCGCGCGGGTTCGTGGTCGATGCGCACACCGCGTTCGTCTCAACCGCCCTGGTGGAGACGGGACTTCTGGCGTACAGCGCGGGGTCGGCGGTGGCCGCCTGGCGGTCCGGCCGTGGGTCCGCGGTCCTCGAACCGCTGCTCGCGCGGCGCCTGGCGCCGGGGCGGGTGCTGCTGTTGGGCGGGGCGGCACTGTTGCTGGCGGTGGTGCTGATCCCGCAGCAGGGCGGGCTGGCGGCGTTCTTCCTCAGCCGGCAGGCGGCCAACGAAGCGGCGGCGCTCGCCGAGCCGGCGGGGTCGGCGGACCGGGCGATGTCGGCCTGGCTGCTGTCGGTGCCGGCGTTCTGGGCGCTGGTGGCACTGGTCCACGTGCCGCGGTTCCCGGCCGGCGACCGGATTCTGCGCGGCCTGCGCTGGCTGTTGCTGCCGGTGCTGGCCGCGGTCAACGTGATCGTCAACAACCCCGTCAGCCAGCCGCGGTTCTGGGCCGGGACGGTGCTGCTGGCGCTGGTCTTCGGTGCGTCGTGGCTGCGCGGGCCGCGGGCGTTCCGGGTCGGAGCGGCGGCGGTGGCGGCCGTGGTGCTGGTGGTCTTCCCGTACAGCGACTACTTCCGTTACGACAAGCGGGAGCCGGTCCGCATCGTCTCGCTCGCCGAGCAGTTCACGTCCAACGGGGACTACGACGCGTTCCAGCAGATCGAGACGGGTGTGGACTACGTCCGCACCCATGGCTTCACGCCGACGGCCGCGCTCGGGCCGCCGCTGTTCTTCGTGCCGCGCGCCGCGTGGCCCGGCAAGCCGGACGACGCGGGCATCCTGCTCGCCCGGCACGCGGGGTACACCTTCGAGAACCTCTCCGCGCCACTGTGGATCGAGACGTACATGTGGGCCGGCTTCCCGTCGGTCGTCGCGGTCTTCGGTCTGATCGGCGCGGTGGGGCGGCGGATCGACAAGCTGCGGCACCGGCTGCGGCGGCACCGGGGCACCCTCGCGGCGCTGCTGGTCCCGGCGTTCGGCTTCTACCAGCTGGTGCTGCTGCGCGGCAGCCTCATGGCGATCGTCGGACCGCTCGCGCTGCTGGTGTGCATCCCGCTGCTGATCACCCGCAAGCCGGGGCGCCCGTCCCCGCCCGCGGCCGCGCCGGAGCCGGTGGCCCCGGCGGACCGCACCGCACCGTCGCTATGCACAGGAGGAACACGTACGTGAGCGTCTTCGACGAGCCCGCGGAGGAGCCGGACCAGATCCGCGACCAGTTGCGCCGGCTCTTCCGGTACCGGGCGTTCATCCTGCTCGGCCTGGTTCTGGGCCTGCTCGGTGGCGGTGCGGTGTTCGTGCTCGGCGGCCCGACCTATACGGCGACGGGCGAGGTGGTGGTGCATGCGATCAGCACCGCGCCGTTCGAGGCCGGCGGGGTCTCGGCGGACAAGCAGATCAGCATGGGCACCGAGCGGCAGATCGCGCAGAGCGCGTCGGTGGCGGCCGGTGCGGCCAAGGCCCTGGGGGAACGCACGGATCCGGCCGTTCTGCAGCGCGATCTGCGGGTGAGCAATCCGCCCGAGACCCAGACCCTGCTGTTCGAGTACAGCGCGGATTCCGCGGACCGGGCGTCCGCACTGGTCAACGCGTTCGTCCACGCCTACCTGACGTACCGTCAGGAGGCCGCGACGCAGCGGATCGACACCACGGTCAGCAAGCTCGGGGACGAGCTGAAGCCGCTCATGGCGCAGCGGAAGGTGCTGGACCGCCGGATCGCGGACGCGGGCAGCGGTGCCGGGCGGGCCGCCGACGAGTCCGAGCGCAGAGACCTGGTGTCGCAGATCACCGACCTGCAGGGCCGCATCTCCAGTCTGAAGTCCCTGGACACCACGCCGGGTGACATCGTGCGCAAGGGCGATCCGCCGGCCTTCCCGTCCAGCCCCGGCCTGGCGGTGCTGCTGCTCGCCGGTGCGGTGGCGGGACTGGTGCTGGGAATCCTGGCGGCCTGGGTCCGGTCGGTGCTGGAGCCGCGGGTCCGGTCGGTGGCGGACGTGCAGGACAACCTGCGGGCTCCGGTGCTGGGCATCCTGCCGCGGCGGCGGGGTGGCGAGCAGGTGCTGGAGGTGGGGCGGTCCGGGCACGGCAACCGGGCGGAGGCCTATCGCACCATCGCCTTCCGGCTCATGCACGACCTGCGGTTCTCCGGTACGGACAGCCTGCTGATCGTTTCCCCGCGGGAGAACGCGGAGGCGGTGCCGGTCGCGGTCAATCTGGCCGGCGCGTTCGCCGAGATCGGCAACGACATCCTGCTGGTGGAGGCGGATCTGCGGACGCCGCAACTCGCCCAGCGGCTGCCGCTGCGGCCCGGTCACGGCCGGCCGGTCCCGGGCAGCTGGGCGGAGGGCGAACGGCTCGCGGTGGAGGCGGGGGTGGACGGCCGGTTCGAGCTGCTGCCCGGGCGGGAAGTCCCCAATCCGGCCCGGGTGTTGTCCTCGCCGCAGTTCGCGCGGTTGCTCAACGCCCCGTCGGGTCCGGACGAGCGGGTCGTGGTGGTCACCGGGCCGCTGCTCTCGCACGCGGACGGGCTGGCCGTCGCCAAGCAGGGCGCCGGCGTGGTGGTGGTCTGCGACCTCAACGAGGTGCGCCGGGACGATCTGGACCGGGTGTGGGAGCTGATCACCGGCGCGGGCGGGCACATTCTGGGCGCCGTGCTGGACAAGGGGCGCCGCGGCCCGTCGCTGCGCCGGCTGACGGACGGCGGGCCGACCCGTCGCAAGCGCGGCCGGAACCAGCCCCGGACGACCGTGGTGGCACCCTCCGTCCGGCCCGGTCCGCCGGCTCCGCGCACCGGCCCGGTGGCGGCGGACGGCGCGTCCGCCGATGCCCGACCGCTGCGCGGGTGACCGGCGTCCGCCCGGCGGGCCCGGGCCGCGCGACGACGCCAACGGGCATGCGGGCCAAGGACGTTGGTGGGCTCGGCGTGCGGACGACGGCCCGCGGGAGTCTGTTCGCGCTGGCCGGTTCCGCGGCGAACGCGGTGTTCGGGTTCCTGCTGGTGGCCGTCGTCACCCAGGGCCTCGGGGCCCGCGGGGCCGGTGCGGTCTTCACCGCGGTCGCGGCCTTCACCATCCTGAGCAACGCCCTGAAGCTGGGCGCCGACACCGCGCTGGTCCGGTTCGTCTCCCGGGACCTGGAGCTGACCGGTGGGTCCGGGGTGCCGGGGCTGCTGCGGACCGCGGTGCTGCCGGCGCTGGTGGCGAGCGGGGCCGCGGCGGCGGTGCTGCTGTGCTCCCCCGGGCTCGCCGGCCGGCTGCTGCCCGAACTGGACCCGGGGCAGGCCGGTGCCGTCCTCCGGCTGTGTGCGGTGTTCCTGCCGGTGACGACGGTGACGCTGGTGCTGCTCGGTGCGACCCGGGGGTACGGGTCGGTGGTGCCGTTCGTGGGCGTGGAGCAGCTCGGCAAGCCGGTGCTGCGGGTGCTCCTTGCGGTGCCGCTGGTGCTGTGGGCGCCGAGCGTGACCGGGGTCTGGGCGGCCTGGCTGCTGCCCGGGGTGCTGGGCGCGGTGGCGGCCGGGATCTCGCTGCGGCGGTCCCGGCGCACCCATCCCGGAACGGGCCGGCCGCCGCCGCGGGCCCGGGAGTTCTGGGCGTTCGCCGGACCGCGCGCGGTGTCGTCGCTGTTCGACATCGCCGCGGTGTGGATCGGCGTGATCCTGCTGTCGGTGCTGGGCACGAGCGCGGAGGCCGGCGTCTACACGGCGATCGGGCGGCTGATCACCGCTGGGACGCTGCTGCAACTGGCGGTCCGGCTGGCGGTGGCGCCGCAGATCAGCCGGCTGCTGGCGGGCGGTGACGCGGGCGCGGCACAGCGGCTGCACCGGCACTCGACGCGGTGGATCGCGTTGTTCTCCTGGCCGGTGTTCGTACTGCTCGCGGCCTTTCCGCGCACCGTGCTGTCGGTGTTCGGTACCGGCTTCGCCGCCGGCGCGCCGGGGCTGGTGGTGCTGGCGGTGGCCGCTGTGGTCAACGTCGGCGTGGGCAACGCCCAGACCGCGCTGCTGATGGCCGGGCGGAGCGCGGCGAACCTTGCCGTGGCGGGGTCCGCTTTCGCGGTCCAGGTGGGCAGCGGGGTGTGGCTGGTGCCGCGGTACGGGGTACTGGGCGCTGCGGTGTCCTGGGGGCTGGCGATCGTCGTGGACAACGGGGCCTCGGCGCTGCTGGTCCGCCGGCGGCTGGGGTTCCGCACCGTGGACCGGGGCTATCTGCTGGCCGCGCTGACCGGGCTCGGAGCGGTGTCGTGCGGGGCGTTCGGTATGCGGGCGCTATGGGGGGACAGCGTGGCCGGTGCGCTTTTCGCAATAGTTTTTTCCATCGGGGCGTTCGGCGCCCTCGTCTGGCGCTATCGTTTGCCGCTGGGGGTAGGGGAGTTCTTCGGTGCGCTGCGCAAGCGCAGTTCGGAAAACTCACGGTGAACGCTGGTCGCAATTCCACACGGAAATCAACTCGTTCGCGCTTCCTGTCCCGACAACATTTCTTGCTCGCGCCATGCTTCCAGGGGGGACCTGTGCGCCAACGAAGCAGACCCGTCCATCTTTTCCTCGCGGCCGCGGTGCTCGGCACCGCCTCGACGGCGCTCGCCGTCGGTCCGGCCCAGGCCAACGGCGAGGCCACACTGACCGCCGATCCGCTGAGCACCTGGCAGACCGACGGCATCGTGTGGTCCCTGGCGTACGCCAAGGGCATCGTCTACGTGGGGGGCCGGTTCGATCACATCCGGCCGCCCGGTGCGGCCCCGGGCAGCGGTGAGCTCGCCCGTAGGAACTTCGCGGCGTTCGACGCCAAAACCGGCCAACCGCTCGCCTGCGCCCCGGCGTTCAGCGGCGGTGAGAACACCATCCGCGCGATGAAGGCCTCGCCCGACGGTTCGCTGATCTACATCGGCGGCTCGTTCGGCAAGGCCGGTCCGGTCGGGCGCTCCAACACCGCCTCGCTCGACACCGCGGACTGCACGATCGGCGACGACTGGAAACCGACGGTCAGCTCGACCGTGCGCGCCCTCGACGTGACCGACGACGCGGTCTACATCGGCGGCCAGTTCGCCACCGTCCAGGGGCAGACCCGCGAGCGGGTCGCCGCACTGCGTCCGACGGGTGAGCTGCTGCCGTTCAAGGCGACGATCCGGGGCTCGTCGATCCCGAACGACCCGACGCCCGGGGTGAACGCGATCACGGTCGCCCCGAAGCTCAACAAGGTCATCATCGGCGGCCGGTTCACCTCGGTGAACGGCAGTCTGCTGAGCGTGCACGCGCTGGCCGGGCTCGACGCGACCACCGGCAAGGTCGTCAACACCTTCACCGGCTGGATCCCCAGCAGGTCGGCGGTCAAGGCGCTCGTCAACGACGGCACCAACTTCTATCTGGGCGCCGAGGGTACCGGCGGCGGTGTCTTCGACGGGCGGATCGCCGGCCGGCTGTCGGACGGCGGGCAGATCTGGAAGGACACCTGCCTGGGCGCCACCCAGGCCGTGCTGCCGTACAAGGGCGTCCTCTACAGCGGGTCGCACGCGCACAACTGCTCCGACACCCCGGGCGGCTTCCCCGACATCGGCAACCGGCAGCACTTCCTCGCCCAGTCGATCGCGGACAAGACGATCCTGCCGTGGTTCCCGGACACCAACGACGGGATCGGCGAGCAGATCGGCCCGCGTGCGCTGACCATGGCGGACGGGATCCTGTGGGCGGGCGGCGAGTTCACCACCGTCAACGACGCGCCGCAGCAGGGTCTGACGCGGTTCGCGGCGGCTCCGGACACCGGTGCGCCGCAGGTGCCGCTGATGAGCGGGTCGAGCCCGTCGCGCGGGAAGATCACGCTGACCTGGAAGTCCTCGTGGGACCGGGACAACGGCGCGCTGACGTACAAGCTCTACCGGGACGGGGTGTACCTGACCTCGCTCACCAAGGACTCGCGCTACTGGGACCGGCCGGAGATGAGCTTCACGGACACCGTGGAGCCCGGCTCGGCGCACCGATATTCGCTGGAGGTCACCGACGGCACCAACGTCTCGGGCCGCAACGGCCCGGTCAACGTCACCGCCAAGAACTGACCATTCGCCGACTGGGGAGCACATGACGCACCGCGTGGGATACGCACCCGGGGTCTACGACCTGTTCCACATAGGGCATCTGAACATTCTCCGGCATGCCAAGAGCCAGTGCGACTATCTCGTGGCCGGGGTCGTCTCGGACGAAATGGCCGAGCAGGCCAAGGGCACGGCACCGGTCATTCCGCTCACCGAGCGGCTGGAAATCGTGCGCAGCGTCCGTTTCGTGGACGCGGCGTTCGTGGAAACCGTGCCGGACAAATTGGTGACCTGGGAGCAGGTCCGGTTCGACGTCCTCTTCAAGGGCGACGACTGGCGGGGAACGAGCAAGGGCGACAAGCTCGAAAGGGATTTCGCGGCGGTCGGCGTCGAGGTGATCTATTTCCCCTACACCGTGCACACGTCGAGCACACTGCTGCGCAAGGCGCTCGACGGGCTGGCGAATTCGGCGTAATACGGGAGGCCGGCAGAGGTGTGCGGAGGCGTTCCCCGGAGTACTTCCGGGGAACGCCCCGCTGCCTCGTTCCCGGCCGTCAGCGCACGGGGACGGACAGTTCCCGGTACCACTTGACGAGGAACGCCACCATGAAGAGGAGATGGGCGGCGAGCAGCGTGCTGTACGCCGCGACGAACAGGTCACGGCTGCCGAAGAGCAGGAAGGCCGCGCAGAACACGCCGTAGTCGACGGGGAGCAGGGCCACCGCACGCAGGGTGGACACCGGTGCCGCGGCGGGCCGGCCCGCGCCGTTCCGCAGCCGCTCGGCGCGCTTGAGCTGGTCGGTGAGGATTCCGCCGAAGAAGACCATCACCGCAGCGAATTGGAAGGCCACCGGCAGCAGCAGGAACACCGGGTCGGAGAATCCGAAGTGACGGTAGAAGGCGAGGAGTACGGCCATGTGGACGGCGAGCATCTTCGCGCAGTCGACCACATGGTCCAGCCACTCCCCCGCGGCGCTGCCGGAGCCGGTCAACCGGGCGAGCTGGCCGTCGGCCGAATCCAGTGCGAAACCCAGGCCGAGTGCCGCGACGATTCCGAGCGCCGCGGCGGGCGAGGGCTTCAGGGTCGCGATCATCACCACCCCGGCGAAGGTCACGGCCGCGCTGATGAGCGTTACCTGATTGGGCGTGAGTTTCAGCTGATGGCCCGCCGCGGCGAGTATCCGCCCGGCCGGCCGGTTCACATAGCGCGAATACAGGGACACCCCCTTCGCGGATTTCTGGGCCGCCGACAGTTCCCTGAGCGCATATCCGAACTGACTCATGTCCCCCCACTCGATGAAATGGACCCCCCGGAGGAGCACATCATGGCAGGCAGGACCTCTCCGTCAAACGGTGGCGCCGGCCGCCGGACGGTTCTGGCGGGTACGGCCGCCGCGCTCGCGGCCGCCCTGGCCGGCTGCGACTCCGCGTCCGACCGGCAGCCGTCCGACGAGGCCCCGCAGGGGCCGCTGGTCACGGGCCCCAAGCCCAAGGGCAAGGACGTCATCGACGTGGTGGCGGACTGCGGCGCCAAGGGGGACGGCCGCACCGACGACAGCCGTGCGTTCGCCCGGGCCTACGCCTACGCGGCCGGCCGGGTCTGGGACCACATCGGCCGGACCGTGATCGACATTCCGGCCGGGACGTACCTCATCCGGTCGCCGCACGCGCTGCTCGACGCGCCGGCCGGCAAGCTCAAGGCCAACGGCCTGCGGTTCCGCGGGGCCGGGAAGCGGATGACGCAGCTGATCTTCGCGCCGTCCCGGGCCAAGGACGCCTACCTGTGCCGCAACGAGGACGGCTGGGCGAATGTGATGTTCGAGCAGATCGCCTTCCGCTCCGGCACGCCCGGCGCCTCGTTCTTCTACTCGTTCTCGACCGGCCAGGCCCAGGACTACCGCTTCTCCGAGTGCGAGTGGACCGGGGAGTGGACCTACGGGCTGGCCCTCGACGGCAGCAACACCAACTCCGAGATGCGCTGGGACGCGTGCCGGGTGGGCGGCTCCTACCGCAAGGCGTTCCTCTACTCCGGGCTGTCGCAGAAGTCGCCGGACCAGTCGCAGCAGGACCAGTTCCTCAACTACTGGTTCACCGACATGAAGGTCGAGTACTCCTGGGGGAATTTCCTGGAGTTCCCCTACGGGGGCTCGGTCACCTGCCGCGGCGGTTCGTACATCATCACCGGCCGCCGCCCCGGCGACTCCCCCGACTACGGGCGGACCAGCACCTTCTTCCGCTTCCCGCGCGGCCCGCACCACGACTCCGTCCAGCGCTTCCACGCCGAGGACATCCGCTTCGAGGTGCGCGGCCCGGACACCGTCGTGATCGACTGCGCCTGGGACAGCGGCACGGTGCACTTCAACGACTGCGACGACACCGCGCACGCCTTCAAGCCGTTCGCCGGGGCCAGCCGCCCGCACCGCTACCGCATCGGCCCCCGGGGCCCGTTGGTGCGCTACGACTCGTGCCAGCTGTCCGGGAAGCACTTCTACGAGGAGGACGGCGACGGCGGCCCCAAGGCCCGCTACGACATGTGCCTGCTGCGCAACCACCCGGCGCAGGACTTCATCGAGGGCGCGGGCGGGCGGGTGTCGTTCGTCGACTGTCTGGGAACCTGAGCCGCCCCGCGGGCGAAAACGCGCTTTCGGTGCGGAGTGGGGCCAGGCACGATCACCGCATGCAACTCCTGTGCTTCCCGGAAGCGGACACCCCGGCCACCCTGCGCGCGCAGGTCCTGGACCTCCAGCACCAGGCATGGCCCCCGGCCGAGCCCTCCCCCGGCCCCGGCGCCGCCCTCACCCACGATCCGGCGCTGCATCCCCGCTCGATGCTGCTCGTCGACGACGGCACAGTGGTGGCGGCGCTGGACGTGCTGTCCAAGCCGCTGGTGCACGCCGGCCGGCGCTACCGGGCGGGCGGGCTGAGCACCGTCGTGACCCGACCCGACGTACGCGGCAGGGGATACGGCCGACGGCTGGTCGCCGCCGCCCGTACGGCCATGGCCGATGCGGGCCTGGATCTGGGCGTGTTCACCTGTGACCGGCCCCTCGAACCCTTCTACCGGAGCGCGGGCTGGCGGCTGCTGCCCGGCACCCATCTCATCGGCGGCACGCCGCGGTGTCCCCTCCCGAGCGACCAACCGCCCTTCGACAAGGTCACCATGGCCGACTTCTTCTCCGCCGAGGCCCGGCGGCACCGCGCCGCGTTCCGGTATGCCCGTCTCGCGCTGTATCCGGGGACGATCGACAAGCTCTGGTGATCCCTTACCAAACGGGCGGATTAACGCAGTGTGACCAGGGTAGTAAGGATCTGCAATTGAAGAGGCTGACGGAATAGCAGGTCAGGGCCATGCTCTTGACCTGTGCTGCGACGGACACACGAGGGGAGTGACTCTCCGTGTATGGCACACGGGATTGCCGGCGGTCACCGTCCGGCGGACCGGAGGCATGCGCGGAGGACGATGTGGCGGCCCGGTGGCCCGTCTCGAGGACGACACGAACGAGGTGATCCTGTTGAGCAGCACCACGGCCCGGCACCACGGCATGACGCCGTCGGCCCCCTCGCCGTCGGCGCAGGTGACGACGATGGCCAGGCGGCCCAGGGCGGCCGCCACCGCGCGCGAGGTCACCCGGAAGTTCCTGGCGGGCCTGCGGCCCCCGGTGGACGCCCGCGCCGCCGACGCGGTGGTGCTCGTGGTCTGCGAGCTCGTCACCAACTCCGTACGGCACGCGACCGGTTCCTCGTTTTCGCTGCGGCTGGCCGTCTGCGGCGATGCGCTCGCGGTGGGCGTGACCGACGCGTCCAGCGATCCGCCCGTGGGACGGGTGGCCGATGTCGACGGCGACACCGGGGGTTTCGGCTGGCCGATGGTCCAGCGGCTCGCGATCGCCACGTCGGTGTGCCTGACCGACCAGGGCAAGACGGTGCACGCGCTGATCCCGTGCCGCCGGCGGGAGCGGTGAGCGCCACCCCGTGAGCACCGGAGGTGCTCCTGCCTACCCCGGCTGCGGGGCCCGCCGGAGGGTCAGTGCGAGGGTGTCGTCGGAGTGCAGGATGACCGCGTGCATGTCCTCCGCCAGGGCGCCGGGGATCTCCCTTATCGGGCGGTGCCGGTGCTGTAAGACGCTCTCGATCAGCCGCTGTTCGCCCTCCAGCGGGTCCCGGCGGCTTTCGGTGAGGCCGTCGGTGTAGAGCACGAGCAGGTCCTGCTCGTGCAGCCGGGTGCGCAGCAGCCGTTCGCTGCCGGGCAGCGGGAAGCCCACGCCGCGGCCGCGTACCTCCAGGAATTCCGCGGTCCCGTCGCGGCGGACCACCAGCGCCGGCGGGTGGCTGCCGTTGGCCAGCTGCAGTTCGCCGGTGGCGGGGTGGAGCCGGACGAGCAGGACCGTGGCCATCAGCTCGGGGTCGAAGGGGGTGAGGATCTCGTGGGTGCGCGCCACGATCGATTCCAGCGGGTGGCCTTCGAGGGCCAGGGTGCGGACCGCGTGGGTGACGTTGAGCGCGCTGCGGGTGCTGCGCACCCCGTGGCCGAGGGCGTCGACGATGGTGATGTGCACGGTGCCGTCCGGCAGCAGGAACCAGTCGTAGAGGTCCCCGCCGGTGGGGGCGTCGGTGCCGGCCGGTGCGTAGTGGACGGCGAGTTCCAGGCCGTCGACGGTCAGTGGCGGCGGCCGCAGGGCGTCCTCGAGTTCGCGCAGCGTCTGGCCGTGGGCGTTGCGGAGCCGCTCGTCGCGCTCTTCGAGCTGGACGTAGAGGGCCAGCACACCGGTGTTGGTCTCCTCCAGTTCCTCGGTCAGCCGGCGCTTTTCGGCCACGAGGGCGTCCACGCGGCCCAGCGCCGCCCGCAGTTCCTCCTCCAGCGCGGCGGTCTCGGTCGTCGCGGTGTCCGCGGCACCGTGCGGGCGGTGCGGTTCCGGGCCGCCGCCGGGGTCGGTGAGCGGGACGCGCCAGGTCAGTGACCCGTCGGATCCGGTGCGGGCCGGCAGCGGGGAGCGCCCGGCGCGCGGCGGGCGGGCCGCGCCCGGGGTGCGGAGGGTGAGGACGAGGGCGGGCGCCGCGGCCCGGCCCCGGCCGGTCTCCCGGGTGACCTCCAGGGTCACCGCTTGGCCGGCGTCGAGCGCGGCACCGGCCGATTCGCTCACGGCGAGCACCAGACGGGCCCGGGTCTCGACGGGCAGCGCACTGGATTCGGCCAGCCCGCGGACGGCCTGCTGGAGCGCCGGGAGGGTGTGGAGTACGCGTGGGGTCACAAGGGTCTCTGGTAGCGGTTGGTGGCAAGGACGGTGGCGTCGTCCCTGGTACGGCGGTGGCCGTGGGCCAGGGCGGTGACGAGCAGGGGCGGCGGCAGGCGCAGCAGGAACGGCGGCGGGGTGCGGGTCCAGCGGTGGTCCAGGCCGTCGGTGTGGAGCACGGCGGTGGCCCCGTCCTCCATGGGCAGCTCGCGGGGATGGGCGCGGGGCAGGTTCAGGCCGGCCACGCCGGGCTGCCCGGTGAGCTGGTGGTGGACGCGGTCCGGGGTGACCACCAGGGCGCGGACGTTGCCGACCCCGCAGTACTCGGCGCGGTCCGGGTGCAACCGCAGCAGTGCGGCGGCGGCGCCGCGGGTGTGGCGCAGGGCGCGGTGGACGGCGTGCAGGATGTCGGGCAGCGGGCCGTGCGGCTCGCGCCGGAAGGTGCGCACCGCGAGCTGTGCGGCCTCGGCGGCCGGCGGGCCGTGGCCCAGTCCGTCGACGACGAGGGCGGTGCGGGTGTCCGGTCCGTCGGCGACGGCGCAGGCGTCACCGCTGAGCCGTTCACCGGCGGCCGGGAGGCAGACCGCACCGAGTCCGTGCAGGCCCGTGGCCGGTTGTGCGGACAGGGTGAGCCGGGCGCAGGCGAACGTCCCGTCGGTGGGCGCGCTGCGGATCGTGAAGGTGGTGGCGATCCGGCCGACCGCGCCCAGGCCCGCGCCGAGGGTGTCGGTGGTGGTGTAGCCGTCGGCCAGGCACCGCCCGAGCTCGGTCATGCCCGGTCCGCGGTCGGCGGCGAGGATCTCCACGCCGTCGCCGAGCGGGGTCCGCTGCACGTACAGGGCGCCGTTGACCGCGTGTTTGGCGAGGTTGCTGCCGAGTTCGGAGGCGAGGACGGCGGCCTGGTCGGGCAGCGGTGCGGGCAGCGCACAGTCCCGGGCCAGTGCGCGGGCGGTCTCCGCGGCGACGTGGACGGCGCTGTAGTGGTCGATGGGCACGTACGCCGTGGGCGGCGGGGCGGTCACCGTACGGCCCACCGCGTGGCCGTCACGGTCGTCCCGCCACCCACCTCGGTGCGGATGTCGAATTCGTCCATCAGCCGCCGGGCGCCGCCCAGGCCGTGTCCGAGTCCGGAGCCGGTGGTGTAGCCGTCGGCGAGCGCGGTGGGGACGTCGTCGATGCCGGGGCCGTCGTCGGTGACGGTCAGCCGCAGGCCGACCGCGTCCCGCCGGGTCGGGTAGTCGATGGTGAGGGTTCCGCCGCCGCCGTGGACGTAGGCGTTGCGGGCGAGTTCGCTGGCGGCGGTGACGACCCTGGTCTGGTCGACGATGCTGAAGCCGACCCGGCGGGTGGCGGCCCGTACGGCATGACGGACCGTCAGCAGGTCCTGTTCGCTGCGCACGCCGTACGTGGCCGGCCGGGCGACGGCCTCGCCGTTGGCCGCGCGGCGCTCCGCGTCCCCGAGCACGGTCGTGCCCCTGGACTCACCGGCGCCGGTCATGACGAGCCTCTCCGGGTGGCTCTGGGCTCTGGTGCCAGCCCAGGGCCGCCATGCCCTGTTCCGCGTTGAGGGCGGTCTCCACCCCGTTCAGCTGCAGTCCGAGTTCGGCGAGCGTGATGGCCACCGGCGGGCGCATGCCGGCCACGATGACCCGGGCGCCCAACAGCCGTGCGGTGGTGGTGAGTTCCATCAGCATGCGGGCGACGAAGGAGTCGATGATCTCCAGCCGGGAGATGTCGATCAGCACCCCGCGGGCCCCTTCGGTGGCGATCCGCTCGGTGAGCTCGCTGGTGAAGAGCACGGCGGACTCGTCGTCGAGCTCGTTGAGGAGGCCGGTGACCAGGACGTCCCCGAGGCGCAGGATCGGCACTCCGGTGGCGGGCGGGCTGCTCATCGGTCCGCCCCCGGTGCGGTCACGGCCGGCGCGGCGTCGGTGAGCTGGATCGCGGCGGCCAGCGCGTCGGCGAGGGTGGCGCGGGTGAGGATGGTGGACAGGTCGATGCCGAGCTGGGCGATGGTCTGGGCGATCGGCGGCCGGATCCCGCTGATCACGCAGTCCGAGCCCATCAGCCGTACCGCGTTGACGGTCTGCATCAGGTGCTGGGCCACGGCCGTGTCCACGGTGGGCACGCCGGTGATGTCGATGATGGCGACCAGCGCCTCGTGCTCCTGGATGGCCTCCAGGAGGTTCTCCATGACGACCTGGGTGCGGGCGGTGTCCAGGGTGCCGATCAGGGGAACGGCGAGGACCTGGCGCCACAACCGCACCACGGGCGTGGAGACTTCGAGCAGTTGCCGGCTCTGCCGGCGGATGATCTCTTCCCGGCCGTCGACGTAGGTCTCGAAGGACAGCGCGCCGGCGGTGTCCAGCAGACGGTTGGCGAGGAGGGACGCGGCGAAGAGTTCGTCGCCGTCCCCGCTGTGCCGCTGTACGGCCTCCAGCAGCGCCTCCTTCAGCGCCATCACCGCCAGCGCGGTGACGGTGGGGCTCACGCCGTTGCGGGCCCGGCGCAGCGAGAGGTCGGACACCGCCTGCCGCAGCGCCTGGTGGCCGGTGAAGACCCGCTCCACCGGGAGGTCGCCTTCGAGTCCGGCGAGCAGGGCGCCGAGCAGTGCGTCGGCCTCCTCGCGCAGTGCGCTCTCCCCGACCCCGTCCCCCGAGGCCGCCCGGGCCAGCTGCAACTGCACCCAGCGGTCGGCGATATCGTCGGCGTCCGTGCGCAGCGCTGCCGCGATGCGCTCCCGTGCTGCCGCCTCGGTGGTACGCAAACCCCTGTCCTTTCTGACGACTTACCGGGGCGGTGCCGCCCCGGTCCGGTCCACGCGAGCGGCCGCCGGCCGCTCGCGATCTTCCTCGCCGCGGCAATGCTACCGAGGCGGTCACGTATGAGGATGCCCAGTTCGGAGCGGTCCGATCAGGAAGAGTGCGGGCCGACCGGTGGAAGGGCAGGAATTCGTCCTGGCCGGTCGCCCGCGTCCTGGTCGGCCTCCCTCGGCCCGCACCCGCCCAGCAGGTCCCCGACTGCGGCGATACCGGCGGTGATGGCGCGCTCGCCGAGGTCGCCGAAGCCCAGGACGAGTTGGGCGGGTGCGGTGGCGCCGGTCGAGCGGCAGGCGCTCATGCCGTGGAGGCCGACGGACCGGGTGCGGGCGGCGGCGATGAGGGCCTGCTCGTCGGTCCCGGGGGCGAGGTGGGCGACGGCGTGGAAGCCGGCTGCCAGGCCGGTGACCGCGACGCCGGGGGCATGGGTGGCCAGTGCCGCCACCAGGGCGTCCCGGCGGGCCGCGTAGACCGTCCGCATCCGCCGCAGCTGCCGGTCGTACCTGCCGGATTCGATCAGCTTCGCCAGGGCCAGCTGGTCGAGCGTGGGGGAACCGCGGTCGGCCCGTTGCTTGAGTGCGGTGACGGGTGCGGCAAGGGCGGGCGGGCAGAGCAGCCAGCCGAGGCGCAGCGCGGGGGCGAGGGATTTGCTGACGGTGCCGACGGCCAGTACGCGGCCGGCCGCGAGTCCCTGCAACGACCCGACCGGCTCCCGGTCGTAGCGGAATTCCGCGTCGTAGTCGTCCTCGATGACGAAGCCGTCCCGGCGCTCCGCCCAGTCGAGCAGGGCCAGCCGCCGCTCGGGGGCGAGGACCACGCCGGTCGGCCACTGGTGAGCGGGCGTGACGACGACGGCCCGGGCGTCGGTGGCGGCCAGCGCCGCGACATCGATGCCCTGCTCGTCCACCGGTACGGGCACCGCCGCCAGGCCGGCCGACGCCGCGGCCGCGGTGAGGGTGGCCGGTGAGCCGGGGTCCTCATGGGCGACGGCACGGATACCGGTTCGCGCGAGGGCGCGCAGGGCCAGGTCGAGGCCCTGGGCGTAGCCGGAGCAGATCACGAGCCGTTCGGGGGCGGCCGCGGCGGCCCGTACCCGGCGCAGGTAGCCCGCGAGCACCTCGCGGAGCACGGCGCTGCCGCGCGGGTCGCCGTAGTCGAGTTCCGCGGTGGGCAGGGTGCGGCCCGCCTCGCGCATCGCCCACAGCCAGTCGCCGAGCGGGAAGGACCGGAGGTCGGGGACGCCCCAGCGGAAGTCGGCCAGCAGGCGCGGCGGTTCGGGGCGGGACGGCGGGGCCGGCGAGGGTGGTGCGCAGGCGCCGGCGGCGACCCTGGTGGCGGAGCCGACCCGGGTCACGAGGTAGCCCTCGGCCTGGAGCTGGGCGTAGCAGTCCTGGACCAGGCCGCGGGACAGCCCGGCCTCGCGGGCGAGTTGGCGGGAGGAGGGCAGCCGCTCCCCTACCTGGAGCCGTCCGGTGCGGATGGCGTCCCGCAGTGCGCGTTCCACCTGGGAGCGCAGCGGTTCACCGCTGTTCCGGTCGAGGGCCACCAGGAGATCGGGCGACAGACCGGACCACTGTGGCGACACGGAATTGGAGCTTACCGGGGGTCCACCCGGACTCTAGCGTCGCCCCATGACCACATCGATGGACCCTCGTTGCCCGGACACCGCGGCCGGTGCGCGGCCACGTCTGGTGACCCGTGCGCTGCTGCTGCGCTTCGTGAGCATGGTCGGTGCCTCCGCGAGCTTCTTCCTGCTGTTGCCGGTCGTGCCGCGGTACGTCGAGGCGTCCGGTGGAGGCGGCGGGGCGCCGGGCGTGGCCACCGGGACGTTGATGCTGGCCACGGTGCTGGGGGAGTTGGCCACTCCCCGCCTCGTGAGCCGCTTCGGATACCGGCTGGTGCTGGGTGGCGGCCTGTTCCTCCTCGGGGCGCCCGCGCTGGTGCTGCCCCTCTCGGGCGGGATGGCGGGGATCGTCGCCGTCTGCTTCCTGCGCGGACTGGGGTTCGCGGCGGCCGTCGTCGCGGGTGGCGCGCTGACCGCCTCGCTCATACCGGCCGCGCGCCGCGGGGAGGGACTGGCGCTGGTCGGCGTCGTTTCGGCGGTGCCCTCGCTGTGCGGTCTGCCGCTGGGTGTGTGGCTCGTGGCGCAGGTGGGGTACGGCCCGGTCGCGGTGGCCGCCGGACTGGTCGCGCTGGTGTCGGTCGCCGCGGTCCCCGGGCTGCCCGACCGGGAGGTGGCGGCGGGGCCGTCGGTGGGCGTGGTCGCCGGGCTGCGGGACGGGGCGCTGCTGCGGCCGGCGGCCGTCTTCGCCACGACCGCGCTGGCGGCCGGGATCATCGTGACGTTCCTGCCGCTCGCGGTGGCGTCCGGTTCGGCCGGGGTGGTCGCGGTGGCGCTGTTCGTCCAGCCGCTCGCCGCGGTCGTCGCGCGCTGGGTCGCCGGCAGGTACGGCGACCGGCACGGCCCGTCCCGGCTGGTGCTGCCCGGTCTGCTGCTGTCCGCGGCCGGGACGCTCGGCCTGGTGCTGACGGACAGCCCCGCCGCCGTGGTCGCCGGGGTCGCCCTCTTCGGTACCGGATTCGGCCTCGTCCAGAACGCCACCCTGACGCTGATGTACGCCCGGGTGCCTGCTTCCGGTTACGGCACGGTGAGCGCGCTGTGGAACGTCGCGTACGACGCGGGCATGGGCGTGGGCGCGGCCGGCTTCGGGGTGATCGCCGGCTGGACGGGCTATCCGGCGGCCTTCGCGGTCACCGCCGTCCTGATGCTCGGTGCGCTCGTCCCGGCCCGGCGCGACCGCACCGGCGGGACACGCGACGGCGGCTGACGAGCCGTCCGCACGGGGTCCGGTGCGTCAGCCCTCCTGCCACCTGCGGCCCATCCCGCGGCACAGTGCCGGGTGGACGCCCAGGTAGCGGAAGGGCTTGAAGGCCGCCATGGAGAGGGCGCCGAACCGCCCGTCGGGCTTGACGAGGACGAGGACGAGGTCGAGGTGCGCAGCCTGCTCGCCTTCTCCCTGCGGACCGGCAACCACTTCGTCGCCGCCGACCACGGCCCGCGCCACCGCGCGGAGGTGAGGGGAATGACCGGGAAGTGGCTGCTGCGGTAGCCGGAAGCCGGCGATGCGCGGAATCTGACGGCTGGTGTGCGCCGCACCGTCCTGGACGACCTGCGTGGGAGATTTCGCACCGGATGGCACACCGTCCCTCCACACTCGCCGTACCGTCCCACCCCCACTCAGCGCCCCGTCCGGGCGACAATCGCCGTATGGATCCGCTGAGCCCGTCGTTCCGGGAGTCGGTCACCGGGCCGCGGGGCCCGAGGGGGTGGGTGCCGGCGTCACCCGGGTTCCTCGGCCAGCCAGGTGGCGATGGCCTGGGCGATGGGCTGGTCGGTGTCGAGCTGGATGAAGCCGAACTGACCGCCCTGGTTGCATTCGAGGAACCACCAGGCCCCCTCCCGGTCCTCCGCGAAGTCGAAGGCTCCGTAGGAGAGTTGGGCGAGGCGCAGGTACGCGGCGACCGAGCGCCGGACCGTGTCGGGGACCTCGGTGGGCTTCCAGGCGGCGTTCTGGGTGAAACGGCTGTCGACCTCGTCCGGATCGGCCTGCTTGCGGGCGGCGAAGAGCCGGCCGCCGACGCAGGTGAGCCGGATGTCGGCCTGCTTGTGGATGTGGCGCTGGAGCAGCGTGGGGGAGGCGGCCACTCCGGTGAAGTCCACGTCCGGGCCGATCCGGGTGGTGGGCAGCACCATCGGGGGCTCGCCGGGGTGTTTGCCGGACACCGACTTCACCACGAGGTCGCGGTGGGTGGCGGCGAACTGCCGGGCGACCGAGGGGAAGGTGGTGATCAGGGTGGGCGGGATGGTGAATCCGCTCTGCTGGGCGAGGTGCAGCTGCCAGGGCTTGTAGCGGGCCTGCGCGGCCGCGACGGGGTGGTTCATCCAGCGCGCCGGGGTGCAGGTGAGCATGCCGTAGAGCGCGTGCTCGGCCTCCGTGGCGAGCCAGGCGGACTGTTCCTCGGCACGGGTGCCCGGGGCCCCGGGCCGGCGGACCCATATCGACCGCAGGCTGCGCAGGCTCACCATGCGTTCGTCCGCCTTCAGGTGGCCGTGGAAGACGTGGTGGGCGTAGTCCGCCGACAGGGCGACCCGGCCCGGCAGGTCGGCGGGGTCGAGGCGGACGAGCGGGACACCGCGGTCGTGGAGGATCGTGACCACCATGTCCGCGGTCAAGTCCTCCTCGCACGTGAGGACCAGGACGGTCATGGACGCTCAGTCGTCGAAGTGGGTCTTGGAGCCGGCCGTGGACGCGGTCGTGCCGGTGGCCAGCAGCACGGCCCGGCTGGAGGTGGCCGGGCGTCCGTCGGGCAGTACGTTGAGTTGCCGCGCGGCGTCATAGGTGTACGGCGCGGCGGTCGACGGTGTCACCGCCGGACGGGCGTAGCTCAACGCAAACGGTCGCATGCTTTCTCCTTTACAAGACCCGGTTCCCACCCGCCGCGGTGGCGGTGTGGTGACGGGAGCCCCCACCTGATGACTCTGCACGGAGGACGCGACAGTCCGGTCAAATAGTTGCCAGTTTTGCTCGTTTCCGACGATCCTCTTGACGGAAATGCGGTGAGAACGTAGCTGCCGACCCGGTACGTTCGGTCTGACAGCACGGAACTGGGCCCCTAGGAGAGCATTCCCTCAGCCGGGCCGTAGATGGCCACGAAATGTCCCCTCCGCTGACGGGATGTCAGCGGAGGTCAGCCGTCCGTCGTCACCTCGGCGAGCCGGAACGGCCCCGCGGCGCCGGGGCCGAACATCACCGGCAGGTTGCGTCGGCGCGGTACGACGACGAGCGGTTCGTCGCGGTACTCGCGGAGGAATTTCTCCAACGGCTCCCAGATGAGATCCCGGTAGCCGGATTCGGTCCGCTGGTGCTCGAAGGAGAGCGTGAGGGCGGACTCCACGAGGCTCACGCTCACCGAGTCCACCTCCAGCCACTCCCCACCGATCCAGGCTTCGAGCCGCACGTATGACATGACGCAAGAGTGCCCCGGACGGTGCCGCAGCCGCAATCGGCGTCCGGGCGCGCGGTGCGCTCAGGGGGCCCGGAAGGACGCGGCGGGGAGCGCGCGCAGCACGCTGTAGACGGACCACACCACCGAAACGAGCGGTACCGCGACGATCGCGCCGGGCACACCGGCGGTGACCGCGCCGCAGACCACCGAGAGCGCCACGACGACCGGATGCAGCTGGACCGCGCGGCTCATCACGAGCGGGTGCAGCACATGGCCCTCGATCTGGCCGATGACCACGATCAGCAGCACGACGATCAGCGCGATCAACGGGCCCTTGGCGGCCAGCGCCACCACGGCGGCCACGGCCAGCGCGACCGGCGAGCCCACCAGCGGGATGAAGGCGGCGAAGAACTCCAACACGGCCAGCGGGACGGCGAGCGGCACGCCCAGGATGAACAGCGCGACGCCCACGAGCACGGCGTTGATCGCGGCGACCAGGACGATGCCGCGGGTGTAGCCGGTGAACGTGGTCCAGGCGGCACGGCCCGCGAGCTGGACCGGGCGGCGCCGGTCGCCGGGCAGCTGGCCGCCGAACCAGCGCCACATCCGGCCGCCGGAATGCAGGAAGAAGACCGAGCAGAACAGCGCGAGCACGCCCACCGTCGCCGCTTCGACGAGCCGGTCCACGCCGCTCAGTGCCGTGCTGATCAGCGCCGACCGGTGCGTGGAGACGAACCTGCGGACCCAGGTCTGCAGATGCGCGAGGGTCTCGCGGCTCAGGTGGACCGGCGGGCCCTGGGCCCATCGCTCGATCCTGGCCACACCGCCGTCGAACTCCCGGCGCAGGCCCGCCCACTCCCCCGCGACGTTCGCACCGATCAGGCTCAGCACACCGAAGAGCAGCAGGATGCCGAGCAGCAGGCCGGAGGCGACCGCCACCGACCGGGGCATCCAGCGGTCGAGCAGGCTGGTCAGCGGCTCCAGAAGGGCCGTCAGGACGAGTCCCAGGAAGACCGCCAGGGTCACCAGGTGGAACTTGCCCAGCGCCACGAAGACCGCGTAGACCACCGCGCCCACGATGATCAGGCGCCACCCGTACGCGGCGGCGGCCTGGAGCATCGGGGACGGCCCGGCGGGTACGACCGGGCGGCGCTCCGGTCCCCCGCCCGCCGTCCGGCGTACGGTCACGGTCCGCCGGCCGCCGCGGGTCCGCAGGACCGCGAGCCGGCCGCGTGGCCGGCCGCCGCTTTCGGAGGCGCCGGACGTACTCTCCCGCTTCCTGCCGGGTCGGTTCCGCACCTGGCCGCCACCGCCCTCCGCGCGCCCGTGCCTACCCAGAGGTGGTATCACCCGGCAGCGGTTCCCGAACGCCCGCGGGCCGGCATTCCCCCGAAGGTACGCGACCGTACGTCACCCGCCCGGCGGCTACCGGCGCGGCGGGCGGCTGTCCTCGTGGGTCCGGCGGGCGAGGAGGCCGGTCACCAGCGCCAGTGGGGGCCAGTTGATGCTGCCGTGGCGGGCGACGGCGTATGCGCGCAGGACGACCTCCGGAGCCGTGAGCCGGACGATGCGGACGCCGGGGAAGGGTGCGAGGTCCCCGGGCAGCAGCCCGACGCCCAGCCCGGCGGCGATCATCGCCTGCACCAGGTCGAGGCTGTCGGCCTGATGGGTCACCCGGGGCGTGAAGTCCGCCATCGAGGCGAGCGTGCGGATGGCCACCTCGTCCGCGGAATTCCGGGAGTTGACGATCCAGTTCTCCGCCCGGAAGTGGGTGACGACGCCCAGGGCCGTGCCCTCGGGCACCTGCGTACCGGCGGGGACACCGAGGCCCCATTCCGTGGTCCACAGCGGCGTCGCGCCGACGGACGGGTCGAGGGTGGCCGGTGCGAGGTTGTAGTCGTAGGTGAGCGCGAGGTCCGTCTCGTCGGCGGCGAGGGCGTGCAGGGCCTCGGCGGGCTCGTGCTCGCGTATGAGGATCCGCACCTGGGGGTGGCTCGTCGCGAGCCCGGTGACGATCGGCAGCAGGTACGTACGGATCGCCGTGCCGAATCCGGCGACCCTGAGGGTGCCGTGGGGCTCGGCCCCGGGTCCCAGGTCGAGCCGGGCCGCCTCGACCGCGGCGAGGATCGTCACGGCGTGTTCGGCCAGCCGCCGGCCCGCCGGGGTCAGCCGGACCCGGCGCCCGTCCGGCTCGATGAGCGTGGTGTCCGTCTCACGGGCGAGCGCGGCGATCTGCTGGGAGACCGTCGAGGTGGTCGTTCCGAGCGTCTCGGCGACGGCACGCATCGACCCGAGCCGGGACAATTCGACCAGTAGTTCCAGGCGCCGCGTCTCCATGCGCGTCATTGTTCAGCTTTCCCGAACGGAATGTCCATGATCGGCACGTGGACGGCAACGATGCCGAGACCGTCTACTGACGGCCATGACCGCGCCACCTGCCCTGACGTCCCCGACCACCGCCCGCCGTCCCTCCTTGCGCGGGGCGGACGCCGGTGTGCTGATGGCCCTCGCCTCGATGAGCTGCGTCCAGCTGGGCCTCGCGCTCTCGGTGCGGCTCTTCGACCAGCTCGGGCCGGTGGGAACGACGGCGCTGCGCCTGACGTGGGCGGGGGTGCTCCTGCTGGTCCTCGTCCGCCCGCGCCGCTCCGATTTCACCGGCCGGGACCTGTTCGCCTGCCTCGGGCTGGGTGTGGTCACGGCCGGGCTGATGCTGCTGTTCATGTGCGCGGTCGCCCGCATCCCGCTGGGGACGGCCAGCGCACTGGAATTCCTGGGGCCGCTCGGCGTGGCGATGTTCGGGGCGAGGGGCGGCCGCAAGCTGTGGGCCTCACTGGCCGCGGTGGGGGTGGTGCTGCTCACCGAACCCTGGCACGGCGGGAGTGACCCGGTGGGCCTCGGGCTCGCGCTGGCCGCCGCGGCCTGCTGGGCCGGGTACATCCTGCTGACCCAGCGCGTCGGCGACCGGGTCACCGGTCTGAACGGCCTGGCCGTCTCGATGCCGGTGGCCGCCCTGGTCGCCACGCTGTTCGCCGGACCGTCCGCCCTGGGGGCGGTGACCTGGCCGCTGGTGCTCACCGGCCTGGCGCTGGCGGTGCTGCACCCGGTCATCCCGTTCAGCCTCGAATTCCTGGCCCTGCGCCGGCTCTCCACCAGCGCCTTCGGCACCCTGATGAGCCTGGAACCCGCCATCGCCCTCGTCATCGGCGCCGTCACCCTCGGCCAGCTGCCCGGCGCGGGCCCGGCGGCCGGGGTCGTCTGCGTCGTGCTCGCCGGTATCGGCGCCACCCGCACCGGCAACCGCGCACCGGCGTCCGCGGAGGACCCGCGCCCCGGCGGGTGACGACCGTGCCGCTGCGCGCGCGGACAGGTCAGGCGTCCACCACGTCGACCGTCGCGCCGCGGTCGCGCAGGGCGGTGAGTTCGGCGGCGGGGGTGGCGCGGTCGGTGACGATGCGGTCGTAGCGGCCGGCGTCGCCGTACACGTGGGTGGCGGTCTTGCCGAATTTGGTGTGGTCGACGAGGAGCAGGGAGCGCCGGGCGCAGTCCAGCATGGCCTCCTTGATCTCGGCGTACTCGCGGATCGGGTGGAAGAGCCGGCCGCCGAGGACGGAGACGGCCGACATCACCGCGAGGTCGGCGCGCAGCCGGCCGAGGGCGCGCAGGACGTCGGGGCCGACGCAGGAGCCGAACTCGCCGCGGTAGCGGCCGCCGAGCAGCGTGACCTCGGCGCCGGGCGTCTCGTCGAACAGCCGGGCCACGCCGAGGGAGTTGGTGACCACGGCGACCGCCTCGGTCCGGGCGATCCGCGCGGCGAGCGGGAACAGCGTGGTCGAGTCGTCCAGGACGACGGTGCTGCCGGGCCGGATCTCGTCGGCGACCGCGGCGCACAGCGCCTCCTTCAGCGGGCGCTGCACGCCGATGCGGAAGCGGGTGGCGGTTTCCATGGTGAGGGTGGGGAAGGGGGCGGCCCGGCCGCGTTCCTTGCGCAGCAGCCGGCGTTCGGCGAGCTGGTCCAGGTCGCGGTGCATGGTCGCGAGGCTGACCCCGAAGTGCCTGGCCAGTTCGTCGATCCGGACCTCTCCGCGTTCGACGACGAAGGCCAGTACGTCCTGGCGTCGCCGGTCGACCTCGGCCAGCGACGACCGTGTGGAAGCCATCGGGGCCGCCCCTTTCCCGGTCGCACAGCGGCAGCGGCACGCCTACCGCTGCGGATGGATGACGGCCTTCACGGCGGTCGCGTCCGTGGTGGCGACGGTCAGTGCGTGCTCGGCCTCGGCAAGACCGTAACGGTGCGAGACCAGCGAGTCGAGCCGGACCGCACCGGACTCCACCAGCGCGATCGCGGTGGGCCAGGTGTGGGCGTAGCGGAAGGTCCCGGTGAGTTCGAGTTCGTGGTTCTGCACCCGGCCGAGCGGGAGCGGGATCTCGTCCCCGCCCATGCCGATGAGCACGACCCGGCCGGCCCGGCCGACGGTGCGGATCGCCTCGCCGGTCACCGCGGGGACGCCGGAGCACTCCAGCAGCACGGTGGGGGTGTATCCGGCCTCGGGCAGCGGCTTTCGGGAGACGTCGAGGGCGGTGGCGCCGGCCGCGCGGGCGAGTTCCAGGCGGTGCGGGACGACGTCGGTGACGAGCACCTCCCGGGCGCCGAAGGCGCGTGCGGTGCGGGCGGCGACCAGGCCGATGGGTCCCGCTCCGGTGATCAGCACCCGGTCCCCGGGGGCGACGCGGGCCTTGCGGCAGGCCCAGACGGCGACCGACAGCGGCTCCAGCAGGGCGGCGTCCTCGATGGTCAGGGAGTCGGGGACGTCATGGGCGAAATCCTGGTGGACGGCCAGGTATTCGCAGAAGGCACCGTCGACCGGGGGCGTGGCGAGGAAGCGCATGCCGGGGCAGAGGTTGTAGCGGCCGGCCCGGCATGCGCCGCAGGTGCCGCACGGGGTGCCGGGCTCGACGGCGACGCGCCGGCCGGTCCGCCGCGGGTCGACGCCCGGCCCGCAGGCGACCACGGTGCCGGCCGCCTCGTGGCCGAGGACGAGGGGTTCCCGTACGACGAAGTCGCCGATCCGGCCGTGCCGGTAGTAGTGCACGTCGGAGCCGCAGGTGCCGACCGCTTCGACGCGGACCAGGACCTCTCCCGGTCCGGGGGCGGGGACGGGGCGCTCTTCGAGCGTCAGCTTCCCGGGGCCGTGCAGGACGGCGGCGCGCATGGTGGCGGGGATCGCGGTCTTCGCGGGGGTGGCGGGCTGTGCGGGGGTGGCGGTCATGGCGGGCACGGCTCCCTGGGGTCTTCGAGGATGTGCGCTCTTTTTTAACAGAGCAGTCTTGATTTCGCACAAAATACGAGAAGACTTTGCGGCCGGTCCACCACCCGGCGGCACTTTCCGACTCCGCCGACGCGGCGGTGGAACCCGCATCTCCTCCCTTCTCCGCCCTGGAGGGCCCATGAGCAGCCCCGCCCCCTCGTCGAGCCCGGCCCGGACCCCGGCCGGTGCGCCCCGGCCGGCGACCGACCGCTCCCGCCTCGCACGATTGGGCATCCCCCCGGCCCTGACCTGGGGTTTCGTCGGCGTCCTGCTCTTCATGACCGGCGACGGCGTGGAGACCGGGTTCTTCTCGAAGTACCTGGCCGACCACGGCCTGACCAAGGCCGACGCGGCGGTCGTCATCGCCGTCTACGGCATCACCGTCGCCGTCGGCGCCTGGCTCTCCGGAGCACTGTCCGACCTCTGGGGACCGCGACGGGTGATGACCGCCGGGTTCGTCATCTGGCTCGTCTTCCAGCTGCTCCTGCTGTCGGTCGCGCTGCCGGCCATGAACTATCCGCTGCTGCTGCTCGTCTACGGACTGCGCGGCTTCGGCTACCCCTTGTTCGCCTACGGGTTCCTGGTGTGGGTGACCGCGGCGACCCCGCCGCACCGGCTGGGCACGGCGGTCGGCTGGTACTGGTTCGCCTTCACCGGCGGCCTGCCGACGCTCGGTTCGCTGCTCGCCAGCGCGACGATCCCGCAGGTCGGCTCGTACCGCACGCTCTGGCTCGCGCTCGGGCTGGTGACGCTCGGCGGACTGCTCGCCCTGCTGCTGGTGCGCGAACCCACCGGACGGTGCCGGCTCGCCCCGGCCGGTGAACGGCCGCTGGCGACGCTGGCGGGCAGCGTCTCGATCATGCGGCGCCGCCCGCGGGTCGCCGTGGGTGCCGCGGTACGCGTCGTCAGCACCGGTTCCCAGTTCGGGTTCCTCGTCTGCATGCCGTTCTTCTTCACGGAGACGGCCGGATTCACCACCTCGGCGTGGCTGCGGCTGCTCAGCGTGATGTTCACCGCGAACATCTTCGCCAATCTCTTCTTCGGCGCCGTCGGGGACCGGCTCGGGTGGCAGCGCACCATGACCTGGTTCGGCGCCGTGGCCTGTGCGCTGACCTGCCTCGCGCTGTACTACGTCCCGCTGGTGGCCGGCCCGTCCTTCGCCGCGTCCGCGGTGGCCGCCGCGCTCTACGGCATCGCACTGGCCGGCTACGTACCGATCTCGGCGCTCGTGCCGGCGCTGGCGCCGCGCCACAAGGGTCAGGCGATGTCCGCGCTCAACCTCGGCGCGGGGCTCAGCACCTTCGCCGGGCCGGCCGTCGTCGCGCTCGCCCTGGGCCCGTTCGGGATCGAGGGGATCGTCTGGATCTTCGCCGGACTGCACCTCCTGACCGCGGTCGCCATCCGGTTCCTGGAACCGGACCCGGAGTTCACCGCGTCCGCCGCCGCCGTGGTCGAGGAGGGTAGGGCCGTTCCGGCCGGCCGGCACTGACCGGCCGTCAGCCGCACTGCGCCGTTCAGCCGCGGCCGACCGATCGGAACGTAAGGTGGCAGATCGGTACATCACATGACATAGCGAGGTCCCGCATGCACGCTCGCCGTCTCGCCACCGCCGCCGCTCTCACGCTCACGACCACCGCACTCGTCGCCGCCGGCCCCCCACCCGGCGCCGCTCCCCCACCCCACAGCCGGACCACCGCCGCGCGGCACGCCGGCACCACCGAGGTTCCCGTCGAACGGGGCACCGCCCGCTTCCGTGTCCCGTCCGCCCTCCTCACCCGGCTCGCCGCCCGCGGTGTGGTGCCCAAGACCCTCGGCGCGAAGGGCAAGCCGCGCCCGCGCCTCGCACGCGACGGCAGCCGCACGCTGAGCCTGCCCCTCTCGGGTGGTGCGGTCACCAACAGCGGCGGCAAGGCAGGCGGCGAACTGCGGTTCGGCGGAGGCGGAGTGGCCCTCGTACGTGCCAAGGCGCACAAGACCCTCCGGCTCACCGGCTTCACCGCCGACCTCGGCCAGGGCACGCTCAGCGCCGGCACCGGCCGCGGCACCCGGATCACGTTGGGCAGCTTCCCCCGCACCGACCTCAGGACCGCGCTGAACCCCAGGACCCGGGTGCTGCGCCTCAAGGCCCCGATCACCCTCTCCGCGTCCGCCGCCGAGCGGCTCAACACCGCCCTCGCGACGAAGGCGTTCGCCCGCGGTACCCGGCTGCTGGACGTCCGGGTCACCGCCTCGCTCGACCGGACCGCCGACCTCCGCACCGCTCTCAATCTCAGCGGGCGGCGAAGTCCTGTGTCCACCACGGCCCGCCGGTGCCCTCCCGGATGCCGACGCCGATGTCCTTCGGGTCGCACCGGAGGATGTTACGGCGGTGGCCGGCGCTGTTCATCCAGTCCTTCATGACGGCGGCCGGGGGCCGGCCGGCCCACCGCGATGTTCTCGGCGTACGCGGACCACGCGTAGCCGGCCGCGGTGATCCGGGCTCCCGGATCGGCACCGTCCGGATGGGTGTGGCCGAAGAACCGGCGGGCGGCCATGTCGTCCGCATGGCGCTGCGCCGCCCGCTGGAGCGCCGCGTTCCCCTGCACGGGCGGACAGCCGTGCGCCGCCCGCTCTCCGTTCACCAGCGGGATGACCTGGTGGGCGGCCTGCCGCAGGGAGCCGGTGGGCGGGCGCTCGACAGCGGCGGGGCCCGGCGCGGCGAGTGCGGCCGGGCCGGCCGGCAGGGCGAGGACCGCGGCGGCGAGCACGAGGGTCAGGGCGTGACGCGGACGCCTCCCCTGCCGGGCGTGGTGCGGAAGCGTGCCGTGCGGTCCGGGCATGCCGAAACTCCCCCTTGGCGGAACGGGACCGTGATCTCGGACGGGCCCGCTCGCCGGGTGGTGCGCGCGGGGCGCAGAGTGCCTGGCCGGGGGCGGGTGCCTTCATGCCCCGGTCCGCGGGCCTGACGGGGCATCACCGGCGCTCGGGGGCGGCGTGGAACGGCGGACCGGCGCGGGCATTCCGCCGCCGCTCCCCCGCCCCGCGCCGCCCGCGCCGGGCGTCACCGGTCGGCCGCGGCGGCCTCCGCCAGCGGCGCCGCCGCGAGCCCGGCTGGCAGCGGCCCGGTGTGGAGCACGCCCAGCCGCTGGGTCGCCCGGGTGAGCGCGACGTACAGATCGCTGGCCCCCAGCTCCTGCGGTTCCGCCACCAGCACGGTGTCGAACTCCAGGCCCTTGGCCTGCCGCGGATCGATCAGCACGACCGGGCGGGTCAGGTCCGGGGCCGGTCCGGCGGAGGCGGACGGGAGCAGCGGCAGCAGGTCCGCGTGCCGGGAGCGCGGGGCGATCACCGCGAGCCGGCCGTCCGCCCGGCTCTCCCGTGCGACGGCCTCGGCCACCGCGCCCGCCAGGTCGTCGGTGCGCTGCGCCCAGGGCCGTACGCCGGTGGACCGGATCGAGCGGGGCGGCGCGAACTCCGGGTCCAGGGACCGCGGCACCTCGGCCGCGACCTCCATGATCTCGGTCGGCGTGCGGTAGTTGACGCCGAGCCGGGTGTGCTGCCAGCGGTCGCCGACGTACGGGGCGAGGATCGTCTCCCAGGCACCGCAGCCGCCTGGTTCCGCGGTCTGGGCCGGGTCTCCGACCAGGGTCATCGAGCGGGTCGGGCAGCGGCGCATCAGCAACCGCCAGGCCATCGCGGAGAGTTCCTGTGCCTCGTCGACGATGATGTGGCCGAAGGCCCAGGTGCGGTCGGCCGCGGCACGTTCGGCGGCGCTGCGGTGGTCGGCCTCCTCGTGCCGCTCGGCGAGCCGTTCCGCGTCGACCAGGTCGTGCGCGGCGAGCACCTCCGAGTCCTCGTCCTCGCGGTCCTCGAACTCCTGGGTGCGGGAGCCGTAGGAGAGGTCGAGCACGCCCTGGGCGTAGGAGATCTGTTCCAGGCGCTCGGCCTCGGCGGCGGCGCGGGCCGCCGAGTCGTCCTCGCCGAGGAGTTCGGCCGCCTCGTCGAGCAGCGGAATGTCCGCGGGCGTCCACTCCCCACCGGTCCGCCGGATCGCGTCGGCGTCCGCCTCGGGGAGGTGGACGGGCTCGGCGAGGAAGTCCGCGACCAGTTGCCGGGGCGTCAGGGCGGGCCACAACTCCTCGATGGCGCGGTGCACTTCGCGGCTGGTGGCGATGGCCTTGCCGAGCTGGGCGATGTCGTCGGCACCGAGCAGGTTCGGGCCGCCGTAGGGGTCGGCGCCGATCCGGTCGGTCAGTTGGGCGGTGAGTGCGTCGATGATGCGGAACGCGAAGTGCGGGCGGGCGAGGTTGTGCGGCAGCCGGGTCTCGCGGGCCCGGCGCCGGGCCGCCTCCGCCATCGGTGCGTCCAGCCGCAGTTCGCCGTCGTCGTGCTCGATGACGATCTCCGGGTCGGGCAGGGTCTGCCGCTCCTGGACGAACCGCGCGAGCGCCTCGGCCATGGCCGCGCCGCCCTTGACCTCGGCGGCCCGGGGCGTGTCGGTTCCGGTCGCGGTGACGCCCGGGAAGAGTTCCGCGGGGGTGGCCAGCAGCACCCCGGTCTCGCCGAGGGCGGGCAGCACCTCGCCGATATAGCTCAGGAAGGCGGGGTTGGGGCCGACGATCAGCACGGCGCGGCGGGCGAGTTGTTCCCGGTGGGCGTAGAGCAGATAGGCCGCACGGTGCAGGGCGACGACCGTCTTGCCGGTGCCGGGGCCGCCTTCGACGACGAGGACGCCGTGGTGCGGGGCACGGATGATGCGGTCCTGGTCGGCCTGGATGGTCTGCACGATCTCGTGCATCCGGCCGGTGCGGGCGGTGTCCAGGGCGGCGAGCAGCACGGCGTCCGCGTCGGCACCTTCGTGTCCGGTGCGGACGGTGTCGGTGAGGTCGAGGATCTCGTCGTGCAGGGCGGTGACCTGGCGGCCCTCGGTGGTGATGTGGCGTCTGCGCCGCAGGCCCATGGGGGTGTGGCCGGTGGCGAGGTAGAAGGGGCGGGCGACCTCGGCGCGCCAGTCGAGGACGAGCGGGGTGTGGTCGGCGTCGTCGCGGCGGATGCCGATCCGGCCGATGTGGTGGTCGCGGCCGTCGCGGAAGGCCAGCCGGCCGAAGCAGAGCCCGGACTCCCCGGCGTCGACGGCGGCCAGCACGCCGGACTGCTCGGCCACCGCGACATCGCGCTCCAGCCGCGCCTGGGCGTTGTTCCCCGCGAGCGCCAGGGCCTTTCGTACCGCGGTCGCGGCTTCCGCGCGCATTTCCGCGAGGCGCTCGTAGAGCAGGTCGATGAATTCCTGCTCCTGCCGCAATTCCTCGTTTGACAATTCGACTCCGCTCAAGTACAGTTTGCTTTGGAACATTGGGTAGTGGTCTTGTGCAACCAAGACACAGAAGCCCTCAATATACGCAGAGAAATACCCCGGACGTCAAATGCGTCGCGGGGTATTTTTGCGTCCCCGAATCGACGGGCGATGGGTGTTCCGCGTTCCGGGCCCGTTCAACTTCCGGCCACGCATCCCGCGCACTCTTCGGAACGAGATGTTCCGTTTGGTGACACCACGGTGGCCCGCCATTCCGGCCGCCGTCTACGGAGGGCCCCATGGCCGGTTTGCACACCCCCACCGACCGTCGTCGATTCCTTCTCTCCTCCGGTGCCGCGGTCGCCGGCGCCGGCGCCGCCTGGGCACTGCCCGGCCAGCGCCGCAGCAGCGCCGCCGCCGACCCCCGCCCCGCGCGGACCGGCCCGGTGCCGTCGCCGGCCCGGCCCGCCTCCGGGCGTCCGGCGCCGTACGGCGTCACGACCCTGGAGACCACCGCCCGGCTCACCGGCACGAGCGGCTACCGGCGCATGGCCTCCGGGCCCGGCTGGCCCCTGGTCGTACGGGACGAGCTGGCCGCGGCCGGGCCCCGACGGCGGGACCGGGGGACCCCGCTGGCCTGTTTCGTCCAGCTCACCGATCTGCATGTGGCCGATGTCCAGAGCCCGCTGCGGACCGAATTCCTGCGCGCCGGGTCGCCGGGGTCCTGGCGGGTGCAGGAGGCGCTGTCGGTGGCCGGTGCGGTGTCGCTGGTGGAACAGGTCAATGCGATCCGCGGCGGGCCGCACACCGGGCGGGCGCCGGCCTTCGCGATGTCCACCGGCGACAACATCGACAATCACGAGATGGTGGAGCTGGAGTGGTTCCTCACGCTGATGAGCGGGGGCCGCATCACGCCGAATACCGGAGCCCCGGCGTCGTACGAGGGCGTCCAGAATTCCGGGCTTCCGCTCTACTGGCATCCGGACGCCGGCCTGCGCGACCAGGACAAGCGGCGCGGGCTTCCGGAGATCCCCGGATTCCTCGACGCCGCGATCCGTCCGGTGACCAGCCCCGGGCTGCGCATTCCCTGGTATTCGACGCCGGGCAACCACGACGACCTGCCGGGCGGATGCCTGAATCCGGCCGATCCCTGGCTGTGTGACTACGTCACCGGGGCCCGCAAAATCTTCTCCGTCCCGGACGCCGATGTGGCCGCACTGGCCCGGGTGCTCAACACCGGTGACGATCCCAAGAGCGTGGTGCTGAAGGAGATTCTGCAGCGCAATTCCGCCGGGGCCCGGAGTGTGGTCGCCGATGAGCGGCGACGGATGGTGACCCCGCAGGCGTATCTGCGCGCGCACCTGGATCCGGCCCACGCCGGGGCGGGGCCGGCCGGGCACGGCTACACCGAGAACCATCTCGACGGCGAGCGCATGTACTACACGTTCCCGGTCGCGGAGAACGTGCTCGGCATCAGCCTCGACACGACGTATCGCAGCGGCCACTTCGAAGGGTCCCTGGACAGCGAGCAACTCGGTTGGCTGGCGCGGACGTTGGCGGCGCACAGTTCCCGTTACTTCGATGCGGACGGCCGTCCGGTGCATAATCCGGGCGCGACGGACGCCCACGTTCTGGTTTTCAGCCACCACCACAGTCCGAGCATGACCCGGCGCCCGGACGCGGCCCGTACGGACGCGCCGCGGCACGACGGCGCCGAGCTCATCGCGCTGCTGAACCGGTTCCCGAACGTGGTGGCGTGGATCAACGGGCACAGCCACGTCAACCGCATCACCCCGCACCCCCACCCGACGCCGGCCCGGTCCTTCTGGGAGGTCAACACCGCCTCACACGTGGACTATCCGCAGCACGCCCGGCTGCTGGAGCTGGTCGACAACCACGACGGCACGGTGTCGCTGTTCACCACCCTGATCGAGTCCGCGGCACCGCACCGGACCGACCTCGGCGATCTCTCCGCGGTCGGCCTCGCGTCCCTGTACCGCGAGCTGTCGTACAACGCCCCGGGGCTGGCCGACGGGATGGCGGGCGGGGTGCACGAGGAGATGGCGGGCCGGCCGGCGGACCGCAACACCGAACTCCTGGTCCGCAGCTTCCGGGGGTGAGCCGCGACCGCTCGGATCCGGTCAGACATAGCACCGGGAGTGCGGCAGGGCAGTCGGATCCGGTCAGAACTTGGAGGTGTGGCGGGCTTCTTCGGCCGCTTTGAGGACGGTGGGGAGGGCGGCGCCACCGGCCGCGGTGACGGCGGCCGCCACGGCCCCTTCGAGGAAGGGGGCGTCGGCTAGGACGGCGTGGATGCCGGGGTGATCGGTCAGGACGAGGCGGGTGGCGAGGACCGAGCTGCCCAGGTCGGGGAGGACCACCGCTCCTGCTTCGCGGGTGGCGGCGGTGCGCAGCGCGCGCAGGATGCGGGGGTAACTCGTGCCCGTCCGGCCGTCATCGGTACCGCCGGCCGGGGCGACGACGACTCCGGGGCCGGCCATCTGCTCGATGAGGGTCCGTACGCCGAAGGCGATCTCCGCACGGTGCGACACAAGTACGATGCCAACCAGCGGTGTCATGAACGAGGACTCTACGGAGCGGAACGCCGTTCAGCAATACCGAACAGGGAGTTGATCGATGGTCCAGGCTGTGCACAGGGCGATCCACGTGCTCCGGGAGCTCGCCACGGCGACGCCGCGCCTGGGCGTCACCGAGCTGGCCGACCGCATCGGGGTGGCCAAGCCGACCGTCCACGCCCTGCTGCGCACCCTGGAGTCGGAGGGCATGGTCGTCCAGGACCGGGAGACCGGGAAGTACCGGCTGGGCCCCGGCCTGGTGACCCTCGGCAATGCCTATCTGGACTCGCACGAGCTCCGCACCCGCGCCGTGACCTGGGCGGACCTGCTGGCCAACCAGGCCGGCGCGGCCGTCTGGGTAGGCATTTTGACGGGTAGTCAGGTTCTGGTCATCCACCATGCGTTCCGGCCCGGCGGGTCGGTGCAGGTGCTGGAGACCGGGGCCAGCCTGCCCTGGAACGCCTGCGCGATCGGGAAGGCGATCGCCGCGTTCCTGCCGGCCGAGCGGCGCGGCGAGCTGCTCGCGGGCGAGCTGGCCCGGGTCACCGGGGCCAGCATCGACGATCCGGACCGGCTGGCGACCCAGCTGGACCGGGCCCGGGAGACCGGATACGCGCTGGAAGAAGGCGAGTTGACGCTCGGCGACGCCGGGATCGCGGCGCCGGTGTTCGACCGCAGCGGCGAGGTGGTGGGCGCGCTCGGGCTGGTGGGACCGGTCGAGCGATTGTTGGCCGAAACCGTTCGCCAGGAGTGTGCGATCGCGGTCCGCGAGGTGGCCCGAAGCCTGTCGCGTGATCTCGGAGCGCCGCGCAACGCCGGGCTGCGCGCCGCCGGTTGACGGGCGCCGCGGACCCCGCGACTTCATCACGGGTTCATCAACCCGCAGTGCTCAGGGGCCGGTTGCCCGGCGATTGTGTTGCCTGCGTTGCCAATGCGCCCAAGCCCTTGACGGGGCCGGGGTCGCTGCGTTTTGCTTCCTATGGCCATTCGGCAATGCCGAACAGCTTTCGGTAAAGCGTTAGTTATCCGACTCGCCCTCAAGGTCGCGGGCACCGGGGGAACGAAGGAGCGCCTGCCATGCGGAAGCCTGCGGAGAAGAGCGACAACTTAAGTCGGTCCGGGCCGGTGACGCCGGTGCCGTGGCCGGGGTTCCGCGCGTCGACGAGGACTCCGCCGCGGTGGCCGGGCGGCCCGGACGCTCCTGCGGGCGACCACCCGACGAGCCGGACGGTACGACCCCGCCGGTGCAGGATGATCGGCAGAACCGGAGGAGTAGCGGTGGACTCGGCGCTCGCCCTCGGCTGGATGCAGCACGTCGCCTCGGCGATGCACCGGGACCGGGACCTGCTCACCCGTCTGGACTCCGCCATCGGCGACGGTGACCACGGGGCGAACATGGCCCGGGGGTTCACCGCGGTACAGGCCGGCCTGGCCCGCTCCGGGCCCGTGCCGTCCGCACCCCTCGCGGCGCCGGACGGCACCGACGCACCCGGCGAGATCCTCCTCCGGGCCGGGAACTGCCTGGTCTCGGTCGTCGGTGGCGCGTCCGGACCGCTGTTCGGCGGCGCGTTCCGGGCCCTCGGCGAGGCGCTCGGCTCCTCCCCCGAGGTCGACGCCCGGCGGTTCGCGGCCGGGCTCACCGCGGCGCTGGCGAAGATCCAGCAGCTGGGTGCGGCCGTGCCCGGCGACAAGACCATGATCGACGCATACGCCCCCGCGGTCGGCGCCTTCCGGGCCGCCGCGGAGTCCGGCGCCGCCTTCGGCACGGCGGCGCACGCCGCGGCCGAGGCCGCCGAGGCCGGGATGCGGGAGACCGTTCCGCTGCAGGCCCGGAAGGGCCGGGCGGCGTACCTGGGGCTGCGCAGCATCGGCCACCAGGACCCCGGCGCCACCTCAACCGCCGCCATCTTCCGCTCACTTGCCGAGGCCTCCGGTCCCCTCCGGTAGCGCCGCTCCCCCCTTGCCCCCTGCTCCGTCGCCGCACGCTTCCGGCGCCGCGCCGAGCCGCGGTGCGCCGGCTGCGGCTGCTCCCCACCTCCCGAGCAACAGATTGGATCAACTGTGACCGCCCACTCCATCGACCACGTTGAGTTCTATGTGGGGGACGTCAATCAGGCTTCCCACTACTACTGCGGGACCTACGGCTTCCGGGTGGTGGCCGAGGCGGGGCCGCTCACCGGTCTCGCCGGCGCCCGGTCGCTGGTCCTGGCGCACGGCGGCGTCCGCCTGGTGCTGACCTCCGCCCTGCACGCGGACCACCGGGCCGCCCGCTTCGTCCACCGGCACGGCGACGGCGTACGGGACGTGGCCCTGCGGTCCACGGATGCCGTCGCGGACTTCGAGCAGGCGCTGGCCGCCGGGGCCGAGCCGGTGGCCGGGCCGGAGACGTTCGAGGACGACGGGGTGCGGGTGGTCCGCGCCACCGTCGCCGCGACCAACGACCTGGTCCACAGCTTCGTCCAGCGCGACGGCGACGACGAGGCGACGGCCCACTTCCTGCCGGGGCGGTACCGGCCGGTGGCGGAGGCTGCCGAGGCGTCCGGCCCCGCCCTGCTCCGCTCGGTCGACCACCTGGCCCTCTGCCTGCGGGCCGGCTCGCTGGACACCATGGTCGACTTCTACCAGCGGGCGCTGGGCCTGAAGCACACCTACGACGAGTACATCGTGGTCGGCGGCCAGGCGATGGCCTCCAAGGTCGTCCAGGACGAGACCCGGGGCATCACCTTCACCATGGTCGAGCCCGACCCGGTCGGCGGCCGCGGACAGCTCAACGACTTCCTCGACGGGTTCAACGGCCCGGGCGTCCAGCACGTCGCCTACAGCACCGACGACATCGTGCACGCCGCCCGTGAACTCCGGCTCTCGGGCGTGGAGTTGCTCTCCACCCCGGCCGGCTACTACGCCTCGCTCGCCGAGCGCGGCATCGAGGTGGGCATCGACCCGGCGGTGCTCCAGGACCTCGGTCTGCTCGCCGACCGGGACGAGTGGGGACAGCTGGTCCAGGTCTTCACCCGGTCCCCCTACGCCCGCCGCACGGTGTTCTTCGAGCTGATCCAGCGGCTCGACGCCCGGACCTTCGGCAGCGGCAACATCAAGGCGCTGTACGAGGCCGTGGAGCGCGAGCGGGCACGCACCGACGAGGCCGACGACCCCCGCGGCGACGCGGTCCCCGCCGGCGCGCCCGCGAAGGCCGGCGTATGACCGCGCGGGCCGGCCGGGAATCCGGGGCCGACGCCGGGGAGGTGCTGCTGTCGCCGGAGGACTACGAAGCGGCGGCCCGCGCCCGGCTGGACCGGGCGGTGTACGACTTCATCGCCGGCGGCAGCGGGGACGAGGTGACGCTGCGCGGCGAGCGGGCGGCGTACGACCGCTACCGGCTGCGCCCGCGGACCCTGGTCGACGTCTCCCACTGCGAGACCGGCACCACCCTGCTCGGCTCCCCGGTGTCCTTCCCCGTCGGTGTCGCGCCGATGGCGTACCACCGCCTGGTCGACGCGGAGGGCGAGACGGCGACCGTACGGGCCGCCGGTGCGGTCGGCGCGCTCACCGTGACCAGCACCTTCGCCAGCCGGACGATCGAGGAGACCGCCCGGGCGGCGTCCGGACCGCTCTGGCTGCAGCTGTACGTGCTGCGCGAGCGCACGGTGACCGAGTCGCTGGTGCGCCGGGCCGAGGCGGCCGGCTACCGGGCGCTGGTGATCACCGTCGACGCGCCGCGGATGGCGCGCCGGGAGCGCGACCTGCGCAACGGTTTCAGCCTTCCCCCGCACCTCCGGCCGGTGAACCTCGACGACGGCCAGGCCGGTGGTCTGCACGGCAGCCGGGCCGGCAGCTCCACCCTGGCCGAGCACGCCGCCCGGCACCACGACGCCGCGTTCACCTGGCAGGACCTGGCGTGGCTGCGCTCACTGACCAGCCTGCCGCTGGTCCTCAAGGGCGTACTGACCGGACAGGACGCGCGGCGGGCGGCCGAGTTGGGCGTCGAGGGCCTGATCGTCTCCACCCACGGCGGCCGGCAGCTCGACGGTGCGATCGCGGCGCTGGACGCCCTGCCGGAGGTCGTCGCGGCCGTACCGGAGACCTGTGAGGTGCTGGTCGACGGCGGCATCCGGCGCGGCACGGACGTGCTCAAGGCGCTGGCGCTGGGGGCCCGTGCGGTGCTGGTCGGCCGCCCGGTCCTGTGGGGCCTGGCCGTCGGCGGGGCGGCCGGCGCCGAACGGGTGCTGGCCACCCTCCGCGCGGAGCTGGAGGAGGCGATGGCCCTGACCGGCCGCCCCGTCCTCGACGCGATCGCCCCGGACCTGCTGCACCTCTCCCCCGCCGCGGCGGCACCCGCCGCCGGACTGCCCCACCTCTCCCCCGGCCCCCTTTCCCAGCCCCTCCTCACCAACGACAGGGATATGGCATGACTCGCAATGACGCCCCGCGCCCGCTGACCGCCGCCGAAGAGGCGCTGCTGCCGACCGATGACGAGGTGCAGTTCTACCAGGAGCACGGCTGGTATCTGTCGAAGAAGCTGCTGACCGACGACGAGGTCGACACGCTCAATGCCGCGGCCGACCGCTTCTACGGCGGCCACCGGGACCGGACCCTCCCGGTCCGGCCGCCGCGGCTGGCGTACTGGGAGCCGGAGAAGGGCGATGTGCACCGGCACAACGACTACATCTTCTACGAGGACGACACGATCCGGAGCATCCTGTCCAAGCCGCTCATCGCCGCGGTCGCCGCGCGGATAGCGGAGACCAGCCAGATACGCCTGTGGAACAGCACCCTGATCCACAAGCCGCAGCGCGCGGACGACGAGCGCAACATCGTGCCCTGGCACTTCGACCGGCACTACTGGCAGACCTGCTCCTCCGACGAGATGCTGACCGCGTTCATCCCGTTCCACGACTGTGGCGAGGAGATGGGCACCATCACGATGGTCGACGGCAGCCATCGCTGGAAGGAGACCGGCGGGGACGACACCACCAGCCGGCACTTCGCCGAGCGGGACCGGTCGGAGCTGGAGGACATGCTCGCGGAGAACGCCGCGTTCAACAACTCCGAAGTGGTCAAGGTCCCGGTGAACATCCCCAAGGGCCACATCAGTTTCCACCACTGCCGCACCTACCACGGCAGTGGGTACAACGTCAGCGACCGTCCGCGGCGCGCCATTTCGCTGCACCTCCAGGACCGCACCAACCAGTGGCGGCCCTACGAGCTGTCCTCCGGCGACCTCGTCGTCTACAACAATGACGTGCTGGTGCGCACGGACGCGCACGGCAACCCCGACTACACCGACCCGGACTTCTGCCCCGTCCTCTGGGAGGACCCCCGGTGACCAACGGCTCCACCCCCACCGTACTTCCGGCCGGCGAGCTGCACGGCTCGCTCGGCGACCCCCTGATGGAGGTGATGAATTTCCTCAACGAGGTCACCTCCCGCTATCCGGAGGCGATCTCCTTCGGCCCGGGACGCCCGTACGAAGGGCTCTTCGAGGTCGAGCGGATCGGTGAGTACCTCGCGGCCTACCAGCGCCACCTCGTGGAAGACCTGGGCCGCACCCCGGACGAGGTCCGCACGCTGCTGTTCCAGTACGGGCGCACCAACGGCCAGATCCACGAACTGGTGGCCCGGGCGCTGCGCAACGACGAGGGCATCGAGGCGGCACCCGAGTCGCTGGTGGTGACCGTCGGCTGCCAGGAGGGCATGTTCCTGGTCCTGCGGGCGCTGTTCGCCGAGCCGTCGGACGTGCTGCTGGTGCCGTCCCCGTGCTACGTCGGGATCACCGGGGCGGCCCGGCTGCTGGACCTGTCCGTCGCGCACGTGCCGGAGGGCCCGCGCGGGACGGACCCGGAGGTGCTGCGCCGTACGGTCGCCGAACTCCGGGCGGCCGGGAAGCGCCCACGGGCGTTCTACGTCGTGCCGGACTTCGCCAATCCGACCGGGACCTGTATGCCGGTCGAGGCCCGCCGGCGGCTGCTGGAGCTGGCCGAGGAGGAGGACCTGCTCCTCCTGGAGGACAACCCCTACGGGTTCTTCACCCGTACCGGCAGCGGGCTGCCCACACTCAAGGCGCTGGACGAGCGGCGGCGGGTGGTCTACCTCGGTTCGTTCGCCAAGACCTGCTTCCCGGGGGCCCGGGTCGGCTATGTCGTCGCCGACCAGGAGGTCGAGGCCGCGGACGGCCGCCGCACCCTGCTGGCGGACGAACTGTCCAAGATCAAGGGCATGGTGACGGTGAACACCCCGGCGCTCAGCCAGGCGGTCATCGGGGGGATGCTGCTCACCCATGACTTCCGGCTGCGCGAGGCCAACAAGCCGGCCGCCGACTTCTACCAGGAGAACCTGGCGGTTCTGCTGGAGAGTCTGGAACGGCTGCTGCCACCCGAGCGGCGGGAGGCGGCCGGCATCGGCTGGAACGTGCCGGACGGAGGGTTCTTCCTGACCCTCACCCTCCCCGTGCCGGCGGACAATGCGCTGCTGGAAGAGTCCGCCCGCGAGCACGGAGTGATCTGGACACCGATGAACTACTTCTACCCGGACGACGAGGGGGGCCGGTGCCACATCCGGCTCTCGCTCAGCTATCTGACCCCCCAACAGGTCGCCGAAGGGGCCCGCCGGCTGGTGGGTCTGCTGGAACGGAGCTGCCTGTGAACGCCGTTCTCTATGTGGTGACGGTGCTGATCTGGGGCTCGACCTGGCTGGCCATCAAGGGCCAGCTGGGCGATGTGCACCCCACGGTGTCCGTCGCCTACCGGTTCGCGCTGGCCGCGGTGATCCTGCTCGCCTGGGCCCGGCTGCGGGGGCTGCCGCTGCGCTATCCCCTGCGGGTGCACGGGCAGTTCGTCCTGATGGGCGGGCTGATGTTCTCCACCAACTTCGTCTGCTTCTACTTCGCCGAACAGCATCTGACCACCGGCCTCGTCTCGATCATCTTCGCGATGTCGCTGCTGGTGAACATGGTCTTCGCCCGCGTCTTCTTCCGGCGGACGATCACCGCGAAGATGCTGGTCGGCGGGGCGGTCGGGCTGCTGGGGATCGTCACCGTGTTCTGGCCGGAGTTCCAGAACTTCGGGCTGTCGTCCGGGTCGGGTCAGGGCATCCTGCTCTCCGCCCTCGGCACCCTGGTCTTCTGTCTGGGCAACGTCGTCTCCGGCAAGACCCAGGCAGCGGGCATTCCGGTGGTGCAGGGCACCGGTTTCGCGATGGCCTACGGGGCGCTGCTCACGGCCCCGTTCGCGCTGGTCTTCGGTGACGGGGCGGCCTTCGACCCGTCTTTGAAGTACACCGGTTCGCTGGTCTATCTGGCCGTGTTCGGCTCCGTGGTCGGCTTCGGCGCGTACCTCACGCTGCTCGGCAGGATCGGCGGTGAGCGCGCCGCGTACGCCATGGTGCTCTTCCCGATCGTGGCGCTGTTGCTGTCCACGGTGTTCGAGAGCTTCCACTGGACGGTGCGGGACCTGGTGGGTGTCGCCCTGATCCTGATCGGCAACGCGGTGATGCTGACCAATCCGGCGCTGGTGCGGCGGTTGTTCGGCAGGCCGGCCGAGGCGGCGGAGCAGGCCGCCCCGGCCCAGGCACCGGCCGACCGGTAGTACCTGCCCAGGACCCTCCGGGCCCGCCCGTTCCCCTGCCGGGCGGGCCCGGACGCGTCCGCCTTCCCCCTTCACGGCCCAGGAGCGTTCTCTTGCATACCGCTTGCGTCGTCGGCACGGGTCTCATCGGTACGTCCATCGCCCTGGCACTGACCGGCCGGGGCGTGACCACCCATCTGATCGACCGCGACCCGGACAGCGTGCGGATCGCCGCCGCGCTCGGGGCGGGCGTCCCCGGTCCCCCGCCGGGCCCGGTGGACGTCGCGGTCATCGCGGTCCCCCCGTCGGAGGTCGCCCGGACCATCGCGGACCACCAGAAGGCCGAACTGGCCCAGGTCTACACGGACGTGGCGAGCGTGAAGGCGCTGGTGCACGCCGAGTGCCTGGCCCTCGGCTGTGACACCAGCGGTCTGGTCGGCGGGCATCCGATGGCCGGAGGGGAGCGCTCGGGTCCGCTGGCGGCCCGCGCCGATCTCTTCCAGGACCGCCACTGGATACTGACGCCGACCCCGGAGTCCCGGGAGAGCGCGCTGAACCGGGTGCTGGAGCTGGTGTCGTTGTGCGGTGCGGTGCCGGTCCTGCTGCCGCCGGCCGACCACGACCGGGCCGTGGCGCTGGTGTCCCATCTGCCGCACCTGATGGCGAGCCTCACCGCCGCCCGGCTGGTGGACGGCGAGGAGTACGCGGTGCGGCTGGCCGGCCGCGGCATGCGGGACGTCACCCGGACCGCGGCCGGCGACGCCGGACTGTGGACGGACATCCTCGCGGCGAACGCGGCCGCCCTCGGCCCGCTGCTGGCCGAGCTGGGCCGGGACCTGACCACGGCGGCCGGGGCACTCGCCCGGCTGACCGAGGACGTTCCGGAACAGCACCCCGCCGCCCTGGCGGAACTGACCGGGGTACTGCGGCGGGGCAGCGCGGGACGGGCACGGATCGCCGCCCCGCACGGGCCGACCGGCCCGGGCCGGCACCGGGTGCTCTCGATAACCGTCGGTGGTCCGCAGCGGCAGCTGGAGCGGCTGCTCGGCGAGGTGGCCGAGGCCCGGGTGGACCTCGAAGGCATGGTGCTGCCGGATGCCCCGGCGGTCCCGGACGCGACGGACGGCGCGGTCGAGTTGTGGGTGGCCCCGGACGTGGCGCGCCCGCTCACCGAGGCGCTGCGCGACCGGGGCTGGGTGGTCCGCTGAGTTCCGGCGCATTGCCGGGGCGGGACGGGGCACCCGACCACAACGGGGCGTCCCGGTGCGGAACTTGCCGACCGGTGTGCGGCCAGGCCCGCCCGCCCCCGCAGCGGACATCGACCGCGCCCGTGGCGCGGAACGGAGGTACTCCCATGGACTGGCGTCATCGTGCCCGGTGTCGGGACGAGGACCCGGAACTCTTCTTCCCGGTCGGCAGCACCGGTCCCTCGCTGTTGCAGATCCAGGAGGCCAAGGCCGTCTGCCGGCAGTGCCCGGTGATCGCCGAGTGCCGGGACTGGGCCCTCGCCTCCGGACAGGACAACGGCGTCTGGGGCGGCATGGACGAGGAGGAGCGGCGCGCCGAGCGGCGCCGGATGGCCCGCCGGCGGGCCCGCAGCAACTCCTCGTCACGGTGACGTGGCACGGCGGGCCCGGTGGATGCCGGGTTTCCGGTCGTGCCGCGGATACGCTGCCCCCGCACCGGGCGACCCGACCCGGGTGCGGAAAGGACGAACACCATGGCCCTGCCCGCCGACGCCCACCCCGGTCCGCTGCGCGTACTGGTCCTCGGTGCTTCGCTGCGGGCCGCGTCGGCCAACGCCCGGCTGGCCGCCCTGGTGGCCCGGATGATGACCGAGGCCGGCGCCACGGTCGACCTCGCGGGGATGCGGGACTTCGGCATGCCGCTGTACGACGGGGACCTGGAGGTGGCGGAGGGACTGCCGGCCGGTGCGCTGGCGCTGCGGGACCGGATCGAGCGGTCCGACGCCTTCGTCATCGCCTCGCCCGAGTACAACGCCTCCGTGCCGGGCGTGGTGAAGAACGCGATCGACTGGGTCTCACGGGTCCGGCCGCAGCCGTTCAAGACCAAGCACGCCCTGCTGGTCTCCGCCTCTCCCTCGCTGGTCGGCGGCAACCGGGGGCTGTGGGCGCTGCGGGTGCCGCTGGAGCACCTCGGCACCAGGGTCTATCCGGACATGTTCAGTCTCGCCGCCGCACACCAAGGCTTCACCGACGACGGGCAGTTGGCCGACTCCGGGTTGCAGCAGCGGCTGGCCGAGACCGTCACGGCCTTCCTCAGCCTGGTCGAGGCCGACGCCCGGTACGTCTGTCTGCAGCGCCGGTGGTACGAGTTCCTCGGCGACCGCACCGGGGCGCCGGTCACCCAGCGCGCCGAGGACTGAGCGAGCCCGGCGCGCCCCGGCCCGTCAGGCGCCGTACACCGCGGCCACGTTGTTCCGCGGTGCGGGCCTGGTCCGGGCGGTCGGCCCCGAGGCGAAGGCGCGGAGCAGGTTCTCGGTGGTTCGGGTGACGAACGCCCTGGTCCGGGTGTCCATCCCGTGGTCGCGGCCGTCGTCGCCGGTGCCGGCCATCAGCGCCTCGACCCAGCGCATCGTGCCGGTGGCGAAGACCCCGGCGCCGCTCGCCACGGTGTAGTACGCGGAGTCCGCGTGGCTGCTGCGGCCCGCGCAGACCAGCGGTGAGTGGGCGATGATCTCCAGCTTCTCCGGAGTGGGCGCTTCGGGGGTGACCCGGTCGTACTCCACCCCTACGAGGTGGTCGAACGACGCCCCGCGGCCGGCTCCGGTCCCCGCGAAGAGCCAGTGGTCCGGCTGGTGGACGACGTAGGGGGCGTCGGTGGGGTAGCCCTCGTAGAAGACGCCGGTGAGGGACGACTCGGGGTCGGCGGCGGGTGGCAGGCGGAAGTCGTGGGTGGGCGGCTCGTGGTGGGCCGCGAAGGACGGGTCGTCCCGGTAGGCGGTCTTGTAGCAGGTCACGGTGCGCAGCGCGCCGGAGGGGCCGGGGTCCAGCCGGACCCGGCGGAAGCAGGCGTTGGCGCCGAGGAAGGCGAGGTTGGCGCCGGTGTCGCGGGCCCGGGTGACATGCGCGCGCTGCTGCGGCGTCCAGTACTCGTCGTGGCCGAGCGAGAGGACGGCGGTGGCGCCCCGCAGCTCCGACGGGGAGCGGTGGACGTCCACGGACGTGGTGTAGGCCAGCGGCAGGCCGAGCCGTTCGGCGAGGACGACCGCGGCACGCTCGTGGACCAGGAACTTCTCGGCGCCGTTCGCGTCGTAGGGCCGGTCGAAGCTGACGGCCAGCGACCGTGTTCGGTAGGCGCCGTCCTGGCCGGCGTAGAGGCTGTGGCCACCCCAGCGGTTGTACGCCTGCCAGGTCGTCACGGCGTGCATCAGCACGGTCCGGCCGGCGGCGGTCGCGGAGCGGACCACCAGCGGCACGTACCGCTGGTGCCCGTGGTCCGCGTCCAGCCGGAGCAGATACGCGCCCGGTGGCCAGCCGGTGGTGCGCACGGCGAGGGTGCGCCGCCAGTCCGCGCGGACGGTCCGGGTGCCGGGCAGCAGCCGCGGGCGGCGCTGGTGCTGTCCGGCGATCCTCGGGGAGCGCCAGACGAGCCGGGCCTGGGCGCCGCCGTACCAGCCGACGCGGTAGGCCGAGACCCGGAAGCCGGGCGCGGTGGTGGAGACGTACAGGCCGAATTCCTCGCCCGGCCGGACGCTGACGGTGTCGGTGTAGCCCTCGACGGCCTCCGGCGGGCCGGGCGTGTGGAGCCGCCAGTCGGGGTTGCCGGCCCGGGCCCGTTCCGCGGCGAGGTCGTCGGGGCCGGTGCCGGGGGCCGGGCCGGGGGTCTTGTCGGAGGCGGTGTCGCAGCCGGTGGCCGTGGGGAGGGCGAGAGCGGCGGCGCCGGCCGCCGCGGCCCCGAGGAAGTGCCGCCGGACGAGGCCGCCGGGCCCGTCGGCGGGGCCGCCGTGACCGTCGTGCGGGGCGCGCGGTCGCGCCTCCTGGTCCGCGTCGTCGCCGCTCATCGCACCACTCCCGTGCGCCGCCGTCCCTGACCGGGCCGGTCCGTCCTCTCCGGACGATCATCGGTGGCGACGGCCGGCCGGACGACCGCAGGGGGCCGAATGCGGGTAGGGCGGCCGTGCATGTTGCTCTCGGTGCGGAAAGCGGGAAGGGGGAGAAGAGTGCGTGAAGTAACCGATCCGCTGTTGGATCTCGTCCGGCGGCACAGCGAGCCCGTGGTCGCGCAGACGCTCCGCTCGACCATCGCCGCCGTGATCTCGTACGTCGTCGCGCTGATGGTCAGCAGCGAACCGGCGCCGCTGACCGCACCCCTGACGGCCCTCCTCGTCGTCCAGGTCACCCTCTACACCACGCTGACCACCAGCATGCGCCGGGTGAACTCGGTGGTGGTCGGGGTGGTCATCGCCATCGGTTTCAGCTCGCTGGTGGGGCTGACCTGGTGGAGCCTGGGGCTGATCATCCTGGCCTCGCTGGTGATCGGCCGGTTCGTGAAGGCCGGCGAGTTCGTCCCCGAAGTGGCGATCAGCGCGATGCTGGTACTGGGCGTGACGACGACGCGGGTGGCGGCGACGGCCTGGGACCGGGTGCTGGAGACGCTGATCGGGGCGGTGGTCGGGCTGCTGTTCAACGTGCTGTTCGTGCCGCCGGTGCTGGTGCACCCCGCCAGTGAGGCGATCGAGGGGCTGGCCGGCCGGATGCGGGTGCTGCTGCTGAGCCTCAGCGACGAGGTGGTGGGCCATACGCCGGTCGCGGAGGCCGCCGCCCGGCTGCACGAGGCGCGGCGGCTGGACCACGACATCGTGCAGGTGGACGCGGCGCTGCGGCAGGCCGAGGACAGTCTGCGGCTCAATCCCCGGGTCAAGGAGGGGCTGCTCTCCCGGGTGGTGCTGCGGACCGGTCTGGACACCCTGGAGATCTCCGCGGTGGTGCTGCGCACGGTCTGCCGGACGCTGACCGACCTGGCCAAGGCCCGGACCGAGGAGTCGCTGTTCTCGTCGCGGATCGGTGCTTCCCTGAGCGAGCTGTTCCGGCACATGGCCCGGGCGGTGGACAGCTTCGCCGTGCTGATCACGACGCAGGTCAGCGCGAACGCGGACCAGGCGGAGGACCGATTGGTCAAGGAGCTGGCCGCCAGCCGGGAGAGCCGCGAGACGGTGGCGCATCTGCTGCTCGACGAGGTGCAGGAGCATCCGCGGCAGTGGCAGTTGCACGGTGCGCTGCTGGCCGAGATCGACCGCATCCTGGACGAGCTCGACGTGGAGAAGCGGTCCCAGCGGCTGGTGGAGGAGCTGGACCGGCAGTCCCGTGAGCAGCGGGAGAGGTATCCGCTGGTGGACAAGCTCCGGGGCCGGCTGCGGCTGGGCCGGTCGCGCCGCGCACCGGTGCTCTGACGGGCGGCCGCCCCGTGGGCCGCCGGGGAGGTGCCCGAGCGCCGACGCCCGCCGCGTGGGGCCGCTTTCGGCCGTCCACGGGCGGGCGCTCGACGTACGTCCCGGCCGGTGCCGGTCAGTCGCGGCCGGCGACCGCCTCGGCGAGGGCCAGGATCCGGCGGGCGTCCTCGACGTGCAGGTTCTCGATCAGCCGGCCGTCGACGGTGACCACGCCGCGCCCCTCGCGGGTGGCCTCCTCGAAGGCGTCGATGATCTTCCGGGAGCGGTCGATCTGCTCGGCCGAGGGGGCGAAGACCCGGTTGCACGGCTCCAGCTGCGAGGGGTGGATCAGGGTCTTCCCGTCGAAGCCGAACTGCCGCCCCTGGACGCACTCCGCTTCGAACCCGGCGGCGTCCTTCACGTCGTTGTAGACCCCGTCCAGGATCACCTTGCCGGACTCCCGGGCGGCCAGCAGCGCCAGCGACAGCCCGGTCAGCAGCGGGGCCCGGCCGGGGACGTGCTCGGCGTGCAGTTCCTTGGCCAGGTCGTTGGTGCCCATGACCAGTACGGTGAGCCGTTCGCTGGCGGCCGCCACCGCACGGGCGTCCAGCATCGCGCGCGGGGTCTCGACCATCGCCCAGATGGCCGTACGGTCCGGGGCGCCGGCCGCCTCCAGTGCGCGCTCGACCTCCCGCACGGTCGCCGCGGACTCGACCTTGGGGACGACGACCGCGTCCGGGCCGGCCTCGGCGGCGGCCCGCAGGTCGTCGGCGTGCCATTCGGTGCCCGGTCCGTTGACCCGGATCGTCACCTCGCGGTAGCCGTACTCGCCCGAGGCCGCGGCGGCCGCGACCCGCTTGCGGGCGTCGGTCTTCGCGTCGGGGGCGACCGCGTCCTCCAGGTCCAGGATGAGGGCGTCGGCGGGGAGCGACTTGGCCTTCTCCAGGGCGCGTTCGTTGGCGCCCGGCATGTAGAGCACGGAGCGGCGCGGCCGCAGGATCGCGTCGGACACGGACTTACTCCTTGTTCTGCCGGGACTCTGCCGCGGCGTAGGCGTCGCGCAGCTCGGGGTCGCGGGCGGCGAGGGCGTCGGCGAGCTGGGCGACGACCTGGCACTGCTTGTAGGTGGCGTCGTCCTGCATCTTGCCGTCGATCATCACCGCTCCGGTGCCGTCACCCATGGCGTCGATGACCCTGCGGGCCCAGGCGACGTCGGCGGGCGACGGGGAGAACACCCGCTTGGCGATGGCGATCTGCACCGGGTGCAGGCTCCAGGCACCGACGCAGCCGAGCAGGAAGGCGTTGCGGAACTGGTCCTCGCAGGCGGTGGTGTCCTTGATGTCACCGAACGGCCCGTAGTACGGCAGGATGCCGTGCGCGGCGCAGGCGTCGACCATCCGCGCGAGGGTGTAGTGCCACAGGTCCTGCTGGAAGGTGGCCCGCGGCGCGCTGCCGTCCGCCCCGTGCGGGTCCTCCCGTACGAGGTATCCGGGGTGGCCGCCGCCCACCCGGGTGGTCTTCATCCGGCGGCTGGCGGCCAGGTCGGCCGGGCCGAGCGAAATGCCCTGCATACGGGGGCTGGCGCCGGCGATCTCCTCGACGTTGGCGACGCCGGTGGCGGTCTCCAGGATGGCGTGCACCAGGATCGGCCGCTCGATCCCGGCCTTCGCCTCCAGCTGGGCGAGCAGCCGGTCGACGTAGTGGATGTCCTCGGCGCCCTCCACCTTCGGCACCATGATGACGTCCAGCTTGTCGCCGATCTCGGTGACCAGCGTCAGGAGGTCGTCCAGCGCCCAGGGCGAGTCCAGGCTGTTGATCCGGGTCCAGAGCTGGGTGTCGCCGAGGTCCGTCGCCTTGGCGATCTTCACCAGGCCGGACCGGGCCGCCTCCTTGCGGTCGGCGGCGACGGCGTCCTCCAGATTGCCGAGCAGTACGTCCACGGTCGGCGCGATGTCCGGCACCTTGGCGGCCATCTTCTCGTTGCCCGGATCGAAGAAGTGGATCATCCGGGACGGCCGGAAGGGTACTTCGCGCACCGGTGCCGGTGCACCGACGGCCAGTGGGCGGAAGAAGTCCTTCGGAGAGCGCATGCAGTCTCCCTGGTCGGATAAAGAGGGGTGCGGGCCGCCGCCGGCTGTCCGGCGGCGCCATCGGGCCCTCACTCTAGGCCCGCGGACCGGTAACGCTACTGGTCAGTACCTGTGCTGTTGGTCACCGAACGCAGCGCGGCGGCAAGGAACATCGCCTTCGCACCTAAGATCCACTTCGTGCAGCTTCACCCTTCCCGCCCCACCCGCGCCCTGCTCCTGGCGCTGTCCCTGCTGCTGCCGTTCGGCGCGGCATGCTCCCCCGGCCGCGGCCCACAGGACACCGGCGCGGCGACGCCCCGCGCGGTGCGGCCGCCGGCCGCGGACGCGGAGTTCGACTACCAGCTCGGCGGCCCCTATCCGCCGCCCCGCGGCGTCCGTGCGGTCTCCCGCGACCGCACGGCGAAGCCCGCCCCCGGCCGCTACAACGTCTGTTACGTCAACGCCTTCCAGGCCCAGCCGGACGAGACTGGCAGCTGGCAGCGGCGCCACCCCGACCTGCTGCTCCGTGACGCGGACGGCAGGCCCGTCGTCGACGAGGACTGGGACGAGCCGCTGCTGGACATCTCCACGGCCGCCAAGCGCACGGCACTCATGGACATCGTCGGCCCGTGGATCGACGGCTGCGCCACGGCGGGTTACGAGGCGGTGGAACCGGACAACCTCGATTCCTACGAGCGCTCGGACGGCCGGCTCACCGCCGGGGACGCGGCGGCCTTCGCCCGGCTGCTGGTCCGCCGCGCCCACCAGCGGGGTCTGGCCGTCGCCCAGAAGAACACCGCCGACCTGCTGCCCCGCCGCCGGTCCCTCGGCTTCGACTTCGCCGTCGTCGAGGAATGCGCCCGCTACAAGGAGTGCGGCGATTTCGCGGACGCCTACGACGACCGGATCTTCGTCATCGAGTACCGCGAGAAGGACTTCGCCGACGCCTGCCGCACCTGGGGCCCGAGGCTCTCCGTCACCCTGCGCGACCGGGACCTCCGGCCGGCCGGCACCAAGGGGCATGTCGACCGGCACTGCTGACGGCGGGTCGGGCAGCCGGCCGCGGGCCTCCGCGCCCGGCCGGTGCCCCTCCTACGCCGTCTCGTGTCCGGCCGTGCCGTTGATCCGCTCGATCGCCTGCCGGGCCTGTTCCTGTGGGGAGCGGGCGGGCAGCGGGGACACCGTGGTGGAGGTGACCGCGGGGGGCGTCCGTTCCTGGGGCACGGTCTTGACGGGCGGGGCCGGCGGCCGGATCCGCAGCCGGTGGGACGCCGCCTCGTCCAGCGTCACCGGGCGTTTGAACCGGGCGGCGAGCCGGGTGGCCTCCTGGCCGAGGGCGGCGACGTCCTCCCACTGGAGGCGGACCACCAGCGACAGTTGGGCATCACCTTCCGGCAGGGCCTGGAGCTGCGGGTTACCGGCGTCGGTCATGGGCGCTCCTCACTTCGTCGGCCCATGCCCCCGTGGGGCACGGTTGCCGGAAGATACGGACGACGGCCCGCGGGCGTTCACTTCCCGTCAGATCCGGTGAGAGGCAGGGCACCACCCGGGGCAGACTGGACGTATGCCGCATCTCCCTCCCCCACCGCCCCGGCAGCCCGACGCGCCCCACGACCTGCCCGAACCCGGCTTCCCACCAGAGGAATACGCCCGGCGGCTGGCCGGTACGCGGGAGGCGATGGCGCGCGACGGGCTGGACCTGCTGCTCGTGACGGCCCCCGAGGACATCCACTACCACTGCGGCCTCAACCACCAGGGCCACTTCGCCGTCACCGCCCTCCTCCTGCCCCTCGACGGGACACCCGTCCTCGTCGAACGGGCCATGGAGGCCCCCACGGCCCGCGCACAGACCCATGAGGTGGCGCACCACGGCTACCCGGACGGCACCGCTCCGGCCGAGGCACTGGTCGACGCGCTCGCCCAACTGGCCCGGCCCGCACACCGCGTGGGATACCAGGCCGACGCCCTCGCCCTGCCGCCCGCCGTGTGGGACCGGCTGCGCCGCGATGTCCCGGTGACCTGGACGGACTGCAGCGACCTGCTCATCCTCCGGCGGTCGGTGCACACCGCCCGCGAGATCGGCCACCTTCGCACCGCGGCCCGGCTCTCCGACACGGCCATGGCCGCCGGACTCGCCGCGGCCACCGCCGGGGCACGGGAGAACGAGGTGGCCGCCGCGGTGCACGACGCCATGTTCCGGGCCGGCGGTGACCTGCCCGGCTTTGCCCCGCTCGTGCGCAGCACCGACCGGCTCGACCAGGAGCATCTGACCTGGACCCGGCGGGAGTTCGGGCCCCGGGACGGCGTCTTCCTGGAGCTGTCCGCCGCCTACGGGCGCTACCACGCACCCCTCGCCCGGCTGCACCACCTCGACCCCCGGGAGGCGGCCCGGCACCGCCCGGCGGCCGAGGCAGCACAGGCGGCGATGCGGGCCCTGTGCGCGGCACTGCGCCCGGACCGCACGGCCGAGCAGGTCTTCGGCGCCTGGCGCGCGGTCGTCGAGGAGGCGATCGGCCGGCCGTACCGCCGCCACCACTGCGGGTATCTCGTCGGGATCGGCTTCCCGCCGAGCTGGATGGGCGGCACCCGCACCCTGCGGCCCGGCAACCCGCTGCGACTGCGCGCCGGGATGACGTTCCACGTCCAGTCCTGGCTGCTGGACGAGCGGCTGGGCACGTACGCGTGCTCCGACACGGCGCTGGTCACCGAGGACGGCTGCGAGGTGCTCACCCGTACCCCATATCCGAATTGAGCCGGCGCGTCACCATCGCGCGCCCCGCCCCCGAGCTTGCGAACCGTGCGCCCGGACTGTGCCACGGGCGCATTCCGGCGTCCTGAGTGCGCCCTGTCGGCTGTCGCACCCAGCCGCCACCATGGGGCGGTGCAGCCCACAACCGGCTTGGAGGCCGACTGATGGACGCAGGCCGCCTGTCCCGTCTCGACGACGCCGCGTACGAACAACTCGTCCTCGACCACGCCCACCCGCCCGCACGGGACCCGGAGGTGTGGGCGGCCCTGATCGACCCGGCGCTCATCGACCGCACCCGCGACGCCCTCAACGCCCTCTTCCAGCGCAGTTCGTCGGTGCTGCGCAAGCGGCGGGAGGAGCGCGAGCGGTTCCGCCTGGAGTGCTTCGCCCGCGGACCGGCCGGCAAACAGGAGTGGTTCGCCTCGAAGCGGGAGTACGACGCCTGGCGGCACCGCGCGGCGAACTTCAGCCGGACGGTGCAGAACGCCCTGTCGGAGATCAACAAGGCGAAGAAGGAGCTCAACCGCTCCATGAACCACCAGGTCGCGCAGAACCACCGCGACCGGCTGCGCGACCTTGCCTGTGCGGTGCACCGCCACCAGGCCGCGCACGCCCGGTCCGGCGGCATCGCCGACCAGGCCGACTACGAACTCTGGCGCGCCCTGGACCGGATCACCGTCCCGATAGGGCCGGCGAACGAACCGACCTCGCTGCGCACGATGTTGGACATCTACTGGAGCGAGGTGACCCCGGTGGACGAGAGCGAGGAGCGCCGGGCCCGCGCGGAACGGACGATGCGCACGGCACCGGCCGGGCAGGCGGCGCGGTTCAGCGGCGTGCCCAAGGCCCGGCACGTGGGCAACGGCAAGCACCTCGCGTAGCGGGCGCAGCGACGGCCGCGCCCGTGCCCTCACGCCACGGCGTGGAAGAGCGCCGCCGCCGCGCCCCGTGACTCGACACCCAGTTTGGTGAGGATCTTGGCGACGTGGAACTTCACCGTCGACTCGCTGATGTGGAGTTCCTGGGCGATCGCCCGGTTGCGGTGCCCGAGCGCGAGCCGCGCCAGTACCTCCAACTCCCGTTCGCCCAGGGCGATGAGAGGGTCGGGCGCGGGGTCCTGGGAGACCCGCAGCGGGATCGTCGCCGAGACCGTGGTGCCCCAGCCGGGCACCGCGTCGACGTCCAAGCGGCCCTTGAGGACGTCGAGCCGGTCCCGGACCCGGCCGGGAGCCAGTGCGTCGGGGGTGAGGGTGCCGGGCCCGTCGTCCCGTACGGTCGCGCGCAGTTCGTCGTCGTTGATCTGCCAGCAGACGTGCACCCGGGTCACCGCCTCCTGCTCCAGTGCCTTCATCAGTACGGCCCGGACGACCGCCCGTGCGGTGTGGGCGACGTCGGCCGCCAGGGTGCGCACGGAGTCGGGCGCGCCCAGTTCGAGCCGTACGGGGCTGTAGCGCACCAGCGGCCGGAGGGATTCGGCGAGCCGGGCGAAGGCCTGGTCGGCCGGTTCCTCGGCGATCTGCTGGTCGCGTTCGGCCTCGGCGCGCAGTTCGACGAGGGCGGAGACGGCCAGGTCCGTTGCGGTGGCGCGGGCGGCCGCATCGTCCAGGGTGCGGCTGCGCAGGACGCCCAGCACGCCGGTGAGGGCGGCCGAGTACGCCTCGCCCAGCTCGGCGATCACCCGGGCCCGGGTGCCCGCGGCGGTCCGCGAACGGGCCAGCGCACCCGGCATGGCCTCCGCCGCCAGCCGATCGAAGTGGCTGGTGACGATGTCCCACAGGGCCTGGACAAGCGCGGTGACGCTCTCGTCGACCAGGGTGGCCGGCGTGTCACGCACCAGCAACAGGACCGCGCCGCGGGGCGTCGCATGGCTGGTCACGGCGAGCACCGGCCGTTCGGCCCCGGCCAGGTCGAGCGTCCCCTGCCACGGCCGGCCCGGGATGCCGGCGGCGAGCAGCGGGGCCAGGTCGGCGGTGGAGAGCCGTCCGGTGATCTCCGGATCACCGGCCGTCTTGAACGGTGAGTGCGCGCAGTGCGTGGAGAGTTCGGCCGCCGCACGGTGCGGGACCGCCCCGGACAGCACCTCGGAGAGCCGCGGCAGGATCTCGCCCAGCGGCCGGCGGATCACCTCGTAGGCGGCGGTCAGTGCGGGGACGGCTCCGGTCAGCTCCATGGTCATCAGCCTAGCCAGCCGCGGCGGAACGGGCGCTGGACTTTTGGCCAGCGGGGACTGGCCCGATGGCCGGGGACCAAGCACGCCCCCGGGGGCGAGGCTGGAGCCCGAACACCACAAGCGTTCTCACACCATCAGCGGGGAGATCCACCATGAAGGCGATCATTTACCACAGCTTCGGCGGCCCGGAAGTGCTCACGTTCGGCGAGACCGAGAAGCCCGAACCGGGCCCGGGGCAGGTCCGGGTGAAGGTGGTGACGGTCGGCGTCAACCCACTGGACTACAAGCGGCGTTACGGATGGGTGGAGCAGTACTACCCGACCACGTTCCCCGCGGTGCCCGGTCTGGAGTTCGCCGGGATCGTGGACGCGCTGGGCCCGGGCGACCACGAGGTGTCCGTCGGGGACGAGGTCTTCGGCTGGACCAGCACCGGCGCCTACGCCGAGTACGCCCTCGCCGGCGACATCGTGCCCAAGCCGGCCGAACTGTCCTTCCGGGCCGCGGCGACGCTGCCCGTCGCCGGGGAGACCGCGCAGCGGGTGCTCGACCAACTGGGCCTGGCCGAGGGCGAGACGCTGCTGCTGCACGGGGCCGCGGGGGCGGTCGGCCAGGTGGCCGTCCAGTTGGCGGTGGCCCTGGGCGCCACGGTGGTGGGCACGGCGTCGCCGGCCAACCACGACTTCCTGCGGGCGCTCGGCGCGATACCGGTGGCGTACGGCGAGGGGCTCGCCGACCGGGTCCGGGCCGCGGCCCCGCAGGGCGTGGACGCCGTCTTCGACGCGGCCGGCCAGGACGTGCTGCCGCTCTCCATCGCCCTGCGCGGCGGGACGACGGACCGCATCGTCACCATCGCCGACCCGAACGCGGCCGAGCACGGCGTGCCGTTCTCCGCGGGCGGTACGCCGTCGGAGCAGGTGCGCGCGGGCCTGGTCCGGCAGGCCCGGCTGGCCGTGGAGGGCCGGCTGTCCGTACCGGTCGCCGAGACCTTCCCGCTCGCCGAGGCCGTCAAGGCCCAGGAGCTCAGCGAGGCGGGCCATGTGCGGGGGAAGCTGGTCATCGAGGTCTGAGCCGGGCGCGTCCGCCCGTGCCGGGTGACCCGGGTGCCGTCACGGTCCGCGAGGCCGTGGCGGCATTCCCGTGACCCGTGGGGTTTTCCGTTATCCCTGCGCTCTTCTGTGGTCCCTGCGCATTCCCGTTGCTCTTGCCCTTCCGACCCTCTACGTTGAGCGGCGCCTGAACAAGGCACAACTCACCGCTTTCATGGTGACGTTCGGAAGGAATAACCCCCCATGCTCAGACGTTCCCCCTCCATACCCGGCACCGGTCGGCACCGTGGTGCCACCGGACGCACTCCGCGCCGCCCGTCGCTGCGCACCTCCCTCTTCGGCGCGGTGGCCGTCGCCGCGCTGGCTGCCGGGACGGCCGCGGCGAGCACCGCACAGGGCGCCACCACCCCGGCCCCCTCCTCCCCGCAGGCCCAAAAGACCCAGCGGGTCGAGTACTTCACCGGCCCGGGCGGCCACCCCCGGCACACCTCCGTAGCGGCCCCGAAGCCGCTGTCCCGCTCGCAGAAGTCGGCGATCGCCGCGGGCGACGGCGAGGTCACGCCGATCGTCCAGAACGGCCCGGTCGGCAGCAAGCTCGACGTCGTCTTCGTCGGCGACGGCTACACCTCCGCCCAGCAGGAGGACTTCCACGCCGACGTCCGCGCCAAGTGGGCGAAGATCAGTGCCGTGGAGCCCTACGCGTCCTACGCCGGCCAGTTCAACGTCTGGGCGGTGGACGCCGTCTCCCACGACTCCGGCGTCTCCGGTGACCCGACCCAGGACGTGGTGCGGAACACCGCTCTCGGCTCCGCGTTCTTCTGCGACGGGACCGAGCGGCTGCTCTGCGTCGACACCGGGAAGGTCGAGGCGTACGCCGCCAAGGCCCCCGCCGCCGACCTGGTCGTCGTCCTCTCCAACTCCACCAAATACGGCGGCGCCGGCTACAACGACATCTCCTCCAAGGTCGGCTACGACGGGATCGCCACCGCCTCCTCGGACAACGACCGGTCCGACCAGATCGCGGTGCACGAGACCGGCCATTCGCTCGGGAAGCTCGCCGACGAGTACGACTACGGCCAGTCCGGCACCTACTCCGGGCCCGAGCCCCAGCAGGCCAACCTCTCCACCCTCTCCGCCGACCAGATGGCCGCACAGCGCCAGAAGTGGTACCGCTGGCTCGGCCGGCAATCCCCGGACGGCGGCACCGTGGGTGCCTACGAGGGCGGCGGCTACTACCAGTACGGGCTCAACCGCCCCACCGAGAACTCGATCATGCGGAGCCTGGGACGGGAGTTCAACCTCCCCGGCCGGGAGGCGATGATCGCGGGCTTCTACCGGTTCGGGAGCGTGCTCAGCAGCCCGTTGCCCACCGACCGGACGCTCACCCGCGGCACCCGCATCCATGTCACCGTGCCCGCGTCCGCGCAGCTCAAGTGGTACGTCGACGGCCGGGAGCGGAAGTCGGCGCGCGGCCGGACCACGGTCGTCCCGCGCGCCCTGGGCGTCCCGGCCGACGGCCGCCGGCACACCGTCACCGCCCGTGCCGCCGACCGGACCGCCGCGGTCCGCGACCCGGCAGTGCGCCGGCTGATGTCGGGCGCGCTGAGCTGGAAGATCGCCCCGTAACGGCCGCCGGGGTCAATCGCCGTCCGCCGGGCGGCGGTTGACCCTTACGAGCCTCGAACGCGACACCGCCCCTCCCCGCCAGCTCCGGAACTCGGGGAGTGGAGGGGCGGTGAGCCCGTAAATGCGCAGGTCAGCGGCGATTGTCAGTGGCCCCTGCCACACTCGGCGGTATCCGCATCCGGAACCGTTCGCGTCCGAGAGGGCACGACCGCGAGGCGGGGTCCCGACGCCGGGAGCCCGGCACCGGGAGCACGACGACGGGAGCCACACGATGACCGACCGATCGACCCCTGCGCACTACTCCCCCCAGTTGGACAGCGACACCCGCCGCCCGACACCGGCGACGGGTGGGGAGCGGGAGACCCTGAGTGCGGTGCTGGACTGGCACCGCGCGACCTTCGCGCTGAAGTGCGCCGGACTGTCGGCGGAGCAGCTCTCCCGGCAGGCGGTGCCGCCCTCCGGGCTCTCCCTGCACGGCTTGGTCCGGCACCTGGCCGGTTGCGAACGCTGGTGGTTCCGGATCCAGTTCGCCGGCGAGGAGGTCCCCTTGCTGTACTACTCCGACGACGACCCCGACCAGGACTTCACCTCGCTCGACGGTGATGTCGACGAAGCCTTCGCCGTCTGGCGGGCGGAGTGCGAGCGGTCCCGGCAGATCGTCACCTCGGCAACGTCACTGGAGGAGACCGGAATCCACAAGAGAACCGGCGAACCGGTCTCACTGCGCAGCATCCTGGTGGACATGATCGCCGAGTACGCCCGGCACAACGGCCACGCCGACCTCCTGCGCGAACGCCTCGACGGCACCATCGGCCGATGAGCCACCTCACAGCCCCCTCGCCCTGTGACCCAGGTCACATGGCGAGGTGTCATACGCCCAAGCCCCCTCCTCCGTGTACGGGGTGTCGGGCCCGCACCGGGCCCGGACCTACGGGGAAAGGACATCACGTGCGTAACAGGCGAGTTCTCACCACCGCGCTGGCGGCCGCCGCGCTCACGATCGCCGGCCTGGGCGGCGCCGCCCAGGCCCACGCCCTCACCGGCGCCCAGACCGCCACGCAGTCCCATGCCACGGCGACCGAGCCCGCCGCCGCCGCGCGGCAGCAGGTCCGGCCGATGGACGGTCCGCCCGGCACGGTGTGGACCGGCAAGAAGTTCTGGACCCTCAGCGGCTGCCAGGCGGCCGGCACGGACCTGGTCGCCAGCGGCAAGTGGGCCGACCCCTTCTGCGACGGCTCGGGCCTCATGTGGGACCTGTGGGCCCGTCCGCTCTAAGCCGCCCTGGGCCGCTCACGACGCTGGTAGGCCGCTGGTAGGCCACTGATCGGCAACCGGTGGGCCACTGGTGGTTCCTAGCGCACCCTCCGCATCAACGGCCGTCCCCGCGCAGATCCGCGGCTGCGCGGGGACGTCGCCCTTCCGGGCCACGGCCGAACCCCCCGTATCTCATGGGCCATGAGGGGGGGGAGCCCCCCCTCATCTCGTGGACCCTTTGCCTCACATGAGGTGTTCCACCGTGCGCACCACACGTTCCAGCAATGTCTCGTCGTAGGGCAGGAACGGCAGGGGGACGGCCCGTCGCCCCGTCGGCAGGTTGATCTCCACCGGATCGCCGTCGCGGGTGACCCGTCCGGTGGCCAGGTGGACGGCATAACGCCCGTCCAACAGCAGCTGCCGGGCGCCGAGTTCGACCCGGCCGGAGGCTATCTGCGCGGCCAGGACGCGGCGCAGCGCCTCCCTGCGCATCCGTGCACCCTCGCCGAGCGGCTGGTCGTAGAGGCGGTTCAGCTGCTGCCAGGCGCCTCGTTCATGGGCGTGGGTCTCGCACCAGCCGAAGCTGCCGGCGCTGACGAGCAGATCGACGGCGCGCAGGATCTCCGAGAGCCGTACGGCATCGACCTCCGCCAGGGGCTGGGGACTCCCGTCGGCGCGGAAGAGCTTGACCTCCATGGCCTCCGCCCAGCCACTGGCCCCGGGATAGAGAGACCCGGCGATCACGAAACAAGCGGTCAACTCCCCCACCGGCAGGACGAGTACGTCGTCCTCGATGTTCCACCCCTGGCGCACGGCCAGCCCGAGGACCGCCTCGATCCGCAGCAGATGACCGTGGAACATGATCGTGGTGTGGGCGGAGCCCGTGGCGGCGGGGCTTCCGGTAGCCCCGCTTCCGGTGGGGCCGTCGCTGGTGGCCTCGTGTCCGGTATGGCTGCCTCCGGAGGCGCCGTCTCCGATGTCCTCGGGGCGGTAGTGCTCCCGGTAGGCCTGGCGGAACGGCTGGCGCAGCCCCAGCTCCGCGATGCGGTCGCGCCAATAGTGACGTTCGGCGGGGGTGGCGCGGGCCGGGTGCCAGAGCCGGACCGCGGCGGACCCGGCCGGCTCGGGGGCGTCGTCGGCCGGTCCCGCCGCGGGCAGGACGGCCCGCCACTCCCCCGGCGCGTACTCGACCTCCCAGATGAGGCGGCGCGCGGTGCCACGGACCACGGCATTCTGGTCGAGGGCATCGCGCCAGCGGTCGTACCGATGGACGGTGCCCTCCAGATAGCCGCCTTCCACTCCCCGGATCAGCGTGCGGATCTGGGCGCGTGCCTTCGCCAGGAGGTCACGGGCGGCCGCGACCTCGTCGGGGTGATCCCGCCGGGCGGCGGCCGGCAGGGACTTCAGTGCCCGGCCGTCGGCCTTCTCCCAGGCCAGGGTGGCCTCCTCGCCGACCGTGAGCACGGCGGTGTACGGGCCGCAGGGGAGGCGCCGGACACCGTCGGCGTCGAGGCCCAAGTCCGTTATTCGCAGGGCGAGTTCGGGGCGACGGGCGAGGTTCCGCTCGGCGCGCCGCAGTGTGCGGTCGAGCTTCTTGGTGACGCCGGCGTGCCGGACGACGCGACGGGCCTCGCGGAGTGCGGCGACGGCTTCGGGGGTCGGGTGGGTCTCGACGGCCTGTGCCAGGCCGATACAGGCGGCCTGCGACGGCAGGGTCTTGGCGGTGGTCGGGGCCACGGCGCTGTGCGGCAGCAGGGTCGCGAGGAGCTGCCCGGCCCATGGTTCGTCACGCCGCAGGGCGCGCCGGGCCGCCCGCCACAGGGTGTCGCTGTCGGAGGCGGTGAATGCCTTGTCGGCGGCGTACGGGACCCGGCCGGCGTGCAGGGCGGCCAGGTGGTCGGCCGCGGTGCTCAGCACCTGGCGGGCCAGCTCGGTGTGCAGTTCCTCGGCGGGCGGCCCGAGCGCGGCGTCCGTCAGCAGCGGCCACTCGCCGGTCAGTGGTGCGTACCGCCGGTCCTCGGCGACCAGGGCCCGTTCGCGGGGGCCCGTCGCGAGCAGCACCTCGATCTCCGCGGAGCGCAACGGGCTGTCGGCGTACAGCTCCCGCAGACGCCCGGCCAGCTCGCGTTCGGCCTCCGGGCCGGCCAGCGGGGCCACCGCCAGGGCGGCATCGGCGGTTTCGTCGGCCTTGCGGCCGGCGACCTCCACCAGGACTGCCGCGGGCTTGCGCAGCGCCTCCTCGTCCCAGGCTTCGGTGCAGCGCAGCAGACCACCGGCCGCGAACCGCACATCGCGGGGCCGCGGGGACTCGGCCAGCGCCAGGAAGAGTTCGGTGAGCGTGAGGGAGGTGAACGAGGGTTGCACCTTCGTCCAGGTGACCTCGCGGGCGACCTGGCGGGCGTGGTCGGGCGCGTCCTCGGCGGCGAGGGTGCGGTAGGCGACCGGCAGCAGCATGCCCAGCTCCGCCGACGTCAGCTGCGCACAAGCGGCCCAGAGGCCGCCGGACCACGCGGCGTCCTGCGGCGGTCCGGCCATCGCGGCGCGCAACTGGGCCGCGTGCGGTGACAGTTCGTTCATGTCGACGACCGTAGCCGCAGGGTCTGACAATGCCCCCTGACCTGCATCGAAGCCGGTGCACCCGGCCGCACCGACCCGCCCTTGACCGGCCGGTTCGGACGCCCCGGGCAACGCCTCACCCGCTCCCCGGAAATCCGTTTGCCCGACGACTTCAGAGCCGCCTACGCTCCCCGATCATCGACGTGTAGCTCAACAGCAGAGCACCGGGCTCGGGACCCGGAGGGCGCGGGGGCGGCACCCGCCACGTCGGCTTATGAACGACGACGCTGAGCAGCAGCTTCCCTTCGCCGACGGACCGCCCTACGCCCAGGCGCAGTTGGCCAGGGCCTTCGGCACCGCGCTCACCCATGAGGACGCCGCCACCCGCCGACGCGCCGAGGAGCGGATCCGCCGCTGGCGGAACGTGCTCGACGGAATCACCACCGGCCGCCTGTCCGTGGGGTCGCGAACCCCGGTGGCGGGCCTGCCGGCCTGGGTGACCCCCGAGGTCGTCCGCGGCGGCTACGCGACCGGTGCGGCGAGCGCGGGCGGTCCGCTGCTGCCGTACGAGCGGGACGCGGCGCGCCGTGCGGGCATTCCGGCCGAGCGCCGGGCGCTCTTCGCGTACTCCCTGACCGAGGCCGGACTGGCCGGACTGGGCCGGCTGCTGGACAACGGGTGCTACGACGTCGCGGTGCCCGAGGAGGCCGCGCTGCTCACCGTGGCCTGGTTGGTGCGCTCCGGACAAGTGGCCGAGGCGCTGGAACTCGTCGACGTACTGGAGCCGTTCGCCGGGCAGTTGCGGTTCACGCCGCGGCCGGCGGCGGCGCCCGCACCGGACGCCTCCGCGGTGCACCGCCGGACGGTCGCCGAGGCCGGGCAGGCCCTGGCACGCCGTCGGCCGCATGCGGCCGTCGAGGCGCAGCGCGAGGCGCTCACGGTCTGGCAGCCGTTCGCCGATGAGCTGCTGGTCCACTGGCTGGAGACCGCCGAGGGCGGCCGGGTGCTGGTCCGCGCCCCCGGCGAGGACTGGCTCGCGCGCGGCGCGGCACTGCTGGACCGCTACCGGCAGCTGGCCGCGGTCCACACCCACTGCGGCAAGCACCGCAAGCCCAAGGAGAACCTCGCCATCCTGCGGGCCTCCCTGGAGACCACCGTCGCCGGGCGTCCCCTCGATGCCCGCCGGCTCGGTCTGCTGCGGCACGCCGTGTCCTCCATGGTGCGACGGCGCGGAGCCCCAGGTTCCGTTCCGCATACGGCGCTGCGGGCGCGGCAGGCGGCCCAGGCGGCGCTGCCGTCCCACCACGCGCTGGCGCAGCTGGTGCTCCGCCGGCTCGGCGATCTGCCTCAGGACGTGGGGACGGCCGATGTCGAGTCGCTGGTCGTCGCGGTGACAAAGGAGGAGCACCGGGAAACCGGACTGCCCGTGGGAGCCGCAGTTCCGGCGGCGATCCGGCAGGTCGTCGAGTCCACCCTGAGCGCCCCGGCCGGCACGCTCATCGAGCGTGGTGTGGTGCCGTCGGCGGAGGTACTGGCCGAGCTGGTGCCCCAGTTGGTGGCGACGACGACCGCGCAGGCCTATCCGGACGCGGCGCTGCGCCGGCTGATGGCCGCGCACTACCGGGCGTTCGCGCGCCGCCGTTCGCTGCTGCTGCTCAACCTGGAGCGCCAGGTGCGGGTCGAGGAACTGCCGTGGATGCGGGCGGTGGCCGGGCAGCGGACGGCCGACGCCGCCCAGGACGACGCGCTCACCACGCTGCGGCACCTCGGCGAGCTGGCCGTCCAGGGTTTCCCGGGCACGCTCCTGCCCAACCCGCTGATCCGTGAACTCGGTTCGCTGGCCCGCCAGGCAGACTTCGACGCCCCTCTGGTGGAGGAACTCGCCGCGGACATCTTCATGGGCACGTTCTCCCGCAAGTTCCTCACGGCGGCGCGGATCGCCGGCGAACTGCTGGGCGGCACGCTCTACGAGCGGTACTACGGCATCGACTATGCGACGCTGCGCAATCTGGCGATCGTCGAGACGAGCACCGCACTGGTCCGCGGCTACCAGCCGCGGACGTCGCCGGGCTTCGCCCGGTTGTGCGGCGAGCGGGCCGGGGTCTTGGGGCACGGCTCGGTGGCGGAGTGCGGTGCGGTGATCGAGCAGGCGCAGATCCTGACCACGCACAATCTGGCCACCCTGGTCGGGCGGGTCGGCATCGCCCCCGAGCCGGGCCCGGCCGATCTGGCGCGGCGCTGCTTCCGTACGGTGTGCCGGCTGACGGCCCGGGTGCACGGCCATCCGCGGCCGCTGGCGACGATCAAGGACGCGGCGTACGCCTGGCGCCACCTGGTGTTCCATCTGGCGCTGTGCGACCCCGGCGAGCAGGCCCGGGTGCTGGCCCGGCTGGACGACGAGGCGGCCCGCCACCCCTGGCATGTGGCCGCCCGGCTGGCGCCCGCCGTTGCGGGCCTGCGCCTGGTCGCCGGGGGTGGCAGCTTCGGGCCCGACGGCACGGCCCGGGGCGGCCGGGCCCGCCGTTTCCTGGGCTGGAGCGCGCGGGGCCGCCACTGGCTGAGCGCCCCGCCGGCCGTGTGAGCCACCCGGCGGGCGGGCTCAGCCGCGTGCCGCCACGACCGGTTCCGGCGCCCCCGTGCCCCGCTTCCGCACCACCCACCGCAGCGGCGCGTACACCGCCACCGACACGGCGAAGGCCACGTAGTACGCGAGGTCGGCGCCGTGCAGCGCGGCCGCGACCGGGCCGGTGAAGAGGGAGGTGTTCATGAAGGGCACGGCGGCGGCGAACGCGGCGAGGAAGGCGACACAGGCCGGCCACCACGGTTGCGGCCGGGCGAACTCGGCCGCGACGTCGATCGGTGCGCCGCCCCGGGCCCTGGCCCGCACCCGCGCGTCCACGAGCACGATGCCCACGAAACCGGGAATCCAGTAGCCCACGAACAGCAGCAGGTTCTGGAAGCGGACGGTGGTGTGCGCGCCGTGCAGCCACAGGACGAGCAGGAAACCGAGGACGGCGGCGGCCGCCGCGGCGAGCGGCCTGGGCACCCGTAGGCCGGCCGCCTGGAGGGCCAGCGAGCCGCTGTAGTCGTTCATCGCGTTGCTGCACACGGCCGCGGCCGCGAGGGCGAGCAGGCCGAAGGCACCGAGTGCCCCGCCGCCCAGCAGGTCGTGCACCGCGGCCGCGGTCTGGTCGGTGAACAACCCGGCTCCCCACAGGCCCAGCGTCTGCACCCAGACGAAGGAGAGCACCATGCCGAGCAGCGAGTACCAGAACATCCGCGGCCGGGAGGTGTCGCGCGGCAGATAGCGGCTGAAGTCGGAGGCGTACGGCGCCCAGGAGACGGCCAGGCTGAGCGCCACGGTACTGGTCAGCACGAAGGCGCCGGCCCGGTCGGCGCCGTGCGCGGTGCCGGGCACCGGGAGCGGCACACCGGTCAGCAGCTTGGCGCCGATGACCAGGAACGCCGCGCCCAGCACGAAGGTCATCACGGTCTGGAGCCGGTGCAGGACCTCGTACCCGAAGACCCCCACCAGCCCCTGCAGGAGCAGCACCACCAGCGCGCCCAGCCAGAACGGCCAGCCGAGCAGCTGCGCCAGCGCCTCCCCGCCGAAGAGCCCGATGAGGGCGTCCCAGGCGACGGAGGTGAGCCACTGCATGACGCCGGGCAGCACCACCCCACCACCGAACGCGAGCCGCGCCAACGGGAGCTGCCCGGTGCCGGTCCGGCTGCCCCAGGTGCACAGGTAGGCGGCCGGCAGCGCCCCGACGACCGTGCCGAGCACCATGGCGACGAGCGCCGTCCAGAAATCCAGTCCCAGCGAGACGCCCACCGTGCCGGTGAAGACCCCGGTCATGGTGAGGTTCGGTGCACACCAGACGGTGAACAGCCGCGCCGGCGTCCCGTAACGGTTGCCCTCGGGCACCGGCTCGATGCCGTGCCCCTCAACCGCCAGGTCACCGGCCCGCCCGGGCATCCGCCCACGGAACACGGAATCTTCGATGGTCATACCTCTCCCGGCATCAACGGCAGCGCCCTACGGTAGGCGGAGCCGTCGGCGGTGCCGCCACCGGGGAGGCCGTCACCGGGAGGCCGCCACTGGGGCTGCCCCATCGGGGACGGTCGTCAGCCCAGAGCCCGGTCGAGGTTGAAGGCGGCGCTGATCAGTGCCAGGTGGGTGAAGGCCTGGGGGAAGTTGCCGATCTGTTCGCCGGTGCGGCCGATCTCCTCGGCGTACAGACCCAGGTGGTTGCCGTAGGTGAGCATCTTCTCGAAGGCGAGCCGGGCCTCGTCGACGCGGCCGGCGCGGGAGAGTGCCTCGACGTACCAGAACGAGCAGATCGAGAAGGTGCCCTCCTCACCGCGCAGGCCGTCCGGGCTGCTGCGCGGATCGTAGCGGTAGACCAGCGAGTCGGACACCAGGTCCTCGCCCAGCACGTCCAGCGTGGAGAGCCACTTCGGGTCGGTGGGTGAGATGAACTTGGCCAGCGGCATCATCAGGACGGCGGCGTCCAGGACGGTGTCGCCCTCGTGCTGGACGAACGCCTTCCGCTCCGCGGACCAGCCCCGGTCCATGATCCGCCGGTAGATCGCGTCGCGGGTCCGCCCCCACCGGAGCATGTCCGCAGGCAGACCGCGGTGGGTGGCGATCCGCATCGCCCGCTCGATGGCGACCCAGCACATCAGCTGCGAGTACAGGAAGTTCTGCGTCTTGCCGCGGGTCTCCCAGATCCCCTCGTCCGGCTGGTCCCAGTTGTCACAGACCCAGTTGACCAGGTTGCCGACGGCATCCCAGTGCTCACTGGACAGCGGCTCCCCCCACTTGTCATAGAGGTAGAGCGAATCGATAAGGGCGCCGTAGATGTCCAGTTGGAGCTGCTTGACGGCGTTGTTGCCGATCCGGACGGGCGCCGAACCGAGATGCCCTTCCAGATGGGACAGCTCCTCCTCGGGAAGTTCGCTGCGACCGTCGATGCCGTACATGATCTGCAGCGGCCCGGCCGCGCACGCTTCGGACCGGATGTTGCCGGACAGGAAGTGCACGAACGCCTTGGCCTCATCGGTGAAGCCCAGCCTGAGCAACGCGTAAATACAGAAGGCGGCGTCCCGCACCCAGGCGTACCGGTAGTCCCAGTTCCGCTCGCCGCCGATCTGTTCGGGCAGGCTGGTCGTGGGCGCGGCCACGATGGCGCCGGTCGGCGCGTAGATGAGGAGCTTGAGCGTGAGCGCGGAACGGTGCACCATCTCCCGCCAGCGTCCCCGGTACCGGGAGTGGGACAGCCAGCTCCGCCAGTACCGCACCGTGGCGCCGAACAGTTCCTCGGCCTCCATCGTCGGACAGGCCCGCGGCTCCAGCCCCCCGCCGATACGGTCGAGCGCGAACACCGCGGCGTCACCCTCGTGCAGCTTGAACGAGGACCAGGCGTCCGGACCGTCGATCTCGACCGGAACGCTGGACGTCAGCGCCAGCGTCAGCCCCGGCGACTCGAAGACCGTATGGCACCCGTGGCTGTTCACGGTGTGCGCACACCGGCCGTAGTCGAACCGGGGAGCCACCCGGGCGATGAACGGCAGCGTGCCGCGGACGCACAGCACCCGGCGGATCAGCCGGTGCCGGTCCGCCTCGCGTGAGTCGTCGACGATCGGCATGAAGTCCTGGACCTCGCCGACACCGTTGTCCGCGAAGAAGCGCGTGATCAGGATGTTGGTGTCGGGGAAGTAGAACTGCTTGGTCCGCGTGGGCACGTCCGGCGCCAGCTCGAAGGACCCGCCACGGTCGGCGTCCAGGATCGACGCGAACACACTCGGCGCGTCGAAACGGGTGCAGCAGTACCAGTCGATGGTCCCGTTCGTGCCGACGAGCGCGGCCGTCCGCATATCGCCGATCAGACCGTGCTCGGCTATCGGGATGTAGCGCGGCGCGTCCGCCCTACTGGGACGCAGGCTCTCACCGGCGACCATGTGACCTCCCCGGCTCTGAGGGCAGGAGGGCTCCGTTCAGGTTACCTCCGGGCCATGACGCACCGCGAACGTTGCCGGGCGGGGGCGGGGACGCGGGAGGGGGCGGGGAAGCGGGCCGGGGGCGGGACAGGGACAGCGGGCGGGGGCGGGACAGGCGCAAATGTTGCCGAGGGCAACGAACCGCAGCCACCAGCCACCTGGCTCGCTAGGTCGCTTGGTCGCTCCTTAAAACTCCATCTCCACATACTCGATGTCGGTGAACTCCACCCGCAGCCCGTCGGCGCGGCGGCCGTGGTCCTTGAAGTAGATCTCCTGCAGCCCCTCGGCGGCGATGTCGCGCAGTTGCTGCTCCGTCGCCCCGGCGGCCTGGGCGTCGAAGAGGCGGGCGGCGTAGGCCGGGGGCAGGGCCTGCGTGATGCGCCGGATGCGGCTGTCGTCGGTGCTGCCCGGGGCGGCGGTGAAGCCGAAGCGGGCGCGGGTCTCGATGACGATGCCGCCGACGGTCGCCGCCCGCTTCTTGGCCCGCTCGCGGACCCGCGGTTGCCACCGCCTGCGGACCTCGCGCTCCATACGGGCGGCCAGGTCCTGGCGGGGCCGCTTGATCTGCGCCTTGACGTAACGCTCGACCGTCCGCTGGGAGACCCCGAGCAGCCGTGCCACCGCCATGGTCGAGCCCTTCTCCGACCTGACCAGGAAGCGCATCTGCGCCGGCGCCGACTTGGGGAGGGGGCGGGTGGCGGTGTGCTCCTCGGCCTTGTCCAGGCTGTCCTGGATGATGCCCATGGCGTGCCCCTACTCCCCGTCTCCGGCGGCGTCGGTGCCCTTGATGTGCCGGGCCGGGTTCATCCGCTCGTCCTCGATCATCGCGGCCACCCACAGGAAGTCCTGGGTGCCCTCGTGCTTGACCATGCCGGGCGACACCCCGAGCCGGAAACCCCCGGGAAGCGGTTTGCCCTCCTCCGTGTACGGGAGGAAGTCGAGCGGCGACGGACCGTGGGAGAGGTAGACGGCGCAGTCCGACAGGACCGCGACCGGGAAGCGCCCGACGGCGGCGAGCTTGGTCATCTTGCGGTGCATGTTGGTGCGGGCCTTGCCGATGAGTTCCGCCCGGATGTGCGGGCTCCAGGTGGGCCGTTCCAGGGCGGGCCAGCGCTCGCCGTATTTGTGGCCGACACCCTGCGGCCGCTCACGGAGCTTGCCGATGCCGCCCTTGACGGTCGACTTGATGGCCGACAGCACGGCCGCCTGCCCGGGGTCCACGTCCTTGTGGCGCGCCATGGCGGCCAGGAAGTCGGCGTCCGGCATTCCCGGGGTGACCCCGAGATCGGCCATCGTGGCCATGTAGGCATCGCGCAGCCGGGTGTACCAGGCGTCCAGATAGGAGCCGTGCTCGTACCGTACGTATGCCTCCAACGGCTCGACGTGCGCGCCGAGTTCGGCCGCGTACGCGAGGGTCGAGGTGGCGTACCAGGCCGGCCCGGCCGGTCGGACGCCCCTCGGGGTGAACGGGTTGGGCAGCCGCGGGTCGACGTCGATGCCGGAGAGGTCGACGAGCCAGGTGCCGGGCAGTTTGGGGTCGAAGGCCGGGGCGTGCACGTGGGTGGCCGGGCCGGTGCCGACGGTGAGGCGGTTCGCCGCCGCGGCGAACGCCATGTTGACGTCGATGCCGACCCCGTACGCATAGCCCTGGGCGCACTCCTCGTCGGTGAGCGGCCGGAACCAGTCATAGGCCTCTTCGTCGAGGACCTGGTCGGGGGTGCGCTCATGATGGCGCGGGTAGCGGGCGGCGACCACCGGGTGTTCGCCGGGCGCCTCGGGCGGCGCGGGATCGACGGGTTCCGTGAGCGCGCCCGGGTTGGGCCCGGAAACCCAGGCGCCGGTGCCGTCGTCCCTGACGGCGCGGGTCGGCGGGCGCAGCGCGGTCATCAGCTCCAGTCCGCAGACGGCCGTCGAACCGCGCGGGGTGATGACCCTCGTCGCGAACGAGCCCAGTACGCGGGCGAGTTCGGCCGCCGGAAGGTGCTCCGCCTCTCCCCAGGAACGGGCGTCGAGCGCGCCCCAAGGGAGGATCGCGAGCTGCACGCACTGCCGCCGGCCACCGTCTGCGGGACGGTAGATCCGCGGCCAGGGACCGAAACCGCGCCGGGTGAGCTGCCACTTGGCGCGCGCGAGTTGCTTGACGATCTTGTGGTCGGCCGCCAGGCGCAGCCTCCGCCGGTCCTCCAGGGCGGCGGGCAGCCCCAGCCGTTCGGCGGCACCGGAGGTGATCACGACCAGCGGGTCCGCGTCCTTGCCGTGCCGATGCAGCCGCGGCGCCCCGAGCTTCGCCTCGGTCAACGCCCACTCGACCAGCGCCGGCACGCTCTTGGCCGGACAGTCCAGCACCAGCCCCTCGACGCAGTACGCGGAACCGTCCCCGTCGAGCACGGCAAGCGGCCCGTGCGCGAACCGGGAGTCGGGGCCGGGGTCGGGCGAGGACGGCTGGGACGGTGGCTGGGGGGTGCGTGGGGGGCGGGCAGGACGGGCGGCGGTACGGGTGGGGCGGGGCGGCTGGGTGGACCGGGGGGCGGGCGCGGCAGGGGCGACAGGGAGGGCAGGGACAATCGCGGCGGGCGCCGTGGAGGCGGGCGCCGATGCGGGTGCTGCGGCCCGGGCGGCAGGGGAGACCGGGGCAGGGATCGGCGCGGGAGCCGGTGCAGGCTCGGCGGGTTCCGGGCGATCGTCGGCACCCGGCCCGGCAGGAAATCTCTCCGCGAGACCCTCCAGCAGCCGCAGATACGCGGCGCGCTTCGGCTGGCGCGGCTCGGTCCGGCCGGCTTCCCAGCTGGTGATCGTCTCCCGCCGGACGGACAGCGCCGCGGCGACCTGATCCTGACTCAGGCCGGCGGCCTCGCGCAGTCGCTTGCGCTCCGCCGGCTCCGGGAGCGCATCCGGCGCACCGGCCTGCGCCAGCAACGCATCAACCGACGCAAAGAGCGCATCCTGCTCACTGGCCACGGGAACCACCTCCCTCGCCACCCTATCCGAATCGCACCCCCACTCCCCCCGCGAAACGCACGCCGGAACGCACCGTCACGCCGCCCGGACCGGGCCCCTCGGCACGCCCTCTCGCCACACCGGGCCCCGCCGTAGGACCATCCCGTAGGACCATGGCTCGCCCGCTCGGCCCCTCACGCACCCTCGGCTCTCACGCTCGGCCAGCATCCCTCGGGAGGACCCCGATCATGCACAGACCGATCGCCGTACGCGGCCTCCGCCCCCTCCTCCTCACCCACCTCCTCCTCGGTCTCGCCGGACTGGCACTCATCGTCGCCCCGCCGGCCCCCTTCGCCCCCGTCGCCCATGCAACCGGCGCTCCTCATCCGGCGCCGGCAAGACTGTCACCCACGTCGACATCGGCAACCTCGTCCGCCTCGGAGGACGACGCGTACTGGACCCCGCAGCGCATGGCGGCCGCCGAGCCGGTCGCGGCCGACAGGAGTGGCCCGGCGAAGAGGAGCAACAGCCTTCGCCCGGCGCGCCCCTCGACCGCGGCGGACCCGGTTCCGCCCAGCCACCCGTTCGACGGCCTCCCGCAGGTCGGCACCTTCTTCTGGACGGACGGCACCAACACCGGCCGCTTCTGCGGTGGAACGGTCGTCCGCAGCCCACTCCGCAACCTCGTCGTCACCGCCGCGCACTGCCTGCGCGCGCCAAATCCGAAGCGCCACCTGTCGTTCGTGCCGCAGTACCACGACGGCCTGAAGCCCCACGGGATCTACCCCGTCGACCGGATCTACCTCGACCAGCGTTACTACGACCTCGGTACGGCCGGGGGCGCACGCTGGGACTACGCGGTCGTACGACTCGGCGCGCGGGCCGACGGGGCCGAGGTGGAGGACGTCACCGGCGGGTACGACCTGGTCCCGTATCCCGGGTACAACCACCGGAACGTGCGGCTCATCGGTTACCCGGGCAACAGTGACACCACCCACCCCAAGCCGCTGGACTGCACCTCGTCCACGCACCGCTACACCAGCACCGACCCGGCCGCCCCCGGCGACTTCCTGGAGATCGCCTGCGCCGGCTACATCGGCGGCACCTCCGGCGGGCCGTTCCTGGTACGGGACTTCACCGGTTACGCCCTGATCGGGGTCATCGGCGGCTACCACACCGGCGGGGACTTCCCCGACGTCTCCTACAGCTCGTATTTCACCCTCGACACGATGGCGCTCTATCTGCACGCCGTACGCGGCGACACTCCGGCCGCACCCCGCGTTCCCTCCGCGTGACCAGGCCCCGGCATCGCCCCCTGTTAATGTCGGCAATGCCGTAAGAAAACCGGCTTTCCGTCGGAGAGCCGGTTTTCGCACGGCAGATCTCAATTCCGGTCAGGCCGGCAGTGGAAGGTGATGACCCGCGTTGGTGCCGTCGTTTCTCGTATCCGCCCTGAATCGCCTCTTCCGGAACGAGTCATGGCGTCGGCTGCACGCACGGGCCGCTTTCTGGGTGACCGTCGGCATGAGCGCGCTGCTGCTCGCGGGCGCTGCTCTGGTGGTCGTCGCCGAATCGGGCGCACCGCGGGCGAATATCACGTCGTACCCGAAAGCGGTGTGGTGGTCGATCGAGACGGCGACCACGGTGGGGTACGGGGACTTCTACCCGGTGACGGTGTGGGGCAGGGTCATCGCGTCCCTTTTGATGCTCGGCGCCATTACGGCGTTCGGCGTCCTCACGGCCGCCCTCGCCACGTGGTTCGTCGGTCGTGCGGAGCAGGACGCGATCCGGCTGGGTAAGGCGATCGGCAGCCACACGCGCGAGGATGCGGAGGCGCTGCGGGCGGAGTTGCGGACGCTGCATGCGCGTTTCGACCATGTCGAGAATCTGATCAGGGGCCGCGGCCCCTCCGCGCCTTCCTGAACGCTTCAGGAGGTGGTCGGCGGGGCTAAAGTGGTGACGTGATCGATTCTTCCGACGTCCGCCGTATCGCCCTGTCCCTCCCGGAAACGGTGGAGAAGGAAGCCTGGGAGATGCCCACGTTCCGGGTGGCGGGGAAGATGTTCGTCACCGTTCCCGACGACGAGACGTCATTCGCCGTGCGCTGCCCCATCCACGAGCGGCACGAGCTGATCGCCGCGGAACCGCACAAATTCTGGGTGCCGCCGCATGAGGCAGGTTCTCACTGGGTGCGGGTCCGGCTGGCCGCGCTGGAGGACGTGGACGAACTCCGGGACATCCTCGTGGATTCCTGGAAGCAGGCCGCCCCGGCACGGTTGTTGGACAGCTTCCGCCCGAGCGAGAATGCGTAATCGAGAAGGCACAATCACGAGAAGGCGCAATCGAGAACGACTGCTACCTACTGGTGGTGACGGCGGCGCAGATCGCTCCAGTCGAGAGCCTGGGACGCCTTGAGTTGGGAATGCTCGGCCGCCTCACGGGTTGCGGCGAGGACGTCGCCGTGCTCCTCGACGAGCTCTTCGTAGATGGGCGTGGTGCCGGAGGAGTGCGTGGCGGTGCTCATATCGGCGGTTCCTTCTTTCCGTGTGCTTACGCTGGTTCGGCTCGGTAGGTATTCGCCGCCCCGGGAAGAAGGGAGCACCGGTGGGGTCAGCCGGCCTCGGTGGGTCGACTGAAACCTTGGTGCGCAAAGGGAGGTTGTCCCCACTGATACACCGCTCCCCCGTGCGGCGCTGGCCATCGTGTCATGTGCCTGGCGAGCATGCAAAGATCATCCCAGAGCCTGAGACTGTTGATCACCGTTGATGATCGAACGCACGGTTTGTGCGCACGAAAGGCACGTGCGAAGGGTACGCACGGAGGACCCGTAGGGGCGCGGCGGGGCACGGTGCGCGCCCCGCCGCCCCCCACAGCCCCCACTCCCCGCCCATGCCCGGGAAGGCTGCGGCTGGTCGGGGGACGCTGCGGCTTGGCGCGCCCGGGGCGGGCGGACGGCTGCCAATACTGAGCGCATGCCGGAAATCGCTGAGGCGCGGGTGCGGAGGGTGGGGGCGGAATGAGCGCGCGAGAGGTGGCCGTCACGGGGCTGGGGCTGGTGACGCCCGCGGGCGTGGGGGTCGCCGCGACCTGGCAGGGCTTGCTGACGGGCGCATCCACCGCGGCGACCGAGCCGTCACTCGCCGGCCTTCCGGTGGACTTCTGCTGCCGGGTGCCCCACTTCGACGCTGCCGCGCAGCTCGGACGCCGGCTCTCCTGGCGGCTGGACCGGTGCGCGGCCATGGCCCTGGTGGCCGCCCGCGAGGCGGTGAAGGACGCCGGGTTGGGCGCCGGCAGGTGGGATCCCGTACGGGTGGGGGTCGTCCTGGGGGTGGGTACGGCGAGCATGGAGCGCTACGAGGCGGAGTTCACCAAGCTCACCGAGGGACGGGCCACGGACATCTCCCCGTTGGCCATTCCGCGCAGTGTGCCGAACATGGTGGCCGGCGAAGTGGGGATGGACCTCCAGGTGCGGGGGCCGAACTTGACGGTCAGTACGGCGTGCGCGTCCGGCGCGACGGCCTTGGGCACCGCCCGCCAGCTGCTGCTCGCGGGCGCCTGCGACGTGGTGGTGGCGGGTGGCAGCGAATCGCTGTGCAGCCGGGTGCCGGCCGCCTGCTTCCACCAGATGGGCGCGCTGTCCCGGCGGGCGGACGACCCCGCGGGCGCGTCCCGCCCCTTCGACGCGGACCGTGACGGGTTCGTCCTGGCGGAGGGGGCCGGGGTGCTCGTACTGGAGCGGCTGGCACATGCCCGGTCGCGCGGTGCCCGCCCGCACGCCTACCTGTCCGGCTACGGGGCGTCGTGCGATGCGTACCACTTCACGGCGCCGCACCCGGAAGGACGCGGGGCGGCCGAGGCGTTGTCGGCCGCGCTGGGCGACGCGGGGATCGAGCCGGGCGATGTCGACCACGTCAATGCGCACGGCACGTCGACGGTCCTCAACGACCGGGCGGAGGCGCTGGCACTGCGGCAGGTCTTCCGGCGGCCGCCGCTGGTGACCGCGGTGAAGGGGGCCCTGGGGCACTCGGCCGGTGGCGCCGGGGCGATCGAGGCGGCGTGCACGGTCCTGACGCTGGCGGAGCAGGTGATCCCGCCGACGGCGAATCTGCGGCGGCAGGATCCCGAGATCGAGCTCGACGTGGTCGCGAAGGCGCCACGGCCGTTGCCGATGGCGGTGGCGGTGAGCAATGCGTTCGGGTTCGGCGGCCAGAACGCCGTACTGGTCTTCCACGCGGCGTCGTAGAGCCAGTCCAGCCGTGGAGCCGATGGGGGCGCACGGACGCGGCCGGAGATCACGCGAATGCTCGCATTGCAACGGTGCGCCGGTGCGCCGGGGCCGCTGATCCCTGACACTTCGACATACTGCAATACATTCCTCATAAATAGGAATAACGTCAGTGCCCCATGCCACAGTGCGGGCCCGCGGTGCGGACGCTGCCGCGCCGCGGCCGGCCGCGCGGTCGAAGGAGTGAGTCGTTGATCACGATCACCGGTGCCACCGGCTTTCTCGGCGCACAGCTCCTCGCCGCGCTGCTGCGCAGGGACGACCGTCCCGTCTGCGCCCTCGTACGAGGCGATCCGGTCTCCGCACGCGAACGCCTGCTACGGGCCGTACGCAGCACAGCCGCCGGGCCCGGGGGCGAGGCCGGATCGCGGATCGCGTGGGACGCCGACGAGTTCCACCGGCGGGTCACCCCGATGCGGATCGAGCTGTCCGCCCCGCGGCTGGGGCTGTCCGAGGCGGAACACGCGGTGCTGGCGCGGCGCACGCAGGAGCTGTGGCACTGCGCCGCCGACACCAGCCCGCTGGGCCAGGCGGCGGCACTGCACCGCACCAACGTGGAGGGCACCCGCCGCGTCCTGGAGCTGCTGAGCGCCGGCGGGCGTACCGGGCGGCTGTTCCACATCAGCACCGCGTTCGTCGCGGGCGGGCGCCGAACGGGCCTGGTGTACGAGGACACGCTGGATGAGCAGTACGGATTTGCCACCCTGTACGAGGAGTCGAAGTTCCGCGCCGAGAGCCTGGTGCGCGCATGGGCACGGGCCGAGGGCCGGCCGGCGGTGGTCTTCCGCCCGAGTCTGCTGGTGACCGACCGGCCGTCCCAGGCAGGTGAGCCGCGCCACTGGCTGGCGGTCCAGGCGGCCCGGATCAGCATGCTGGAGCGACAGGATCCGGCTTTCGTCCTACGCGCCGCCGGTCTGGCCGGCGGCGACATCAGCTTCCCCTATACGGCGCGCGTGCCGGGCCGGCCGGACGCCGTCGTCAACCTGCTGCAGGTCGACTGGGCGGTGACGGCCATGCTGCGCTGCGCCGCCGCCCGCCCCGCGAAGACGGTGGCCGACCCGGAGTCACCCGTGGAGACCTATCACGTGACGCACCAACAGGACTGCTCGGTGCAGGAGTTGGTGCGGATCGCCTTGAGCGGATGTGACTGGCTCGATGTCACGCTTGACCCGGACCTGACGGCCGAAGACATGCGCCCGCTGGAGCGGTTCCTCATCCGCCTGGCCGCCGGACTGACTCCGCACTGGTGGTCCCGCCGCCACTACGACCGGACCCGCCTGGAGGCCGCGGCGGCCGGCCTGGCACCACCGCCGGAACTGTCCGGGGAGTACGTCCGCGCGGGCATGAGCATGCCCTCGTCGCCCGGCTTCTCCGCCCCTCCTCCCTCTCCCTCCTCCTCTTCCCCCTCTTTCTCCTCTCCACAGAAGGGAGCCGTGACGGCTCGTGTCTGATTCCTGCCCGACGCACACTCCCCCTGCTCCCTCCCCCGCCTACGCCGTCATCTGCGCGGCCCTGAGCGAGACCTTCGGCATCGACACGGCCGAACTGCGTCCTGACGCGACGTTCGAGGAACTCGACGTCGATTCCCTCGCACTCCTGGAATTCGCCCTCGTCATGGGCGAACGCCTCGGGGTGACCGGGGAGACCGAGCTGCGTCCGGGTATGACGCTCGCGGAGGCAACAGCGCTCGTCGAGACGTCTTCCGTGCGGTCGTGACCGGCGCCCGCCTCTCACCCGCTCCGCCGCACGGCCGCTCGTGGTCGGAATCAGGCTCGGCTCGAGGGTGAGGTCAGGTCGGTCACATCGGCGTGACCGGACGTGACTGACGGGCCGTCATGGTGCGGGTGCCCCTGTCGGGGATGACGATCACGGCGGCCGCGCCCCGGCGCCCACCAGTTGGCCCGCCCCGCCAGCCGCATCACCGACGGGACGAGCACCCCCCGTACCACCGTGGCATCGACCACGACGGCCAGCGCCAGACCGACTCCCAGTTCCTTGAGCAGCAGCACGCCCGAGGAGGCGAGCGCGCCCATGGCCACGGCTACCGCGAGCGCCGCCGCGGTGAACAGCCGTCCGGTCCGGGAGATGCCGTGGACGATCGCCGCCGTATTGTCGCCCGTCGCCCGGTAGTGCTCCTGGATGCGGGAGAGCAGAAACAGCTCGTAGTCCACTGACAGGCCGAACGCCACGCTGAACAGAAGCAGCGGAATCGTCATGTCGATCGTGCCGGTGACGGTGAAGTCGCCGAGCAGTGACCGCAGATGACCGTCCTGGAAGACGAAGACGAGACCGCCGAGGGCGGCGGTGAGGCTCAGCGCCGCCACCGCGAGCACCTTCAGCGGAATCAGCACGCTGCGGGTGAACAGGAACACCACGGCCATGGTCCCGGCGGCGATCAGTCCCAGTGCCAGCGGAAGCCGGTGCGCCAACGCGGCCCGGGCGTCGACGACTTGAGCGGCCCAGCCGGCGAGATGCAGGGTGCCGCCGGGGGCCGGCAGCCGACGGACCGCGTGCACGAGTGCGGCGGCACGCGCCGACTGCGGATCGGACCGCAGCGTCAACGTCACCACAGTGCCCCGCACCACGTGCCCGAGGGCTGCCCCGCCCGGCCTCGGCGCATACGCTCCCCCGCCCGTCTCCGAGGGATACGCTCCCTCGCCCCCCACCCGCCGCCCGCCCTCGTACCGTCCCGTCGCCGGAACGGTCACCGTCGCCTCCCCCCGCACCCCGGCCAGCGCGGACAGCCTGCGCCCGTACGCATCCAGCGCCGTCCGGTCGGCGGCCGGATCGACGCCCGGGAGAACCGCCACCAGGGTGCCCTCCGCGGACATCCCCCACTCCCTCCGTACGAGATCGGCGGTCGCATGCGATTCGGCGCCGGCCGGCAGGATCCGTTCATCGGCGAGCCCGGGGCGGCCGTGTGCGAACGGCACCACCAGCACGGCCAGCACCACCAGGCAGGCCGCTCCCCAGCACACCGGCCGCCGGGTGACCGCCCGTGCGACCGCGCCCCACAGCGGACTGTCCCCGCCGATCGTCGGCGCCGGCGCCCACCGGAACCGTCCCAGGGGATCCAGCGCCGTGACCCGGCTCCCCCAGCGGACCAGTACGGCCGGCAGCACGAACACCGCGGTAAGGGCGGCGAGTACGACCACCACCATGCCCGCGTACGCCATCGAGCGCAGGAACGAGAAGGGGAACACCAACAGCGCCGCCAGGGCCGCGGTCACCGTACCGGCGGACACCGCGACCGTACGGCCGGCCGTCGCCACGCCGGCCCGCGCCGCCTCCTGTGCGGTACGCCCGCGGGCCTGCTCCTCACGGAACCGGGCGACGATGAACAGGGCGTAGTCCACCGCCAGTCCGAAGCCGAGCGCGCCGATGAGGTTGACGGCGAAAACGGAGACGTCCGTGACGGCGGTGAGCGCCCACAGCACCGCGAGCGCCCCCACCGCCGCCACCCCGCCGACCAGCACCGGCAGGAGCGCCGCCACCAGCGAACGGAACGCCAGGGCCAGGATCACGAAGGTCAGCGGTGCGGCGATCAGTTCGGCCCGCAGCAGGTCCGTACGTGCCTGTCCGGTCGACTGCGCCAGGCTCCACGCGGGCCCGGTGGCGCGGATCGCGAACGGGCCGATCTCCCCGGTGTAGCGCGGTACGACCCGCTCCGCGGTACGCGCCGTCTCGGTCTCGCTCCCCGCCAGATCGACCAGCACGAGCGCGGCCCGCCCATCCCTGGACCGCAACCCGGCCGCACGCCCACGTTCAAGGCCGAGATCAAGAGGATCGAGATCACGAGCAAGACCGGTACCACGAGGGCTGTGCACACCGTCCACGTCCGCCGTCCAGTACGAGCGGACCCCGGCCACCCCTCCCTCGGCCGCCAGCCGCTCCGTCAGACGTCGTCCCGCGACGCGCACCGCCGGACCGTCCAGCGCATTCCGCGGTGAGACCGGCCGGACGACCAGCACGAGTTCCGGACTGCCGGCCCCGTAGCGCGCCGCCCATGCCTCGGCCCGCGCCGAAGGTGTCCCCGACGCGGCCAGCCCGCCTACGGACAGCCGATCGGCCAGCCCCGCGGCAGCACATCCGAAGAGGACGCACACCACCCCCGCCACCACCAGCACCCGCCGCGGAAACCGCACCCCCCACTCCGCGAACCCCCACCGGCCCGTCCCGCCGTATCCCTTGCCCATCGCGCCATGGTCCGGCCGGCCTGCGGGCAGGTAGAGCTGACGCGCCGTCAGTCACGACACACATGGAACGGATGGCGCACCATGAAGGACACACGAGTCCGCAACCCGACCCCATGCCCATGCCCATGCCCGCCGCGATTACCCCGCCCCATCGCCCCACCGGAGGTCAACCCGTGACCCAGATCCGCTACCTACGGTTCCAAGGCACGACGCGCAGCCCGCACGGCCACTTCCCCGGCATCTTCGCCCTCGCCAACGGGCTCGCCCGGGACGGCAGGCTGAGCGAGGAGCAGTACCGCTTCTGGCGCGCCGGTAACGACTGGTACGACGCCCACTACGCCGATCCGTCCCACACCGACCCACTCGTCTACGACCGGCAACGGAACCCGTGCGCAGTGGCCTGGTTCAAGACCACTGCGACCCACCTCATAGAGCGCGTGGACGGCTACCTGCACCTACTGACCGCACACGGCGTCCCGTACGAACGACTGGAGTCCGCCGACCCGGGCCGCATCATCTACGAGGACGACGACCAGGTCGTGGTCGTACCCCGGGGCTGAGGAGAGCCCGCGTCCGCTCGGGGTGTCGCGGACTCAGTGCGGGATGCCGTCGATGAGTTCGCGGGCGCCCTGGCGCAGCAGGGTCACGGCCACGGAGGTGCCGAGCGTCTCCGGGGTGAGCGGGCCGGCCCATTCGTGGGCGTTGAGGACCGTCTTGCCGTCCGGGGTGAAGACGCAGGCGCGCAGGGAGAGTTCGCCGCGGCGGTCCGTGGTGGCGTAACCCGCGATCGGGCTGTTGCAGTGCCCCTGCAGGACGTGCAGCAGCATCCGCTCGGCGGTGGTCTCCTGGTGCGTTGGGGGGTGGCCCAGACCGCTGACCGCGTCGATGGTCTCGGTGTCGTCCTCACGGCACTGGAGCGCCAGCACACCCGCGCCGATCGGCGGGCACATCTCCTCGACGGAAAGGATCTGGGTGATCACGTCCGTACGGCCGATGCGTTCAAGGCCCGAGACGGCCAGCAGCAATGCATCCGCCTCGCCGGCCGCGAGCTTCTCCATGCGGCGGTTGGCGTTGCCGCGCATCGGCACGCACTGGAGGTGCGGGTGCGAGGCGGCGAGCTGGGCGATCCGCCGGACCGAGGAGGTACCGATCCGGGTGCCGGCGGGGAGCTCGTCGAGCGTACGGCCACCCGGGTCGATCAGCGCATCGCGGACGTCATCGCGCTCCAGGAACGCGGCGAAGGTCGTCCCGGCCGGCAGCGGGCGGTCGCCCGGGATGTCCTTGACGCAGTGCACCGCCAGATCCGCCTCACCGGCGAGCAGCGCGGCGTCGACCTCCTTGGTGAACGCGCCCTTGCCCTCGACCTGCGAGAGCGCGCCCATCCAGCGGTCACCGGTGGTCTTGACCGGGATGACCTCGGTGGCGATGCCGGGATGGAGCGCGGCGAGTTCGGTGCGTACCCGCTCCACCTGGGCCAGGGCCATCGGCGAGTCGCGGGAGACGATACGGATCAGTTCTGGGGCGGACATGCGCCCACGATAGTCCGTCAGTTATGGACGGCAGCCCTCAGGAGGCCACCCGCGGGGGCGTTTCCTCGGCGTCCTCTCGCTTCGTCCACGTGATCGCGGGATACGGTCCCTTCATGTCCCGGTCAACGCCCAGTTCCAGCGCCAGTTCCAGCGACAGTGCCGGTTCGAGTTTCCGTTGCGGCGCCGCTTCCGAGCCTCCTGCGTCCGCGTCCAGGCCCCTGCCCCTGTCCCCGCCCCCGTCCTCCCTTACCGTCACCGCGGACGACCTCGACCGTTGCGTGCAGCTCGCGGTGGCCGCGCTGCGCCGGGCGCCCGCGGACGCGTGGCAGCAAAAAGCCGGTTCGCTGGAGTGGGACTGCTGGGAGACGGTCGAGCATCTCAGTGACGACCTCTTCGCCTACGCCGTCCAACTCGGGCCGCGGAAGCCGCCGTTGGACGGTGAGGTGCCCTTCGTGTGGGAGAGCCGGCGGCCGGGCGGGCCCGCGAACGCCGTACATGCCGACCGCGCGGCGGGGCCGGCGGGGCTGTTGCAGGTGCTGGAGGCGTGCGGCGCGCTGTTGGTCGCCATGGTGCGCACGGCGTCTCCGGAGGTCCGGGCTCACCATGTGTTCGGGCTGTCGGACCCGGCGGGCTTCGCGGCGATGGGGGCGGTGGAGACCTTGGTCCACACCCACGATCTGGCCGAGGGGCTGGGGCTGACCTGGGAGCCGCCCGCCGACCTGTGCACACGGGTGCTCGCCCGGCTGTTCCCGGACGCCCTGGGTGTCCTGGGTGATCCGGGTGACCCGGGTGCGGCGGGCACACCGGGGGCTCCAGCTGACGCGGGGGCCCCGGCGACCCCCGACCCGTGGGCCGTCCTGTTGTGGGCCACCGGACGCGGTGCGCTGCCGGGGCGTCCTCGTCCGACCAGTTGGCGCTGGGACAGCAGCGTGCGCCGATGAAGTCCGAGGTGACTGCGCCGACGGGGTGACGAGGGGGTGACGACGGAGCCTGTCGTGACGACGGAGCCCTCGTCGATCCCGCCCGGGAACGTGCGTCGTCGGGCTGCGTCGGGTGGAGGGCAAGGGCGCGGTACGGTACCGCGCTCAGTGCCTCGCCCACGGGTGCCGTAGCCGGATCCAGACGTCCCTGGCCCGCCGGCCGGCCTCGGTGCGGCTCTGGGCCACGAGTGCCTGGGCCTGCTCCTCGGTCTCCACCATCGGGCCGGAGCCGCGCAGCGGTTTGCCGGCGGTCTCGTGCAGGAAGAAGGTGGCGATCAGCCCGATGACACCGGCCGCCATCAGGTAGTACGCCGGGACCATGGCGCTGCCGGTCGCCTGCACCAGCGCGGAGGCGAACAACGGTGTCGTACCGCCGAAGAGCGAGACGGAGATGTTGAAGGAGATCGACAGCGCTCCGTAGCGCAGCCGGGTCGGGAAGAGGGCCGGCAGTGTCGAGGCCGACGTCCCGGCGAAGCACACCAACAGCAGGCCGAGGATCAGACATCCGAAGGCGGGCAGCAGGATGCCGCCGGCCCGGATGAGCAGCACCGCGGGCGCGGCGAGCGCGATCAGGGCGGCGCTGCCCGCCATGAAGACGGGCCGCCGGCCCCACTTGTCGGAGGTGCGGCCGACGGTGGTGATGGTGAGCACCACGACGACCATGGTGCCGAGCACCAGCAGCTGCGCGGTGAGGGGGTCCTCGCCGAGGGTCTCGGTCATGTACGTCGGCAGGTAGGAGGTCACCATGTAGTTGGTGACGTTGTAGAGCAGCACCAGGCTCATGCAGATCAGCACCGCCTGCCAGTGCCGGGTGAAGATCTCCTTCAGCCGTCCGTGTCCGGACTGGCGGGCCTCCTCGACCGGGTCCTCGCCACCCGCGGCACGGACCGCCTCCGCGTCGTGGTGGGCCTGTTCGGCCTCGCGCTGGAAGGCCGGCGTCTCCTCCAGCCGCAGCCGCATGTACAGGCCGATCAGCCCCAGCGGCCCGGCGACGAGGAACGGCAGCCGCCAGCCCCAGTTCACCAGACCGTCCGTGCCGAGGACGCCGGTGAGCAGCGTGACCAGTCCGGAACCGAGCGAGTACCCGACGAAGGTGCCGAAGTCGAGCCAGCTGCCGAGGAATCCGCGCCGGGTATCAGGGGCGTATTCGGCGATATAGGTGGTGGCTCCGGCGTATTCGCCACCGGTGGAGAAGCCCTGCACCAGACGGCAGATCAGCAGCAGAATCGGGGCGGCGAAGCCGATGGTGTGGTAACTGGGCAGAAAGCCGACCGCGAAGGTACTGATCGCCATCATGATCATGGTCGCGGCGAGTACGCGCTTACGGCCGATGCGGTCGCCGAGCGGACCGAATACGAGGCCACCGAGCGGTCGGACGAGAAACGCCGCGGCAAATGTTGCGAACGTCGAGACGACCTGCGCCCCGGGCGAACTCGCCGGGAAGAACACCTTCCCCAGCGTGCCCGCCAGATAGGCGTAGACGCCGAAGTCGAACCACTCCATGGTGTTGCCCAGCGCGGCCGCCGAGACCGCCTTGCGGACCGCGGGCCGGTCCGTGACGGTGACGTCCTGGGGGCTCAGTGGCTGTTTGCGGCGGCGCAGCAGAATGCGCAGCATGCGGTCGGTCGCGGGCGTACCCCCGCGGGCCGGCTTCCGGCCCCGCCGCGGGGTGGGCGGTGGTTGACGTCCGGGGTTCATTTCATCCCGTCATCAGGGCGAGGTTTCGGCATCACGAGCAGAGTGAGTCAGACGCACTCACGATTGCGGTACGCAGCTCTGCTTCTCAGGGCTGCGGTACTCACGTCGTCTCGCGTGTGCCCAGTGATCGCCAGGCAAAACGGCTCACGACCGGAACGCCTGGTGAGCACTTCGCGTAGTCGGAAAGCGGAAAACGCACGAATACCGAGCGGCGAGGCCGAGCGCGTTCATTATTCCCTCGCCCCTTCCCGGCCGGGGAAGCATCCACGGTTCTGCGTGTCGCTCGCCCGCGGGCCGGAAACAGGACGGTGCCCGGACCGGCGCGGCGGCCGGCCCGGGCATCGTCGGGTTGCAGCGGAACGGAACACGAAGACGGGCACTGGGGTGGAGACGGGAGGAAGGGGAGAGAGCCGGGAGGGGGGAAGGGCGTACGAGGCAGATCAGGCACGCCTGTACGAGGAGAGGTGGGCGAAGACCACGACGTTGTCGACGTAGTCCCTGACCTTCCGGTCGTAGGCGCCCCCGCAGGTGATGATCCGCAGCGACGCGTCCGGCACATCGCCGTAGACCCGGTCGTTGGGGAAGTTCGCCTTGCTGAAGGTCTCCACGGAGTCGACCTTGAACGTGGCGATCACCCCGTCCTCACGGGTGATGTTGACCGTACTGCCGGGTTTGAGGGATTCCAGTTGCATGAACACCGCGGGTCCGGTCTTGGTGTCGACGTGACCGGCGATGATCGACGAACCGCGTTCGCCCGGCGTGGCCCCGTCCTTGAACCAGCCGACGAGGTTCTTGTCACCTGCGGGAGGGGCTTCCAGCTGGCCGGTCGGGGTGATGCCGAGCGGGGTGAAGGGCGCGTCGACCGCGATCGCCGGGATCGACAGCCGCTTCGGCGCGGAGCGGGGCAGGGCCAGTCCCGGAGCGACGGTCGGAGCGGATGAGTGGCCGTTCGCCCGGGGGGTCGCGGAGGCGGCCACGGCGTGGGACTGCGGCTGGGGATCCGCCGAGGTGTCGACGGAGTTGTAGACGAGGAGCGAACCCAGCAGAAAGGCTGCCGCGGACCACAACAGGCCGCGCCCGACGGGGCGGGAGGCGGGGGTCCGGGGCGGGTTCTTCTTCGGCTGGGACGACTGCTGGGCGGTCATGTGCGGATGCCTTTCATGAACGGGCGGCGACGAGTCGTGGGGAGGCGGTGGGAAAGGCAAGCGCCGCGGCCACCGTCCACGAGGAACGGTGGCCGCGACGGCGCAGCGGCCTCCGTACGGGGCAGTCTTGTCAGGCCGTCGCAGAGCCCGAGCCGGAACGACGACGCAGCATGTAGGCACCGGCACCCAGACCACCGAGCATCAGCACCGAGCCGGCAGCCATGCTGCTGCCGGACGCGAGGCCACCGCCACCGGTGTGGATGCCGCCGTGCGGCCGGCGGTGGTCGCCGTAGCCACCGTGGTCGCGGTCGCCGTAGCCGCCGTGGTCCCGGTCGCCGTAGCCACCGTGGTCCCGGCCGCCACCGTCCCGGCCGTGGTCCCGGCCACCGTCCCGGCCGCCGCCGTCCCGACCGTGGTCGCGGCCGCCGCCGTCCCGGCCGTGGTCGCGGCCGTGGTCGCGGCCGCCGCCCCGGCCGTGGTCGTCGTCACCGTAGCCGCTGCCCTGGTCCCAGTCGGCGAGCACGGTCTGGGCCAGCGCGCCGCCACCGGTGTGCACACCACCGCTCGGCCGCTGCCTGCCGTGGTCGCAGTTGCGGTACCGGCCGTGGTCACGGCCACCGTCCCGGCCGTAGTCACGACCATGGTCACGGTCCCGGCCGTTGTCACGACCGTTGTCCCGGCCGTTGTCACGGTCGCGGTCCCGGCCGTTGTCGCGACCGTTGTCCCGGCCGTTGTCGCGACCGTTGTCACGACCGTTGTCACGTCCGTCGCCGCGGCCGTAGTCACGTCCGCCGCCACGGCCGTAGTCGCAACGGTTGTCGCGGCCGTGGTCACGGTCGCGGTCGCGGTCGCCGTTCCTGTCGTGATCGTTGTTGGTGGCAGACGACCCGCTGCCCGAGGCAATATCCTCCATGATCATTGCGTGTGCGGCGGGCGCGGAGATTGCGAGGGCCGCTGTGATGGCGGCCGAAGCGAACAGGGTGCGGGCAGTGCGCATGGGGACATGTTCCTTTCGGCGCGACTGCGAAGGCTGACTCTTTGTCGGCACATCGGATCGCAGTAGCGACGTGATCACCGTCAGCCGGATTGCGACCGCGCACCACCGGAGAACGTCGCATTCGAGGTACCCGATGGGCTCTTCGGGTGGCCGAAAGCAGCGGATTCACCCGTTGGACGGCGCGCGTCGTCGGCGTGTCGCGCAACGAGTGGGCTAGGGGTGCGAGGGCGCACTCACCACCGGGATGGTTCACGACTCAACGACTGCGACGGCAACTGCGGCGGCGCTGCAACTGCCACCTCGGCGGTCAACTACGGCCGGGCGGCAGAGAACCCCAGCACCGAGCCGACGCCGACCGGGCCGCCGCCTGGCTGGTCCGTGAACTTCCCTGCGGCGACCGGAAGTTGAGTGCTCACTGACGAAGCGTCACCTTGATCACCTCAGTGCAGCGCACCGGCGCCTTCCTGCTGCGCCACACAGCGCAGAGCGCCCGCACGCCCTGCCCCCACTTGCCCTCCGCCCCGCGATTGCCCTCCCGCTCGTCACCCACCCTGAGGAATTCGTACGGCCAAGAGGCCGCCCCGGGAGGCGTCGCCCGCGCCGCGTGTTCCAGCGGCAGCGGGCGATGGCCAACGGGCGGTCACTCGCCGTATCAGCCGGCGTTCTCCCGAAGCGCCTCCTGGACGATGGCCTCCAGTCGGGCGTGGTGGGCGCCGCGCCAGTAGACGCGGCCGCAGGCGGTGCACTGCGCGAAGACGTCGTACGTACGCTGCGTGCCGTGCTGGAGTTGCTCGCGCACCGAGTCCTTGTCGGCGTCCGCCAGCTCGCCGTTGCAGGCCGTGCAGCGCGTCCAGGGGGCCAGCGCGGGCGCAAAGCGCCTGAGGACGTCGCGGAGTTGGTCGTCGGGCCGGTCGCTGTAGACGAACGCTCCCGCCCAGATCTCCCGTCGGCGCAGCAGCCCCCGGTCCCGGGAGAGCAGCACCCGCCGCTCCTTCGCCGAGAGCGCCGCCAGTGCGGCGTCGCCCGGGTCCTGGTTCGTGTACGCCGCATCGACGCCCAGCAGCCGCAGCCGGCGGGCGAGGGTGCCGAGGTGGACGTCGAGCAGGAAGCGCAGCGGGGCACCGGGGACCTGTTGCGGGCGTGCGACGGCCCGCACCTCGATGCGCTCGCCCGCGCTCGGTACGTGGGCCGGCGTCGCCCCGGCCCCGTCCACCACCAGACCGCCGACCTCGGTGAGCGGCACGCCCAACGACTCGACGACATGGCCGAGCGTCGACGTCCCGTCGGTCACCACGGGGACATCCGCGGCGCTGTGCTCTGCCGCGACGAAAAGGTGCAGCTCAGGGGCGAAGCTGAAGTGGACTACCGGTGCGTTCACGTCGCACAGCATGTCATCGGACGGGACCGGCCGGCCAGCAGATTCCGCCTCGGCGGGCGGCCTCCGCGGAAGCGGTCGCAGCCGGTGGGGAGGCGGGCGCGGCGATCGGCCCGGGGCAGCGGGAACCGCGCACCGCTCAAGCCCGGACGGGATCTGACTACGTACGGACCGTAGTGGTTCGCGCCCTCGGTTGTGCACGGTGGAGCAGGCCCGCGCTCCCCCCTCAGCCCTAGCCTCACTGCCACCCCACGAACATCACCACGACACCCACATCACGACGACACCCACGTCGCGGGGCGTCGACATCAGAAGGCATCGACGTCACCCAAAGGCACCCACATCACGAGCACGACCAACGAGGGGCGGTACCGGTGAACTGGCTCATCCATGACTACCGCGAGAACGATCTCGCCGAAGTGGTCCACCTGATCGACTCCACGGCCGACCTCGGGCAGGAGTCCGTCTTCTCACTCGCCGAGTGCATCAGCGCGCTGACCTCGCGGCAGCCCGCCGTGGTGGCCGTCCACCAGGGAGCGCCCATCGGCGCCGCCCTGGCCTGTGTGGCGGGTGAGCGGGGCTGGGTGATGCGGATCGCGATCTCGTCGGCCTGGCGCGGCCGGGGCCTGGCGAGCGCGCTGCTGGTGGAACTGGAACGGCGGCTGATCGCGGCCCGGGTGAGCCGCATCGCGTACGTCCTGCCGGAGGAGGACCTGCTCGGTGAGGGGTTGCTGAACGCCGGCTACATGCGTCAGCCCGCGGTGGCCTACTTCGAGAAGGTCGAACCGCACCACGGTCCGGCGGCCAGCCTCCTGGAGGACCTCGGCGGGCGGTTCCTGCCCGCCGACCTCTGGGCCAAGGTGGCCGGGATGGAGGCGGAGAAGGACCTGATCGAACGGCGGGTCGTGCTGCCGCTGGCGGAGCCGGAGCGGGCCGCCCGGCACGGGGTCAGGCCGCCGCGGGCGATCGCCCTGTTCGGCCCGCCGGGGACCGGTAAGACCACCTTCGCCCGGGCCATCGCCGCCCGGCTCGGCTGGCCGTTCGTCGAGCTGCTGCCGTCCCGGCTGGCCGACGAGGGCAATCTCGCGGCGGCGCTGCGCAGCGCGTTCGCCCGGATCGCGGAGCTGGAACGGGTGCTCGTCTTCATCGACGAGGTGGAAGAGATCGCTCCGGTACGCCATGAGCCCGCCCAGCCGGGTGGGCTGCACGGCGTGACCAATGAGCTGCTCAAGCTGATACCGGGCTTCCGGGAGCGGGACGAACGGCTGTTGGTGTGCGCGACCAACTCGATCCGCTCGCTCGACCCGGCGTTCCTGCGTCCGGGCCGGTTCGACTACCTGATCCCGATCGGTACGCCGGACCCTGCGGCCCGCTCGGCGATCTGGTCCCGGTACACCGACGGGCGGACCGATGTGGACGTCGCGGCGCTCGTGGCGGCCAGTGAACTGTTCACCCCGGCCGACATCGAACACGCCGCACGGGTGGCCGCGCAGGCGTCGTTCGAGCGGGACCTGGAGTCGGTCGGCGCGGGGGCGGGCACGCACGGCCGGTTCGGCGCGAGCACCGAGGACTACCTCGCCGCCATCGCCCAGTGCCGGCCGTCCGTCACCCCCGCCATGATCGACGAGTTCGGCGCGGACATCACGGCCCACGCCCGCTGCTGACCTGACGGGCGGACTGAGCCGGGGCAGGGCCGGTCCGCCCCGTACGCGTGAGCTCGCCCCCGTACGCGTGGGCCCGCCTCCGTACGCGTACGCCTGCGCCCACGCCCGGCTCCGCCGCCCTCAGCAGCTCAGATTGTCGCCAGGTGGGGTGCCCAGGATCTGCACGAAGCTCTCGTAGTTGTTGATCCGGCTCTGCACCTGACCGGGGTTGCCCCCGTTGCATTCGAGGGACCCGTTGATGCTGCGGATGGTCTCGCCGAAACCGGCCCCGCTCACCATCGCCTGATGCGGTGTCATGGTGCCCGGGCCCTTCTGGGTGTTCCAGTACCAGAGCGCGGTCTTCCAGGCGACGGCGGGATCCTGCTCCACCAGGTAGGGGTTGTGCAGCAGATCGATGCCCAACGCGTCGCCCGCCGCCTTGTAGTTGAAGTTCCAGCTGAGCTGGAGCGGCCCGCGGCCGTAGTAGGCGGCCTGCCCGGCCGGGCACCCGTACGGCTGGCCGGCGTCGCAGTAGTGGGGATAGTTGGCGGTGTTCTGCTCCACCACGTAGACGAGCCCGCCGGTCTCATGGCCGACGTTCGCGAGGAACGCCGCGGCCTCCTGCCGCCGTACGGTGTCGCTCCCGGTGTTCGCGAACTCCGGGTAGGCACTGAGCGCCGCGGTCAGTCCGCTGTAGGTGTAGAACGCATTCCGGTTCGGGAACATCTGGTGGAACTGCGCCTCACTGACGACGAATTCGTCGGCTCGCGCATCGGCCCGGGCTCCGGCCGGACCAGCGGTACAGGAGGAACAGCCCACCGCGGCCGCCACCGGCCCCGTCGGCAGGACGAGGGCGACACCGACGGCCAGCGTCGCGGCACTCAGCACCGCGGCCATACGTGTTCTCATTGCGAAACTCCTTCACGCGGCCGACGGGCGCCGCGAGCCTCAGGAGCAGGGCCGAGCGAGGCGGGGCGGGGCGGCCGCAGGGGTGGGGGACAGGAATCGCGACAGGTTCGCGACAGGAACCGCGACAGGAATCGTGCGCACGGGCATACAGAGAGGGACGAGCCAAGGTCTAGACCAAGTGAAGCTCAACGGAAGGCTAGCCAGCCGCAGTTGGCCATGTCCAGACCAATGCAATGATCACCTCGCCTTGCCTCGCCGCTCCCCCGCCCCGCCCCGCACACCTGTGCCACAGTGACCCCATGGAAATGCGAACGATCGGACTGCTCGGCGGCATGAGCTGGGAGTCCACGGCGGAGTACTACCGGCTGCTCAACGAGCTCACCCGCGAGCGTCTGGGCGGCCTGCACTCGTCCAAGTGCGTGCTCTACTCCGTGGACTTCGCCGAGATCGAACGACTGCAGGTCGAAGGCCGCTGGGACGAGGCGGCCGAGATACTCGCCGAGGCGGCCAAGGCCCTGGAGGCGGCCGGTGCGGACCTGCTGCTGATCTGCACCAACACCATGCACAAGGTCGCCGATCAGGTGGCCGCCGCGACCTCCGTCCCGCTCCTGCACCTCGCCGACACCACGGCCGAGGCCGTCCGCACGCGGGGGCTACGCCGCATCGGACTGCTGGGCACCGCCTTCACCATGGAGCAGGACTTCTACCGCGGCCGCCTCGCACGCCACGGGCTCGACGTCCTCGTCCCGGACGCCGCCGGCCGCAACACCGTCCACAAGGTGATCTACGACGAACTCTGCCTCGGCATCGTCCGCGAGGAGTCCCGGGCGTCCTTCCAGGCAGTCATCGATGATCTGGTCGCGGCCGGCGCCGAGGGCATCGTCCTGGGCTGCACCGAGATCGAGCTGCTCATCGGCCCCGAGCACAGCCCGGTCCCCGTCTTCCCCACCACCCGCCTGCACGCCGAAGCAGCCGTCAACCACGCGCTCGCTCCCTCCGCCCCCTCCGTCCCCTCCGCCCGCTAGCCGGCCGCCGCCCGCCGAGCGGCCCTGAAACTCACGTACGGCCATGGCACGAAGAGCGAGCGAATCCGCCGGCACGCCACACGGGCCACGCGTTCAACTACCCTTTCTCCAACGAATTCTCGAGCGGCCCCGAGGTTTGAAGTGGCGACAGGTACTCTGACGTGGTGTCGCGTACCGAGTTAGAACGACTGGCCAGAATCCGGATCCAGGTCACCGGGGAAACGCTCGAACGCGCCATGGCCGTACTCCAAGGACAGGCCACCGACCCGGCCCCCGAGGTCGACCCCGAGACCGACCACGCCACCGAGTCGGACCGTCCTCTTCCGGATGCCGAGCCCAATGACCCGGATACCGACCAGGCCCCGGATGCCGGCAAGGCCCCGGACGCCGGCGAGGCCCCCGAGGAAGGCCAAGCCCCGGACGAGGACCCGACCCCCCAGCGACGGCCCCACCTCCGCGGCCTCTGACCAGTCACCGCCGGCTCCGAGCGCCCCGCCCCCACCCTTTTCCTCTCCTCGCGTGACGTATTCGCTCCACTACGGAGAGGCGCACCCCGAAGGTGCTTCGGCCCGACGAGCGCCTGCTTGGCCGGAGCGGGGTCAGCGGCTCTCAAGAGGGCGCGCGAGGAGCGGCGTGCGGGGTGCCTGATGTCCGCCGCTGGCCAGCATGCGGACCTCGCCCCGGTCGCTGATCTCGGCGCGGACGATCCCCGACTCGTCCTCGTAGATGGGATAGCCGCCCGCTCCGGCCCGCTCGGTGCGGCGGACGACCACCACGTCGTCCTCTACTGCGGGGGCTTGAAATACCAGCTCATAGCGTTCCGGGTAATCCATGGCGGCCTCCCGATACGGCTTGGCCCTTCCATCGTGACTCAGGCCCGCCGAGCGCGCCTGAGGAAACGGCGCTAGGCCAACGCGGAAGATCGCACAGTGCCCTCACGGAGTGTTTGGGCCCCGCTCCCGTGCGCTGTCACAGGAGCGGGGCGGGTCCGAGAAGCGCCAGCAGCTCGGATAGTTACGGGTCCCACCGTACGGGCCACCACTGACAATCGCGGGCCGGGAGAGAGCATGAGGTGCCGCCCGGACGACCCCCGACAGCGACTGGCCACCCGAAAATTGACCCGGCGCGGCATCGGGGCATCACTCGATCAGGGGAGTACCCTCCGGTCAACCCAGGACCCCGACAGAACGGACGGACGCAGCCGACTACAGACACATGCGCCGACCAAGCCGGGACGAGCCGGGCAGAAGCCTGGAAAGCTGACCCACCCCATGAATGAGGTAGCGGAAGGTGACGAGGAAACCCCACTTCGCGATCGCGACGATCGTCCTGGACTGCCCGGACGCCCACCAGCTGGCCGGCTTCTACGGGCGGCTGCTGGACTGGAAGGTCACCGCCAGCGAACCGGACTGGGTGCTGCTCCGATGCCCTGATGGCGGCACCGGTCTTTCGTTCCAGTCCGAACCGGGCTACCGACCACCGGTGTGGCCCGAACGCCCCGAGGAGCAACAGAAGATGCTGCATCTCGACATCCGTGTCGACGACCTCGACGAGGCCGAGCAGTACGCGGTCGCACTCGGCGCGGTCCGAGCCGAGTACCAGCCCCAGGACGATGTGCGGGTGCTGTACGACCCGGCGGGCCACCCCTTCTGCCTCTTCCGCGACTGACCCCACCTCAACTCCTCTCCTCTCTCCCCTCCTCTCCTCTCTCCTCTCCCCTCCCCCGCCCTTCCCTCCCCTCGGTCCACCTGGAGCCCGCCGGGCTCAGCGCCCGGACGCGGAGCGTGTGGGAATGGACACATATAGGCAGCGCATTGTGTACACCGGAGCATCGGTCCTGGCTGGTCAGGGAGTTGAGGGGGAGACAGGGGCGAGGACCGGATCGCGCCATGTGAGCCACAGCGCTCCGCAGGCGGGGAGGCGTTGTCAGTGTCTGCCCCTAGCATTGCTCATATGTCCCCAACTCCTTCTACCCATATGGGTGTGCCTGTCCCTGTCTCCGAGGCGAACGAATCGATTCGGCGGTTCGTGCGCGCTCGGCGCGGTCTGACGTGGACGGCGCAGGACATGGCGGAGTACGCCGCACTGCTGGAGGTCTGGACCCTGGCGGTACGGTCAGAGGGCGCGGACGTCATGGTGGAAGCGGTCGCGTAAGGTCTCAGCACGCTCACCAGACCAAGATCAAAACGAAGTCGAAACAAGGTCAGGAGAACGTCGGCCCATGCCAGGGCCGCATCGGGCCCGCAGAGAATCAGCCAATCAGCGAGACAGGTGTGCGGCGCCGTCGGCCAGGCCAGCGGACGGGCAGGACCCCAGGCAGGAACACATGAGCACGCCACTCCCCGGCTTCGAGAGCTTCGGCGCCTCCGCAGCAGAGCCGACAGCTGCGGGGAGCGAGCAGGCTTTTTCAGGCGCGCAGGACGCACGCGAGCCGGCCGGCAGCAGGACGACGAGCGCCCGCCGGGAGATCGCCCCCGGCGCCGTACACGTCCCCGGCTGGCTGTCCCTGGCGCAGCAGCAGGCGCTGGTCGTCGCCTGCCGGGACTGGGCGCGCGGCCCCGCGCCGATCCGGCACACCAAGCTTCCGAACGGCGGCGTGATGTCCGTCCAGACCGTGTGCCTCGGCTGGCACTGGCAGCCGTACGCCTACACCCGTACCGCCGACGACGTGAACGGCGCACAGGTCGCCGAACTCCCCTGCTGGCTGGTCGAGTTGGGCCGCAGGGCAGTAGCCGCGGCATACCAAGACAACGATCCCGCCGCAGCGGCCGCGTACCCGTCCCCCACCTACCCACCCGACATCTGCACACCCCGCGCCTACACACCCGACACCGCACTGATCAACTTCTACGACGACCAGGCGAAGATGGGCATGCACCAGGACAAGGACGAGCGCTCGGACGCGCCCGTGGTGTCCCTCAGCATCGGCGACCGCTGCGTCTTCCGCTTCGGCAACACCGAGACGCGCACCAAGCCGTACACCGACGTCGAGCTGGCCTCCGGCGACCTCTTCGTCTTCGGCGGGCCGTCCCGCTTCGCGTACCACGGCGTGCCCAAGATACGACCGGGCACCGGCTCCCCCGCCACCGGCCTGGCCGGCGGCCGCCTCAACATCACCCTGCGCATGACGGGCCTCAAGGGCTAGAAGGAGGGGATGAACTCCCCACGTCAGGTCCACCAGGCCAGGCCCGCCAGGCCAGGTGACTCCGACGCCCGAAGCCCGCACACTGAACTCATGTGCCGCAGCATCAAGACGCTCCGCCCGCCCATCACCCCCGAGGTCACCGACGAGGACATCCGGGCCGCGGCCCTGCAGTACGTCCGCAAGATCTCCGGCTTCCGCGCCCCGGCCGCCCACAACCGCGAGGTGTTCGATCACGCGGTGGAGGCGGTGGCGGCAGCGACCCAGGACCTTCTCGACGGCCTACAGATCCGTGGCTCCAGCACCCGCCAGCCCAGCAGCCAGTAGCCCCACACCGCCACGCCACCACACAAAACTCACCCGCCCCCCAGTCTCACTCTCCCCACACCCTCACCCTCCCCACCCGACCACCGCCTGCACCGGTAGGTGATCGCTTGGAAACTGACCGTGTGCGGAATAGGTGTTGATCATCGCGCGCCGCGTCCGTACGCCCGGCGACGTGAGGATCCAGTCGATACGGTCCCCGTCCGGTACCAGCGGCCGGTATCCGTGGAAAGTGCCGTACCGCGCGCTCCGCTCCTCAGCCGTGTCCCAGCTGTCAACAAGCGCCCCGCCGTGCAGCATCGCGTCGTACACGGGATTTCCGTGCGCCGCCACATTGAAGTCGCCGGTGACGATCCGGGGCAGTGCGGAGTCAAGCCCGTCCAGCCTCTCGGTGATCAGTGCCGCGGACCGCTCCCGCGCATACTGATGTGCATGATCCAGATGCGTGTTGAGGGCGTAGAACTCGCTCCCCGTGCGCAGATCCCGGAAACGCACCCAGGTCACCATCCGGATAACGGTATTTCCCCAGGTCGCCGACCCGATCAGAGAGGGAGTATCGGACAGCCAGAAATGGTCGTACTCAAGCGGAGCGAGCCGCCCGACCCGGTAGAAAATCGCCGCGAATTCGTCCTTGCTGCCACCGCCCCGCCCAGTGCCCAGCCAGGCGTAGCGCGGCCCCAGGTCCTCCGCGATGTCGCGCAACTGACCGTAGAGCCCCTCTTGGGTGCCGAGCAGATGCGGGCCCTCCCGGCGAAGGAGGGCCCGCATCACGGGGCGGCGCTCGGCCCAGGAATGCGGCCGGGCGTCCGAGGCATAGCGCAGATTGAACGTCATCACGTGCAGCGCCGGCCCGACGTCGGCGGCGTACGCGCTCTCCGCCCCGTACGCCGTCGTCGTCACCACCGGCCCGGTGACCGCCGCAGCCGCCACCGCCCGCACGACGGCCCGCCGCCGAAACCCCGGGCGACCCGCACCGCCGGCAATCGCACCCGCCACGCCAGCCCCCTCACTTACGTCGCTGCGCTCAGCTCACTCAGCTACGTCCGTCACGTCGGTCATCCCACACAGGCTCCCGAAGAATGCAGTGAGCGGGAAGTGACCCTCAGGGGAAGGTGCCCGGAATCAGCCTCAACGGTCGCTGGCCGGCCCCCGCCAGTCCGCGTGCCGAATACGTGACAGCTCCCGCACCTCACCGACCGTCCCCCATTCGTCCCGCCCCAGCCGCGCCAACGGCTTCATCCGGGAAATCTCAGGATGCCCGTCAACCAGCACGTCCTGCGAAACGGCCGCATGCACGACCCGTCCGAATACGATGACGGAGTCCCCGATGCCCACGGTGGAATGCACCTCGCACTCCAGCGCCACCGGCGAGGCCGCCACCCGCAGCGGCTTGACCCGCAGACTCGGCTCGGACTCAATCCCGGCCGCCTCGAATTCACTCACACCGTGCGGAAAATCGGTCGCCGTGTCATTGATCTGCTCAAAAAGCCCCTCGGACGCAAAATTCACCACGAATTGCCCGGTCGCCTCGATGTTGAGGAGAGTGTCCTTGCGTCCGACCGAACTGAACTGCACAACGGGCGGCGCGACGCTGGCAATGTTGAAGAAGGAGTGCGGGGCGATGTTGTGCACCCCGTCCGCCGAGGTGGTCGACACCCAGGCGATCGGCCGCGGCACCACGGTGGCGGTCAGCAGCCGGTAGAAGTCGTTGCGGGACATGACAGCGGGATCAAAGTCAGTACGCATGGGATCAGTATCCAGGTGCACCACCGAGGGCCTACAGCGGATCTACCCCACCACCCGGCCCCTGAGTTCGCCAGAAAATCCCCGGCACCGGAGCCACCGAACGCCAGGAGCCGACACCATCACCACAGCAGCCGACAGTGCCTGGGAGGACTCCCCGCGCACGTCGGCGTCCTCCACCTACCCCACCTCGCCTTCAGCACCACGCCCGCCCTTGCTCGTCACACGTTCATCCCAGGCGAGGAGTACGCCGGGGATCGCGTCGCCTTCACGGGTCTCGGGCCGGGCTCACCCCGGGGTGCTGGTCGTCCTGCACGTCGTGCAAGGAGGGGGCGTAGGAGATCCCGATGATCAAGCCGTCCGCCGTGAGGAGTCTGGCCACCGTCTGGCCCCATGGCTCGGTGCGGGCCTGGTGCACCAGCTCGAAGCCCGCGCGCTGAAGCTCGGCACTGGCGGCTGCGACGGCTTCCGCGTTCGCCACCTCAAACTCGATCGATGCCTGCGGGACCACCCGGTCGGCGGGCCACTGGGCCGTGCCGAAGCATGCCTCGGCTGCCTGCGAGAGCGGCCACAGGCCGAAGTGCTTGCTGCCGGGGACGTTCCCGCTGGAGTAGTAGCCGTTGTCTTCCCCCTCCAGGGGGAGGCCAAGGGCCTCGATGAACAGCTTGCGGCTCACCGGCGGGTCGGCGACGACCACCGCCACGCTCGTGATGAAGAGAACGTCCATGCCGGTGGTGGCACTCCCTACTGCGACCGGACTCCGAGGGCCGGAGATTCGTCCTGGTCAGGACCACTCTCAGCGGCCGGATCTCCCTCAACCTATCCGGCTGCTGCCTCCAAGAGTCGAGACACTCGCGCCAACACCACCCTTGCGTCACCCGATCGGGCCGGCTCACCTTCGCACTGCCGATCACGACCGTGCCGTCATGCCACCGTTGCCCAGACGGCCTACCGGGCGCGTTCAGCGGCACCGTGCCTCGGCGCACCCGCGCCGCCGCACTGTGGATCGCCCGGGCAATTGCTGGTGCTCAACGCTTGCACAGGCACCTCGCTCATGACCGGCTGGACGGCCTCCTCTGCGTACCCGATCGCGGAGGTGAACCGCCCGGCTCCTCACCCACCACCTTCAATGGCGTTGCTGGCTAAGGAAGTTGGCGGGTTCCCATCGTTGGCGCGGTATTAGAGTGAAGCGATGACCTCTCTGCCGGAAGATCCGCGGCCGCTGGCCGGCGACGACGACCGCGACAGGGCCGCGAAGCGCCTGCAGGAGGCGTACGCCGAAGGTTTCGTCTCGCACGAGGAGATGGACGAACGCCTTCACCAGGTGCTCACTGCCAAGACACGCGATGAGCTCGCGCAGGCCCTGGTCTCCCTCCCGGCGGAAAGTGCGGGCTCCACGTCCACACTTGCTGCCGCCAGCGGACGGATCCAGCGGCGCGGCGCGTGGCGGGTGCCTCGGTTCCTCAAGGTCGAATCCGCCTACGGAAGGGTGTACCTGGACCTGTCCCGGGCGATCATCGAACATCCGGAAGTGGACATCGAGTTGCACCTCGGCTCCGGCAGGGCGAAGATCACGGTGCCTCGCGACGCGATCGTCGATATTGAGGGCCTGCGGACCGGTTGGAAACACCCACTGCACAAGATCCGGCGGCGCTCCCGCCCCGGCGGGCCGACGATCCGGATCTCCGGGGCCATGGAATTCGGACGGTTGAAGATTCGCCACGCACGGCATTGAGGGTTTATCCGTTCTTCGACTGCTCGGCAACCCGGTGGTCACGGGTCGGCACGAGCGTGCCGTCCACGATCAGGACGGTGTCCTTGCGGAACCGCTGGCGCGGCTTGAGAGCGAGCGACGGACCGAGATGGTCGACGATGCGGTCGGCCGCGGACTTCGAGATCCCGAACAGCGGGGCTGACCCCGGTGACGGAGCTACGGGCGCCAGGCCTGGTCAGGCCCGGGACTTTCACCTGTTCCGACGCGGAACGGCCGTACCGGAGGGAGCAGCCGGACGACTTCCGCTTCACCACGTTCCGTGTGCCCAAGGCCGGGCTGGGTGTCGCGGAGCCCGAATGGCGTGCGACCACGGGGAAACTGTACCGCCCGGGCATGGCGATGCTGTTCATGGAAAGTGACAGCAGATCGACCGGTGTGCGTAACGTGTCAGAAGGTGGCGGCCAGGTAAGCGTTGCGCGACCGGATGAGCCGGGGCATGTACCGGTTGAGGAGGGTTGCGTCGGCGAGCCGGCCGATGGGGCCCCATGGCGAGGCGAAATCGATGACGTCGGTCATCAAGGTGCCTTGACCGTGCGGCGCGAAGTGGTGAACGTGCCGCCAGTACCGGAAAGGCCCGGCTTCCTGCTCGTCAACGAAGGAGTGCGGCGGGTCCCAGGAGGTAATGCGAGCGGTCAGCCGCCAGGTCAGCCCGAAATGGCGGGCCTGGAAGGTGACTGTCTCCCCGAGGGTGAGCTTGCCTTGGGTAGTGCCGCCAACGGCGTGTTCTCTCGACGACGCCATCGATCGGGTGTGCGCCTCAACGTCCAGGCAAGCATCGAAGACTTGGCGTGGGGGCGCTGCGAGCACGGTGGTGATCTCGAAGTGCGACACAACGGCCTCCGTTCGATCCGGCAATCGCTCCTCACTGTAGGCAGTCCGTCGTCGGGCCATCGCCCGGGGGTGGAGCGGTCGTCCTGGTGACTCTGTACGGGGGCACATCATCTGGCCACGTTGCGCGCAACGGGTGCCGAGGATCCCCCTCCCGGTGGTCCGGCCCCCACACCTCATCCCTCCCCTGACCCCGCACGATCCTGACCAAGACCCGGCGCCATGTCCGACACCTCCGTAAACCCTCATAGGGTGACCTGAACACAGCATCATTACTGGCTCAGCTTGGAGAACGTGTGCCGTCGGTTCAGCGCATCACCTCACGCAACGCCCGCTTTCAGCAGTGGGAGTCGCTGCTGAACAACCGCAACAAGCGAACGCGAGCGCGCGAGTTCCTGGTGCAGGGTGTCCGTCCCATCTCGATGGCCGTCCGGTACGGCTGGCCCGTCAAGGCGCTGATATACGACGGCAGCCGGGCGCTGTCGCAGTGGGCGGAGGACCTGCTGCGGACTGTCGACGCCGAGCGGATCGCCATGGCGCCGGACATGCTGGCGGACCTCGGGGAGAAGAACGAGCACGCGCCGGAGCTTGTCGCCGTCATCGAGATGCCGGCCGACGACTTCGGCCGGTTCAGCGCCGACGACAACTTCCTGGGTGTGCTGTTCGACCGGCCGACCAGCCCTGGGAACATCGGCAGCATCATCAGGTCAGCGGACGCCTTCGGGGCGCACGGGCTCATCGCGTCGGGACACGCGGCCGACGTGTACGACCCCAAGTCGGTGCGGGCGAGCACCGGTTCGCTGTTCGCCGTGCCTGCGGTCCGCGTCCCCAGGCCCGGCGAGGTGATGGCCTGGGTCGAGGCGCAGCGGGCCGAAGGGCAGTCGATCGTCCTGGTCGGCACCGACGAGAAGGGGGACTGTGATGTCTTCGACTTCGACTTCACCCAGCCGGTGTTGCTGCTGATCGGCAACGAGACGTCCGGGCTGAGCAGCGCCTGGCGGGGGCTGTGCGACCACACGGTCAGCATTCCGATGACCGGCTCGGCGAGTTCGCTGAACGCCGCGAACGCCGCAACCGCCGTACTGTACGAGGCTTCCCGGCAGCGGATCGCCGCGAGGAAACGTCCGGCCTGACCCTGTACGTCAGCACGCAGCGCGTGCGCCCGAACGAACCTGCCTGTCTGCCGGCCGGCCGGCTACGTCGGATGCCCTCAGCCGGGCCGGCCCAGGCCGAGGCGCACCGCACGCTCGAGCGGCGAGTAGGCGCCGTCGGCGCGATCGAGGTCGAGCGGAGCGGCCGCCATCAGCGGAGGCTGCGCCATGAACTTGGGCCGGGTCCCTTGGTTGGGCTGGGCGGCATGGATCAGGAACGGGTGGCACAGATAGACGTCACCGGCCTGCCCGGTGGCGAGCGCCAACGGGCGGTCGGGGGCGTCGAGCCTGCCCGCTGCGTCCATGGTCCTGCAGAGTTCCATGGCGTCGAGGCCGCGCTCACCCGCCGGGGCGAGGAAGCGCGGAACGTCCACGTGCGAACCGACCTTGATCCTGGTCGGCCCGTGGTCGGCATCGACGTCGGAGAACAGGAAGAGCATCAGCAGCGCCCGCTCGCGTGAGCGGAGGTTGAGCCAGTTGGCCGGGTCCAGGTGGCGGGATCGTCCGGGGTGCATCCGGTCTCACGCCACAGGAACGCGCGGCACTCGTCGGCCAGCGACCGCGGAAAGGCGCCTTCAAGATGGACAAAGCCATCGGTAACGAAGCGCTCCACCTGGTCTGATGTCAGGGGATTGGGCATAAGGGGATTTTTCGTCGTAGCCCTGCGCCCCCGCCGCTCCACCGCAGAACTACCGACGGTCCAGAAGCGGGGGTTCTGGATGCCAGAAGCGAAGGATCTTGGACTTCTGGCGGAGGCCCGGCCACCCTTGAAGTACGCCTCGACTCCCGGCTCATCGCCTATCAGAGCCGACCTCCACGGGCAGGAACTTCCGCCCGCCCCAAGCCAATGCACCGGAGCCAACCAATATGCGCCTCAGACTCGTCCACGGAATCGCCCTGCTGTGCACCGGCCTTCTCGCCGGCGCGTTCGGGTACGGCGCAGCCAATCTCGTTCCCACCTTCAACGCCGTACCGCTGGAGATGCGGCTGTCATTCCACGCCGAACTGATGAAGATGAACGGCATCACCATGCAGGCGGCGATGGGCGCGTCGATCCTGAGTTCCCTGACGCTCGCCGTCCTGACAGCGGGCCGCGCCCGCCTGCTCGCGGGTGGGGCAGGTCTACTGGCCCTCGCGTCCTTCCTGATAACCCGGTTCGGCAACGTGCCCATCAACGGACGGATCAAGCAGTGGGCGCTCACCGGGGCCCCGGCCGACCACGCGGAGATCCTGCGGCGCTGGGAACTGTTCAACGACATCCGCACGCTCACCGCCATCGCAGCCTTTGCTCTACTGATCGTCCTCGCCGTCAGCGGACTGCGAGCGACCGTTCACCCCGTGCGTGATCAGGCGGGCCGGCCCTAGTTGCCTGAGATCAGGCGCGGCGCAGAAGAAAGTTGCAGAGCAGCTCGCAGCCGAGTCTCCTGAAGGGGCCAGCCGCTGCACGGGGCCATGATTGCTGCCCCCTGATTCACAGTGTCCCGAGTGCCTTCCGCAGGACGTGAATGGCCTGTTCGATGGCGGCGGTTGATGCCCTGGTGGAGCGGACGGGATTGAGCATCATGAAGTCGTGGCAGATGCCGTTGTAACGCACACTCGTGGTCGGGACGCCTGCCTGAGTGAGCTTGGCGGCGTAGGCCTCGCCCTCGTCCCGCAACACGTCGTTCTCATCGACGATCACGAAGGCGGGAGGCAACCCTGCGAGGTCCTCAAGGGTGGCACGTAGCGGCGATGCCGTGATCTCGGCTCGTTTCGCCGGGGAGGTCGGCGGAATGTACGCGTCCCAGAACCAGGCCATCGACCGGGCCGTGAGGAACGGTCCGTCGGCGAACTCCCGGTAGCTGTCGGTGTCCTGACCGGCATCGGTCACCGGGTAGTACAGCGATTGATGCACAAAGTGCACGTCCCCGCGCTGCTTGGCCATGAGCGTGACCGCCGCGCTCATATTGCCGCCGACCGAGTCGCCTGCGACGGCCATCCGCTTGGCATCGAGGCCCTCGCTGGTTGCGTTCTTGGTGATCCATTGCGCGGTCGCATAGGCCTGCTCGATGGCGACGGGGTACGGCGCCTCCGGCGAGCGGTCGTACTCGACGAACGCGACGGCCGCCCGGGCGCCGTCGGCCAGCTCACGGATGAGCCTGTCATGGGTGCCGGCATTGCCGAGGATCCATCCACCACCGTGGATGTAAAGGATCACCGGCAGGGGCCCGCTGGTACCCACCGGCTTGACGAGCCGGACCCGCACGTCTCCGACCTGGGCCGGAACGGTGATCCACCGGTCCTCGCCGACTTCGACCTTGTCGATGGGAGCGGCCTGGATGTCATCGAGTACTTTGCGGGCTCCCTCCGGACCGAGCTCGTAGAGGAAGGGCGGCGTGGCGCTCGCATCCGCGAGTGCCTGCGCCTCCGGTTCGAGGACATGCTCCACCACGACCCGGCTCCTTTCGCTGAGGGACGGCGGCACGACGCCTGGGCACATCCAGTCGCCACAGCGACGCTAAAGGCAGGCGCACCGGCCCGCGAGTCCTGGTGATCGAGGAGATCTGCCCGGGCGCAGCGGCCAAGCGGCACGAGTCAGGTGGCGGCATGACGTTGCGGCATGGCGTGGTGTAAGGGCCGGCCTCGTGGTGTCCCTCGATCGGCCGACACCCAGACAGCAGCAGCCGACCGGGGACCGGTGGAACCGGCGCAGGCAGCAGAACGACAGGAGGGCGGCGCGCAGCACGTGCCGGCTACGGCTAAGGTTCGCCGCCCGCACCAACCACCTTCTTGAGGGATGGAGAATGACGTCCGAATTCGTTTGAACCCTTAGGGTTGACGGAAATCCGTAGAGCGACAAGTGGCCACTTTGCGTACCCGCAATACGCGAATTTACGCAACCTTTCGAGCTTTCTCCGTTTGAGTTGGCCAGGTCTCGCGGCGTAGCGTAGAAAGCGGTTCAACTGAACAGGGGTCGAACCATCTTTCGGGCTCAAAGGAGGGACACGATGAGCATCCGAAGCATACTTCCCCTCAACGGCGGCTGGGGCCACGACCACGGTGGGCGCGGCTACGGACGCGGCTACGGCGGTGGACGCGGCTACGGACGCGGACGCGGCTATGGGCGCGGACGCGGGTTCGACCGCGGATACGGCTTTGGTGACGGACGCGGATTCGGTCGCGGAGGCCGTTTCTAGCGACCCCACGACCCAACTGCGAGGCTGGTCCCCGTCCTCGGGGGCCGGCTTCATGATGTGCGGGGCCAGGCGAAGCCCACATTCTCCGACAACGTTGAGGTCTGAACGCCCGGTCTCTCTCGACACTGTCGGTGCCAACCGGAGCGGCTACGGGAGGAACCGCTATCGCCAGTGACGGCGAGCATCCGCGTGCGCCTGGTAAATCAAGCTACCACCCACGGTAATCAGACGCCGTCCCGCTCGGTAATGAGACGCTGAATGAGACGTCGAACCTGCCCGTTGCCTGCATAGACAAACGCTGCGTGAGGATATCTCTCCACACGCAGCGCGCTCCCGGCGGCTTCCCGCTAGGGCTATTGAGTATTCTCCTCGATTCCCGGCATGGCAATACCGGCCGGCGATGCGTTCTCAGATGATCTCTTCCCGATGTCTTCCCCTCTTTTACGCGTCAACATCCAGCAGAGCAGGCGCTTCCGTCGAGGAACGCGGCCAGTGAGGAACGCCGCCATTTTGGCGTGGGTCGCCTGGCGGTGAGCCGCGGCTGATGTATGGGCTGGTTGTCGGGCGGTTTGCGTTGTTGGGCTGAGGTCGGTCGCGGTGGTGCGCCATAGGGAAATGCATGGGGTCCCCTATGGCGCATGCCGGCGGCGGGCCTCAGTAGCCGATCGTGAACCGGCGCACTCGCGCTGCGCATCTGGGGGCACCTGCACGGCCTGGTGTCACTGGAGGTCTATGGCCACAGGCGCAACCAGACCCTCAGCCCCGCGAAGTTCTTCCGCGAGGAACTGGCCCAGCTCATTCGAGACGAGTGCCCCAGGCGTCGTGGAGGGCTGGTTGCACGTCTTCTCCAAGGACGACGTGCGTCGTCCCTCCTGGCAGCGTGGGCAGCTCAGCCCAGTGCGTCACGGTTTCAGCACTGGCGCGGCCGTGAGGCAACCGGACGACCCCGTCGGAGTCGACGAAGCAGTCTCTGTGCTCCGTTCCGTCCTCGCTCCAGTGTCGAGTCGTGAAGTACATCGGCCGCACCAGCCAGAATTCCTCACCCGACGGCGAGTTGGAATCCGTGGTGCGGTCAGCTGGGTACCGGCCCGTGATCGCGGCTGCCACCGGTGTACCGCTGCGAGGCAGCTTCCCGCGTGCGTCGACCCACGTCACCACGGTGTTCAGATGCGTCATCTCCACCCTCACTCAGGCACTCGGCAAAGGCGTCTGCCGCCCCTGTCCCGGTGGTCCGGGGTTCGGGGTTCAGGGTCCGGCGTGGACACTGCCCAACCTCGGCATCTGGCAAGACCATCTGGCGCTCGCGGAGGTTGCTCAAGGCGGGCGCCGCCTGTCGCCGGCGAGTGAGGAAAGATGGCGGACCGCCCCGGTCTCGGCGAGGTTTCCCGTCCTGGTTCTCCCCGCAGATTCGCGGGTTCGTGACCAGCAACAACTGGCCGCACGCACACCGCCACACCGCACCCCGCACCCCGCACCCCGCACCCCGCACCCCAGGAGAGCTTCACTCGCGTGCGTTGCGTAACTTGAGGATGTAGGTCGCAGTAAGCGCAACGGCACGGTCTTCGTCATGTGACAGATCGGCGAGGGCACGCGCCGCAGGGGTCCCCGGGATGTCCGCGAGCGCCTGTGTCAGCCGTTGACGTGCAGGCGGTCCAATGGTGTCGTGGGCGAGGCGGTCGACGAGCCCGGTAGTGATCTGATCCGCCAAGGCGGGGTCACTGGCCAGCGTGCTCAGTGCGTCGGCTGCGTCGGCGTCGTTCCGCTCCTCGACGATCATGTCGAGGAGCGTCGGGACCGCGTCGGCTACTCCACGTGCCCCGAGCGCCAGAGCCGCGTACCTGCGGACCACGATGTCGGGGTTCGTGAGGGCGTCGTGCAGCAGTGCGGTCGCCGCACCGTGCGGAAGCTCGGCGATGGACTGGACGGCACGTTTCCGCACCTCGGCCGCGGGTGACCCAAGGCCCTCCGCCAGCAGTGCCAGCCCGTCTTCGCTGCCCGATTGCGCCAGAGCCCACCGAAGGGCTCCGGCGACGTTCGGGTCCGACTCGCTCAGCACGGCCTCGACCAGTGCTTCCACCGGCACGGGAACGTCCTCGACCGCGGACAGGGCCGCGCGCTGCCGCGCCGCCGCGCTGCTCGACCCCAATGCCTGGAGGAGCGGGACGATGTGGAGGACCTCCTCCCAGCCGGCGGGTTCCGCGGCACCGATCCGACGAAGGCGCGTGAGCAGCTCCGTCTCCGCTGCGATGCGGTCTCGTGTCTGGCGGATGAGGTCGTCGACGAGCTCCGCGGGCGCGAAGCCGGGATCATCGAGCGCGCGCCTGACGTCGCGCAGCGATAGCCCCAATGACCGCAGACTCTCGATGTGGAAGATTCGCCGGATGTCCTCGCCGGAATACTCTCGATAGCCGGAGCCGGTACGACCCGTTGGCCGCACCAGGCCGAGCGATTCGTAGTGCCTGAGCATGCGGGCGCTGACCCCGGACCGTCGCGCGACATCACCGATCAACACTGCCTACCGTCCCTCCTGGCCGGGCCCGCCGAGAGCCACGATGCGCTTCGCCTCCTCGATCGCGAACTCGAATCCGGCATCCGGGTCGCGCCACAGCCGTTCCGTGGCGATTGCGTGCGCGCGTACGCGAGGGTCGAGATCCGTCGTCGCGGCTGCCAGTGTCGGCAACATCACCTCCCCGAGCGCGATCAGCGCCCGGCTGAGGCTCAGCTGCGTCTCACGTTCGCCCCGCCCGAGCTGCGTCGCCAACGCTACGGCCAACTCGCGCTCCGCACCTTCGGGTACGAGCACGACCGCTGCCCGCCAGGCGCTCCGGGCCACCTCGTCGTCGGCATCGGACAGTAGCGCCGGTGTGATCGCCGGCCACGCCCGCCGATCCCCGATCTTGGACAGCGTGTGCAATGCCTGGCTCCGTGCCTGGGCATGTGTCGAACGGACTTCGTCGAGAAGCAGGGGGACCGTCATCGATGCCGGGTGGCGGGTGAGCGCCCACGTCAGTATTTCGCGCACGTAGAAGTCGGGTTCGAGCGTGCATCGCTCGATGAGTTTTCCGATGAACCCCGGGTCCGGCGTCGTGCCGACCGCCAGCGCTGCCTGCAGCCGGACCGACGAGCTGTTGCTCTCCAGCCCCTGGAGAACACGCCTCGTGTGGATGTGCTCTTTCGGCAGGTTGATGTCCTCTTTCGGCATGGGCATGTGGGCCACCTCCTTGGCTGCAGTGAAGGGCTTGTCACTGTGTCAAGGTCAAGCACCGCCTGAGCTATCCGCAGCGCACTCGTCCGCGCAGGTACGACGAGCGAGGCGGAATGGGAGGCCCTCAGGACGCAGTCCGGCCGTTCAGCGGCGGCAGTTGGTGGCTCGACCCACGCGATGCGGAGCCCGCTGACTGCCCGAGCTCCTGGAAGTCGCCGTCAATGACGGCAGGACGAACGGGAACCCGCACCACTGACTCGTCGAGCGAGAACGCCGCCCGTCAGGTGTCCGGCCGCGACGGCGCGCTCCGGATGAATGGCGGTTCTACGCCGCCACGTTGAGGCCGTGACGCATGGCGTCGAAGGCGCGTCGCACGCAGCGGGGCAGCTCCGCGGGGGAGCACTGGGGCAGCCACTCGTCCAGGGCGCAACGCCAGGTCGCCACGCAGAACTCGATGAGCAGTCGTGCTTCCAGCGTGTCCGGGGCGCCGAGTCGGCGGGTGATCCCGGCCTGGATCTCAGCGCAGTGCCGCAGGGAGTGCCCGTGCAGAGACGGCGACTGGTCGATCAGCTGCAAAGTGGCCGCGAACCGGGGGAACCAGTCCTCGTCCATGCGCTCGAGGGTGGTCAGCATCGCGTCCTGGAACGCCTCGACCAGGTGCTCGGTGTGGTCGGTCAGCTCCCTCTGCTCGCTCTGCTCCATGACCTCCAAGCAGGTACTCCACAGCTGTTTGACGGCTGTGAGGGTCACATCCTCCTTGGACCGGTAGTTGCGGAAGAAGGTACGCCGCGAGACCTCCACCGCTTCGAGGAGCGCATCCAGCGGGGTGTCGTCGAAGCCGCTCTCGGTGAACAGCGACACAGCGGTTTCGGCCAGCGCTTGGCGGGTGCGCAGCTTCTTGCGCTCACGCAACGAGGCGGGCTGCGGGGCGGTCGTCATGGACATCAGCTTACCGCCGACGCCCCCAGCGAGCATGTGCTTCAATGGCGCAAACGCCACACTGTGGCACTTCCACTGTGTCACTTTCACTTTGAGGAGACGGGCACATGCGAGCACTCGTTATCGACCACAGCGCAGCAACGCACCTGTCACTGGCCGAGACCTCAGCTCCGATACCGGCACCGGATGAGGCCTTGGTGAAGGTCGCATCGGTTTCGCTCAACCACGGCGAGGTCAAAGGCGCTACCAGCCCGGAGACGCCGGACGGCACAGTGATCGGCTGGGATGCCGCCGGTGTCGTGGTGAAGGCAGCCGCCGACGGGTCGGGGCCGGCAGAGGGCACCCGTGTCGTCACCCTCGGCGCGGCGGGCGGATGGGCGGAGCTGCGCGCGGTACCGGCCTCCCTGCTGGGCCAGGTGCCGGACGACGCCGACCTCGGCGCCGTGAGCACGCTCCCGGTGGCCGGACTGAGCGCCCTGCACGTATTGCGCCGCGCGGGCCACCTCCTCGGCCGCCGAGTGATGATCACCGGCGCATCCGGCGGCGTCGGTCGCTTCGCGATCCAGCTCGCCGCTCGTGCGGGGGCAGAGGTCGTGGCCATCAGCGGGAACCCTGCCCAGGCGAACGGCCTGCGAGCGCTGGGCGCAAGCGAGGTGCACACCGATCCGGCCACCGTGGACCGGCCCGTGTTCACGGTGCTGGACAACGTCGGCGGCCGACAACTGGTGGACGCCTTCGCCGCTCTGGAGGCGCACGGCACGCTGTTCAGCGTGGGGCGTGCGTCCGTGACGGACGCGGTCCTCCCGCCCGAAGCGCTCCTGGGGACCGAGGGACGGCACGACAGGTCGATCCGCACGTTCTTTCTCTTCGGCGACCCCGCCACCGACTTCTCCGCCGACCTGACGTGGCTCGCCACTGAAGTCGCCGCAGGCCGCATCGACCCGGGCATCAGCTGGCGCGGCCCGTGGACCCGCCACGACGAAGCGGTCGAGGCTCTGCTCGGCCGTCGCCTGCACGGCAAAGCGGTGCTGGACGTCAACTGACCTGCTGTGCACGGCAGGAGCGCCCAGCGGCCAGTCGGGGCTGCGCCGTGCTACGTGTTCCAGAACGTCGGATCGCTGGTCCGGGCGCGGGTCGTTGACCGGCGCCCGGTGGGCGCGGGCCGAGCCGTTGCTGCCCGCGGCGAGCTGGTCGTTCTCGTCGAACGATGCGCGCCGCCAGCCGCTGGGCCTTGTCCTGACGCCTGGTCAGGCCGCCGGAGGGTTTCCCGCGGGGGGCCTGGTCTCACGTGGAACCGGGTGGGGCCGTCCGTTCGTAGAGGGTCCCGCCGGGTACGTACCAGCCCGCCTTCTTGCGGACGGCTGGGCTCGGGTCCTGAGTGGGGATGTCCCCGCCTGGCCAGCGAGAACGCGCACCTCGCCAGTGGGGACCGGGAACTGTGCCGCTCGCGGGCCGTCAGCCCGCGCGCCGCCGCCCGGTGCGGTGAAGGAAAGAGGCAGTCAAGGCAGCCTCTTGAGAAAACATACGGCCGACCGTACTCTCTTCTGCATGAAGCAACCCGTCTTCACCGAAGCGACCGACCCGTTCTGCCTGGACCAGGCGGATGCCGTGGCATTGCTGACTGGGGCGCCGTGGGGCAGGTATGCCGTTATCGGCGACAGCCTTTCGGCGGGAACCGGCGACCCCACGCCGGGCTACGGGGATCAGGGCTGGTCAGACCGGGTTGCCGGGGTCTTACGGTCTGTCCGGCCGGAGTTGGCATACCTCAATACCTCCGAGATCGGGGCAACAACCGCCCGGACGCTCGAGAACCAGGCAGCCCGGATGGTTGAGTTCGCCCCGGACCTGCTCCATCTGCCCTGCGGGGCCAACGACATCGTGCGGCGCAGGCCGGACTTCGGTGAGATCGAGCGCACGCTTCGGCGGATGTACGACCTGGCGAAGGGCACCGGCGCCTTGCTGACCACTTTCACGCTCGGCAGGGCGTATGTCGTCCCGGTCTTCCCTGACTGGCCGGAGCGGATTGTCGCGGTCAACGAGATCGTGCGCGGGCTGGCTTCCGAATACGACGCCGTCGTGGTGGACATGTGGGATCACCCGGTCAACGACCGCGGCAACCTGCTCAGTGAGGATCGCATCCACTTCTCGACCTCGGGTCAGGCCGTGATGGCGGCCGAGGTGGTCAAGAAGCTGGCCGGCTCCCTGGGACACCTCGCATCGGCGTGACTCTCCCCCGGTTCTGACCGCCGCCTGGCGAATCGTATCGGCGTAATTCTCCCCCAGTAATAACCGCCGCCTGGCGAAACGCGCCAGCCGAGCTTCCTGGGTTCAGGCATTGCCAGACCCTGACGAATCAAGAGGTTTCTTGTCGTGGCAAGTAGTCAGCAAGCAGTAGGCCAGCGGGCAGTGACCGCGAAGCCTGATGCCATTCCGTGGATGACGATGTCGGTTGTCCTGGCCGCGCTGTTCATGGCGGTCCTTGACTCGTTCATCGTCGTGGTCGCCGACCCCTCGATCGTGGCGGACCTGCATGCCTCGGACAGCGATGCCCAGTGGGTTCTGGCGGGTTATCAGCTGAGTTACGCGGTCTTCATCATTACCGCTACTCGCCTGGCTGATCTGTACGGTCGCAAGAGGATATTCCTTCTCGGGGTGGCCCTGTTCACCCTGTCATCAGTCGCTTGTGCGCTCTCCCCGACCGCAGGCAACCTTATTGCCGCGCGGGTCATCCAGGGTCTGGGAGCCGCCCTGATGGTTCCCCAGGTGTTCGCATTCGTCACGGTGCTGGTGCCGGCGGCGCGACGGCACAGCGTTTACGGCGTGCTCGGCATCGTCATGGGTATGGCCACCATCGGCGGACAAGTCATCGGCGGGCTGCTCATCGGCGCCAACCTCTTCGACTCCGGCTGGCGCATGGTCTTCTGGGTAAACGTGCCGATCGGCATTGCGCTGTTCCTGCTCGCCCTGCGCCACGTGCCGGAGACAGGCCGAGCCGCCACCCGCACACTGGACATGCCCGGCGTGCTGGTGCTCAGCGCGGCTCTCTTCCTCCTGGTGCTCCCGCTGATCCAGGGGCAGGAGGCAGGCTGGCCGTGGTGGGTCTGGGCCTGCTTCGCGGGCAGTGCGGTCGCGTTCGGATTGTTCGTCGCGATCGAACGGCGGCTGGAACGGCGGGGCGGGGATCCGTTGGTACCGCTGACGCTGTTCAGGCAGCGCTCGTTCTCGCTCGGGATCGTTCTCGTCCTCGCCCTGTACGCGCTGATCTACTCGTACTACCTGGCCTTGTCGGTAACGATGCAGCAAGGGCTCAACATGTCGGCGCTCGGCGCGGGCCTGGTCCAGGCACCGGCAGCCACAGCATTCTTCGTGTTCAGCATGGTCGCGAGCCGGATCATCCCGAAATACGGACGACGTGTCCTTGAGGTGGGGGCGATCATCCTGGCGATCGGATACCTGGCGACCGGCCTCTTGCTGGTGTCCGGTCCGCGGATCACTCCACTGCTGGTGATCCCCACCCTCGTTCTGCAAAGCGTCGGTGGCGGACTGGTCATCACGCCGGCACTCAACACGGTGCTGAGCCGCGTCAAGCCGGAGTCGGCCGGTGTCGCGTCTGGGGTCCTGTCCACGACCCAGCAGGTGGGCGGAGCGCTGGGCGTTGCCGCTATCGGAGCGGTCTTCTTCAGCTCGTTCCATCCCGCGGCAGTCGGCAGGGTTGCCGCCGCCGGTCACGCCTTCGCCGTCGCGTCCTTCGGGGTCTTGATCTTCGCAGTCATCGCGGGCATCGCCGTCTTCCTTCTGCCGAAGCGGCCGGCGGCCCAGGCCTGACTGCGAGGATCACCAGTCACGGCCAGGCTGCGGTCGACAGCGGGCCCAGCCGTAGCGACGTCCGGGCAGGTCGGTTGCCCGGACGTCCGCCTTTGGGAAGGTCCGCGTCTCGGCTGGGATGAGGGACGGTGAAGCACGGTGCAGCACGGTGAAGGACGGCTAAGGCGGCCAAGTGGCCTGACACGACGATGAGTTGGGCCTCGGCCCGCCGCATCGTCGTGTCATTACCGTGCTATTGCGGGGCGGTGAGCAGGCCCTCGACGATGCGGCGGACCTTGCTCACCGCGCTGTCGTCCCCGAGCCGTAGAGCCGTGTTGGCGGCGCACAGCAGCGCGTCGATCTGGAAGACGGCGAGTTCGACGTCCAGGTCCGCGATCTCACCGTTGTCGACGGCGTGCCGGAGTTCGCCGGCGATGACTTCGAGCCACTCCTGCTGGTCGCGGAAGAGGGCGTCATGGACGGGCCCGGTCTTGCCGTCGAACGCCGCGAGGTTCGCGGCTCGGAAGCATCCGCCCGCGAACAGCGGGGTCGAGGCGTAGACGACCCACTCGTCGAGCAGCGCGCGCAGACGTGCGACGCCACGCGGTGCGGACCTGGCCGGCCGGATGACGTGGTCGATGAACATCTCGCGGGCGAAGTCGACGACCGCCAGCTGCAGCGCTTCCTTCGTCTTGAAGAGCGTCTGGATGCCCGCCTTGCTGTGCCCGGTGTCCGTGGCCAGACGGCCGAAACTGACCCCTTCGAGCCCGTCGAGCGAGGCGATGTCGACCGCCCGCTCCAGAACGGTCTTCCGGGTCCGGGCGCCGCGCAGGAGGCGTTTGTCGGTGACATCTGCGACATCTGCCGTGGCACTACCCATACGGTCGATCGTACCCCAGGTTGGCGGACCCGGTCGGTGAGCCGACGACTCGCCCGCCAAGCATGCGACGGCTCAGGCACGGGACAAACCTTCGGGCCGTTCGTGACCGAGGCAGTGGCCGATGGCGGCCGATACGCCTCCATCGCCACCCAGGCAGGTCCGGTCCCCGACCTGTCCTCCCGAGGTGTCCGTACCACTGTCCACCAGGTGCGGGAGGACGGCGCGGCACACTGAACGAGCTGGCCAAGCTCGTCGACAGCGGCGCATTGCAGGTACGGGTGCACTCCACCTTCGGCCTCCAGGAGATCCAAGCCGCCCACACGCGGTTTCTCCAGGGCGGCCTGGCAGGCAAGATCACTGTGGTCTTCTGACGCGGTCACGGGTCCTCCGGCCCAGGCATTCCGTGGCGCCGGGCAACCCCAGGCGGCGAGTGCGGCCCGGGCCCGAAAACCGCTCGCCCGAGGCGCCGTCTCAGAAGCAGCATGAGCGGATGAATCTTTCCGGACCGCCGACGTGCGAGGTAAGCGTCCCTGCCCCGATCGCCGCCCAGGCCGGAGACCGGACGCTGCGGCCTGTCTGGCAGAACGGGCTGGGCGGCCTGACCTTCCAGATCGGCACCGGCAATGCCCGCCTGTTCGCCAAGTGGGCACCGGCAGGCTCCGGACTGGACCTCGCCGCCGAGGTCACCCGCCTGAGCTGGGCTGCCCGCTTCACACCGGTGCCACGCGTTGTGGACCACGGAGCCGACGAGGACGGGGCCTGGCTCGTCACCCACGGGCTGCCCGGCGACAGCGCCGTCAGCCCGCGCTGGACGGCCGATCCCGGCACCGCGGTACGTGCGCTGGGGGCGGGGCTGCGCGCCCTGCACGAGCAACTGCCGGTGGCCGACTGCCCTTTCCGTTGGTCGGTCGCCCACCGCCTGGAACGCGCCCGGAGCGCCGGAATGGACGTCCCCGCAGATCTGAGGACGCCGCCGATCGACCGCCTCGTCGTCTGTCATGGAGACGCCTGCGCGCCGAACACGCTGCTTCGCGAGGACGGTTCCTGGTCCGGTCACGTGGACATGGGCGCGCTCGGCGTCGCGGACCGCTGGGCGGACATCGCCGTCGCCAGCTGGAGCACCGAGTGGAACTACGGCCCCGGATGGGAGCAGACCTTCCTCGACGCCTACGGCATCACCCCCGACCCGGAACGCACCGACTTCTACCGGAACTTGTGGGACCTCACCTGACTACGGGGCTCCTCCCCCACCCCGATTCCCGAGGCACCCAGCAGCGTGCAGGGAGCGACGGACGAGCTCGACAAAGCCCAGGCAGCGGGCACCATCACCAAGGATCTGAATCGCTGGCCCTCCCAGTTGGTCACCGTGGTACCACCTCATCGGTGCGGGGGACCGGAAGGAGTCGCGGGGAAGGTGACCGTGAACTCGGTGTGCCCGGGGCGACTCGTCAGGGCTACCTCTCCGTGGTGGGCGGTGACGACGGCCTCCACGATGGCGAGCCCCAGGCCGGTACCGCCGGCCGCGCGCGAGCGGCTGTGGTCGACGCGGACGAAGCGGCCGAACGCCTCCGGCTGGATCTCCTCGGGAACGCCGGGGCCGTCGTCCAGGATCGTCAACCGGACGTCGTGGTCGTCGGTGGCGAGTCGCACCGTCACGGCGGTCCCGGGCGGGGTGTGGGTCCGGGCGTTGGCGAGCAGATTGCTGACGACCTGGTGCAGGCGGTGTTCGTCACCGGTCATGGTGACGGCTGTCTCGGGGAGGTCGAGCAGCCACCGGTGACGGGGACCGGCCGCCCGCGCGTCGTCGACCGCGTCGAGCACGAGCCGGGTGAGATCCACCGGCCTGCGTTCCAGCGCACGGCCGGCGTCGAGGCGGGCGAGCAGCAGGAGGTCGTCCACCAGCCGGCTCATGCGCTCCGACTCGGCCTGGATGCGCTCCAGGGAACGCCGGATCTCGCCGGGTACCGGCCCTTTGTGCCGGAGGGCGAGCTCCGCGTGCCCCCGGACGTTCGCCACCGGAGTCCGCAGCTCATGGCTGGCGTCGGCGGCGAAGTGCCGCAGCCGGTTCTCGCTGGCGTGGCGGCGCTCCAGTGCGTTACCGACGTGGCCGAGCATCCGGTTGAGGGCGGTACCGACCTGCCCGACCTCCGTGCGCGGGTCGGCCACCGGCACCGGCGCCGGCATCGCCACCTCCCCGCTGGCCAGCGGCAGCTCGGCGACCCGCGCGGCCGTGGTGGTGACGCGCCGCAGGGGGCGTAGCGACAGCCGTACCCACAGTGCGCCCAGGACGCCGGTGACCACGAGCGCCCCGCCGAACACCGCGGCCTCCACCGCCTCCAGCCGGTGCACGGTCTCCTCGACGGGGTGCAGCGGCAGGCCGGTGACCAGGACGTCGCCGTCGTCGCCCGAGACCGCGTTGACGCGGTACCGCCCCAGTGCCGCCAGTCGGACGCTGTGTCCGGAACCGTCGGTGGGCAGGGCCGCCAACGCGCGGCGGTCCTCGGCGGACAGCGGCACCGCGGCATCCGTCTGGTCCCGTACGACGGCCGCCTGGGTGGGTGTGCCGCGCAGCAGCCGGGCGCCGAAGGTGCCGTCGGACTGGCCGCGGGTGTCCGGCCGGTTGTCGGCGTCCGGCCGGGCCTCGTGCTCCAGGCTCACCGCGAACCGGCCCGCGGAGGCGGAGAGTTGCTGGTCCAGGCGGCTCACCAGGAATCCTTCGAGCGCGACGACCGTGGTGATGCCGACCGCCAGGCAGGCCAGCGCCAGCAGGGCGACCAGACCGGCCGTGAGCTGGCTGCGCAGGGTGCGGGGGCCGATCCGCGTCACGAGGACTCCGGCTTGAGGACGTATCCGACCCCGCGGACGGTGTGGATCATCGGGGTCCGGCCGACGTCGATCTTCTTGCGCAGATAGCTGATGTAGAGCTCGACGACGTGGGACCGGCCGCCGAAGTCGTAGGACCAGACGCGGTCCAGGATCTGTGCCTTGGACAGCACCCGCCGTGGGTTGCGCATCAGGAAGCGGAGCAGCTCGAACTCGGTGCGGGACAGTTCGACGAGCTCGCCGGCGCGGAGGACCTCCCGCGCCTCCTCGTCCATCACGAGGTCGCCGACGACCAGCCGGTCGCCGTCCGGCTCACGAGCCATCCCGGCCCGGCGCAGCAGACCGCGCAGCCGCGCCAGCACCTCTTCCAGGCTGAACGGCTTGGTGACGTAGTCGTCACCGCCCGCGGTGATCCCGGCGATCCGGTCCTCGACGGCGTCGCGCGCGGTGAGGAAGAGGACACAGACCGTCTGCAGCTCCCGGCGCAGCAGGTGCAGCACCTGAAGGCCGTCGATGTCGGGCAGCATCCAGTCCAGGACGACGGCGTGCGGGCGGAAGGTCCGTGCCACGGCGAGCGCGGAGGCGCCGTCGGCCGCGCTGCGGACCTCCCAGCCCTCGCCGGCCAGGGCGCCGGAGAGCACCTCGGTGAGGTCCGGCTCGTCGTCGATCACGAGGACCCGTACCGGCGAGCCGTCGGCGCTGTGCAGCGGGGCGGGAGTGCGGTGCATGTGCATGGTGCCTCCAGCATCCCTCGCCCGGTGGCCGGCGGAGGTATGAGCCGGCTCTGAGTTTCCTGTGAATCAGCGGGCGGAGGCGCCGCTCAGAGGGTCTTCAGAGGTTGCGCTGCGACGCTGGCGCCGACCACGGAAGGGAAGCCTCCATGAGCACCGTCTCCGCCACCCGCCGGACATCCACCAGCAGCAGCCCGCCGCGGCGGCCGCCGTCCCTGGCACCCCTGCTCGCGCACGTCGTGATCTGGGCGGGGGCGGCCGGCGTGCTGGCCCTGTGGTGGACCGGTACGGCGTCGGTCGTGGGTCCGGCGGGCTGGCTGACCGGGGCCGGCCGGATCACCGGTCTGCTGGCCGGCTACGCCTGCGCGGTACTGGTCGCGCTGATGGCCCGCGTTCCGCTGCTCGACCACACCCTGGGCACCGACCGCCTGGCGCGCTGGCACGCGGCGGGCGGCCGCTACACCGTCTCGCTGGTGCTCGCGCACATCCTCCTGATCATCTGGGGTTACACCCTCACCACGCGGAACGGCGTCCTGCACGAGGCGACCACCCTCGTCCTCGACTACCCGGACATGCTCAAGGCCACCGCGGGCTTCCTGCTGCTGGTGGGCACCGGTGCCGTCTCCGCGCGGTTCGCCCGCCGCCGGATGAGCTACGAGACCTGGCACTACCTCCACTTCGCCACCTACCTGGCGATCTTTCTCGCCTTCGGTCATCAACTCTCCAACGGCGCCGACTTCGTGGGGCGACGGCCCGCCCAGCTCGCCTGGTACGCCATGTACGCGCTGGTGGCAGCGCTGGTCGCCGGGTACCGCTTCGTCGCTCCGCTATGGCGTGCCCGGCGCCACCGCCTGCGGGTCACCGAGGTCCGCCCGGAGGCGCCGGGCGTGGTCTCGGTGCACCTCACCGGCGAACGGTTGGACGAACTCGGCGCCCGGCCGGGCCAGTTCTTCCGCTGGCGCTTCCTGGCGCCGGGCCTGTGGTGGACCGCCAACCCCTACTCCCTCTCCGCCCCGCCCCTCCCCCACCACCTGCGCATCACCGTGAAGGAGGCCGGCGGCCACAGCGCGGCCCTGGCACGGCTGCGGCCCGGCACCCGGGTGTGGGCCGAGGGCCCGTACGGTGCCTTCACCGAGGCGCGGCGGCGGTGCTCCAAGGTGCTGCTGCTCGCGGGCGGCGTGGGCATCACCCCCCTGCGGGCACTCTTCGAAACCCTCCCCGGCGAGGTCACGCTCGTCTACCGGGCGCGGCGCCCCGAGGACCTCGCGCTGCGCACCGAGCTCGATGCGATCGCCGCGGCCCGCGGCGCGGCCGTGCACTACTTCGTCGATGAACCCGCCGCGTACTCCGCGCCGCTGACGGCCCGCGCACTGGGTCGCCTGGTGCCGGATCTGGCCGCGCACGAGGTGTATCTGTGCGGCCCGCCCGGCATGACCACCGCGGCCCGGCGGGCGCTGCGCGGTGCCGGGATACCCCGACGCCACATCCACCACGAGTCGTTCGAGTTCTGAGGAGCCCGCCGTGCGCCGAGCCGTTCTGACCGCAGCGTCGACCAGCGCACTGGTCGTCCTCCTGCTCTCCCTCAAACCCCACCAGCCCGCCGGGCTGACCGGTGGCCCGGCCCAGTCGGGCGCCGCACCGGCCCCGACGCCCTCCGGACACGCATCACAGGGCAGCCGCCCGGCCGACGGCACCTACACCGGCGCCTCGATCAGTACCCGCTACGGCACCGTGCAGGTCAGGGCCACCGTCAGGGCCGGCCGGCTGACCGCGGTCAAGGTGCTGCGCGCCCCGTCCGGGAACGGTCGCGACCGCGAGATCGCCGCCTACGCCCTGCCGCGCCTGACACAGGAGGCACTGAGCGCGCACAGCGCCCACATCGACGCGGTGTCCGGCGCCAGCTACACCAGTGCGGGATACATCCGGTCCCTGCAGAGCGCACTGGACCGGGCCGGTGTCTGAGCTCCGGCGCGGTCTGCGCCATGTCGAGCAGGCGATGGGCACGGTGTTCTCCTTCGACATCCGCGACGCACGCACCCCCGCCATCGAGGCCGCCGTACACGACGCCGTCGCCTGGCTCCACCACGTCGACGAGGTCTTCTCCACCTACCGCTCCGACAGCGCCATCAGCCGGCTCGCCCGCGGCGAGGTCGGACTCGACGACTGCCCCGCGGAGGTGCGCGAGGTCCTCGACCTCTGCGAACAGGTGGGAGTCGCCACCCGCGGCTGGTTCAGCGCCACCCCGGGCGGCACTCTCGACCCGTCCGGACTGGTGAAGGGCTGGGCGGTCGAACGCGCCGGTCGGCTCCTGCGGGCGGCCGGCGCCCGGCACGCCTGCGTGAACGGCGGCGGAGACCTCCAGCTCAGCGGCGAGGCGGCGCCCGGAGTGCCCTGGCGCATCGGGATCGCCCATCCGCTGCGTCCGGGGGAATTGTGCGCCGTCGTCACCGGCCGCGACCTGGCCGTCGCCACCTCCGGCAGCGCCGAGCGCGGCCCCCACATCCTGGACCCCCGCACCGGCACTCCCGCGGCCGGCCCCGCATCCGTCACGGTGGTCGGCCCCGACCTGACCACGACCGACGCCTACGCCACCGCAGCGTTCGCCATGGGCGCGGGGGCACAGGACTGGCTGGAGGGCCTCGACGGTTACGAGGGTCTCGCGATAACGGCTGACGGTGATACCTGGCATACGACGGGGTTCCCGGGGATCCCGTGTGCCGTTTAGCGCCACGTCAGCAGTTCTTGCAGTTCGTCGGTCACTTCGCCGGCGGTACGGGGCAGTTCGGCGGGGTGGCTCCGGCCGTCAAGTCGTCAGACGTTGTCAGTCGTCGTCCGGGTAGCGCCAGTTGATCGAAGCGGTGGCAGCAGGTGCGAGTGTCTGGATCCGTTGGTGGAAGGCGGCTTCGAAGTGCGGGCGCCACGTATGGAAGCGGCTGATGCCGATCGGGTGGTCCGTTTCGCCGGAGATCCAGTGTCGTCCGCCCTCCACGCTCCACCCGAGGCCGACCTCGTGGTCCTGGAGGCCTTCCGCACGGATCAGTTCGACCAGTCCGCTCAGGACGTACTTGGTCTGCGCCTCGTCGGCCAGCCCGTGCACCTCGAAGTCGAGCATGATGTTGACACCCATGAGCCCATGTTAGGCAGCGGATACGTCCGTCTGGAGTGTGCGGAGTGGTCCTGCCACCAGGCAGCCAGGGGGACAGCGGAGACGCGGCAGGGGAAACGGGCCCTGGTCGGGCGGGTGTTGGCCGGGGTGCGGGTCACTCGGGGTGACGGGCGTGGGCGGCGGTGAGGCGGGCCTCGAAGCCGTCGAGGAGGGACTGGAGGCCGAACGCGAAGGTGTCGTCGGGTGCTGCGGCGTACTCCGTGGCGGCCGTGGTGTCGAGGCGTTCGCGCAGCCGTGGGAATTGCCTGGCGGTCTCGGTGGCGCGGGTCATGGCGTCGGCCATCAGCTGCTCGGCGTCCGCGCCGCTCTTGCTCAGCCGGCGGTTCAGTGAGACCTGTGCGGCAGGGCCGAGCGTGCTGCCGAGCACGAACGTGAGGACGGTGGCGGCCGCCCGGTCCGCGTCGGCGGCGGCGAAACCCGCCTTCTCGTAGATGCCCAGGCTGAGGTCGTTATGGCGGGCCTGGCCGGGGCCGTGCAGGAGGTGGCTGCCGAATGCCTGGCCGAGCCACGGGTGCCGGGTGAGCATCGCGTGCATGCCGGTGGCGTGGGCGGTGGCGGCCGTGCGCCAGTCGGTGGTGTCGAGATCGGGCAGCTCGACCTCGTGCCAGATCGCGTCGCTGGCGAGCCGGACCAGTTCGTCCTTGGTCTTGATGTGCCAGTAGACGGCCGTGGCGGCCGAGCCGAGCCGTTTCGCCAGGCTCCGCATGTTGAGGCCGTCCAGCCCCTCGTCGTCGAGCAGCTCGATGGCCTCACGGACGATCCGGTCTGCGGTCAGTGTGTCTCGCGGCATGGCCGCCATCCTACTTGCACTTAGTTCACGTGCCGTCTTGCACTTTGTTCAAGTGAGACCTACGCTCCTCCTCGTACTTAGTTCAAGTGCCCGAAGGGGGAGCCATGTTGCAGAACAAGCTGTCGGAGTTCGTCACCACGCAGGCCACGGAGTTCGGCGTGCCCGGTGTCGCCGTCGGGGTGCTCCTGGACGGAGAGGAGATCTACGCCTCGCACGGCGTCACGAGCCTCGCCGATCCGTCGCCGGTCGACGAGAAGACGCTGTTCCACCTGGCGTCGGTGTCCAAGACCTTCACGGCGACCGCCCTGATGCGCCTGGTCGCCGAGGGAAAGGTGGACCTGGACGCGCCGGTGCGGCGCTACGTGCCCGAGCTGAAGCTGGCCGACGAGCAGGCCGCGGCGCAGATCACCGTCCTGAACCTGCTCAACCACACCGCGGGCCTGGACTGGAACCTGGTCGACGACGGCGAGGGCGACCGCTCCCTGGCCGGCCTCGTGGCCAAGCTGCCCGCACTGCCGCTGATCGCACCGCCCGGGGCCCGCGCGTCGTACAGCCAGGCCGGATACAACCTGGCCGGGCGGGTGGTCGAGAAGGTCACGGGCCTGCCTTTCGAGCAGGCCATGGCCTCACTCGTCCTGGAGCCGGTGGGCCTGTCCGACACCGTGTACGGACTGGCGGAGGTGATGGTCCGCAAGTTCGCCGTGGGCCACAACCGGGGCGACGACGGCGAACTGCGCGCCGCCCGGCCCTGGGGAGCGTTCAGGGAGGGCGCGCGTCGCGACAACCCCGGGGGCGGCCTCGCCTCCTCGGTGAGCGACCTGCTGCGCTGGGCGCGGTTCCAACTCGGCGACGGGCAGGGCGTGTTGCCCGCCACAGAGCTGCACCGCATGCGGGAGCAGACGGTCGCGCTGCGCGCCAGTACCCTCGGCGACGGCTTCGGCATCTGCTGGTTCCTGCACGACCTGGACGGCCTCCACGGCATCGGCCACGGCGGCTCGGGCAACGGACAGTTCGCCGAACTGCTCATCGTGCCCGAACGCAACTTCGCGGTGGTCTCCCTGGCCAACGCCGGCCCGGACGGCTACCCCTTCAACCAGTCCGTCGTGCGGTGGGCGCTGGAGCACTACCTCGGGGTCGTCGAGAAGACGGCGGAGCCGCTCCCGTACGACGGGGAAAAAGCCCAACAGGTCGTCGGCCGCTACGACATCGACGCCATGAACCTCGACCTCGCCACCGACGGCACCCGCCTCACCCTGGCGGTCGGCATCAAGCCGGAGATCCGGGAGGCATCGGACGAGGAGATGCCCCCGGACTACCCGGCCGCGGCCATCGGCTTCCTTCCCGGCGATGGCGACGAGTACATCGTCATCGAAGGCGGCCTCAAGGGGCAGCGCGGCTACTTCTCCCGCGACGTCGACGGCACCATCACCGGCATCGACCTCGCCGGCCGGCTCTTCCACCGCCTCCCGGGAGCATCCTGATCCCAGGAGGCGCCAAGAAGGCGGAAGGCACCCCTCTACGAAGGCACGCCGGCCAGCCAGACAGCCACGCCATGGTGATGCGAGCAGGTACCCCCTGCTGGCCCCCGACGCCACCGCGACCGGCGACGGCGGCGGACTCGTCACCGCGGCGCCCCACCCCGTCGAAGGCGCCGAGCAGGTCGCACGCTTCTTCGCCGACCGGCCGGGTGCGGCGCCCGGCATGACGCTCGTGGAACGTACGGTCAACGGTCAGCCAGGGTTGGTGGCTCAACTGGACGGCGTCACCGTATCGGTGATGGCCTTCGACGTCGCCGGCGACCGGATCCAGCACATCTGGGCCGTACTCAACCCCGAGAAGCTCCGTTCCTGGGCAACGGGCACGCGAACCCCTTAGTTCAGCCCGGCTGCCGGGTCGCCCGACTGCCCGACTGCCTGGTTGCCTGGCTGCCTCCCGGAGGTTCGGCCCCGTGCCCGTGCCCGCGCCCGCTGCCGTTGCCGTCAGCCGCGGCCGGTGAACTGCTGCCCGACACCGAGGCGGCGCAGGTCGGTGAGGACCTTGGGGTCCTGGGCGTCGAGCCAGTCGCAGAGCTGGCGGAAGGAGACCAGCCGGACGTCCTTGCGCTTTTCGTCGGCGATGTGCTTGAGCGCTTCCTCGACGGCGTCCATGTAGATGCCGCCGTTCCACTGCTCGAAGTGGTTGCCTATGAAGAACGGCGCCCGGTTGGTCTCATAGGCCCGCTGGAAACCGGCGATGTACGCCTGCGCGGCCTGCTGGCGCCAGCCCGGATAGTTGACCGGCGGGGCCTTGGTGGAGTTCTTCGACTGGTTGGCCATGATGTTGTAGTCCATCGAGAGGACCTCGAAGGAGTGGCCGGGGAAGGGCATTTGCTGCAGCGGGAAGTTCCACACCCCCTGCCTCTTGACCGGCCAGACCTGCAGGCCGCCGGGCGAGCTGGCGTCGTAGCGCCAGCCGCGCTTCCGCGCCGTGGGCAGCAGATTGTCCTGGCCGAGCAGACACGGCGTACGGGCGCCGACCAGTTCCTTGCCGTAGTCGAACGGCAGCGGTTCAAGGTCGGTGAAGCCGGTGTTCGTCCGCCACTTGGTGACGAACGACACCGCCTGCTCTATCTCATCGTCCCACTGGGCAGGCGTCCAATGCTTCACCGAACCACGGCTCTCACCGCAGAAATGCCCGTTGAAGTGCGTGCCTATCTCATGGCCCTCCAGCCACGCCGCCCGCACATTCTTCAGCGTCTCCCGGATGTGGTCGTCCTTGAGGTAACCGATGTCGGACGCGCCGACGGGGTTGTTCGGCGGCCGGTACATCCGCTTCTTCGACTCGGGCAACAGATAGAGCCCGGAAAGGAAGAACGTCATCGAGGCATTGTGGTCCCGGGCGAGTTTGCGGAACCGCGGGAAGAGACCATTTCCCACCTCCCCCGCACCGTCCCAGGAAAAGACCACGAACTGCGGCGGCTTCTGCCCCGGCGCCAACCGCTCCGGCCTGGGCGGTTGATGGGGCTGCTTACCGGTGTACGCGGTCGAGCCGTCGCCTATCGGCTTGCCCTGCGGCCCCTTTCCACGCTTCGTCGCGGACTCGGTCCCGACCTTGTCCGAGTCCGACCCGGCGGAGGAGCAGCCGGCGACCGACAGCGCCGCTGCCGCGCCTGCGCCGAGACCGAGCATGCCCCTACGGCTGAATTCCCGCATAACTGAACCAATCGCGATTATTGCCCAGACGCCCCCTATCGGGACGTCCTGTGAGAGGGGTTGATCAACGCCGCGGTTCCTTCGCGGCGGCGGAACTTCGCAGCGTGGTCGGAGTGTCGACGGAGGGTCATAGAGGCGGTGGCCCGCACCCATACATCCGCTGTGGGAATGCGGGCGGGAATACGGGCACGAATACGGCCAGACAGGAATGCGGGGCCACTCCAGTGAGACGGCCACGCCCTTGAGGCTCGGGGCGGAGGCGTGGCGTAGGCGCGGCAGAGACGTGGCGGAGGCGTGGCGCGGAGAGAGCCGACGACTCCCGCCGGGTGGTCAGTTCATGAGTCCTGTCTGGTGCGCCAGCAGTGCGGCCTGGACGCGGCTGCCGCAGCCGGTCTTCTCCAGGATCGACCTGACATGGGTCTTGACCGTTCCCACGCCGATGCCGAGCCGCTTGGCGATCCCCGGGTTCGAGAGTCCCTCGCCCAGCATCACCAGGACCTCGCGCTCCCGGCCGGTCAGGCCCGCCACCCTGCTGCCCGGTTCGGTCGCTCCGCCGCCGCTCAGCATCCGGCGGATGACGGTGCCGGTGACGCCGGGCGAGAGCACCGCGTCCCCCGCGGCCGCCGCCCGTACCGCGCTGATCAGCTCCTGCGGGCCGGCGTCCTTGAGCAGGAAGCCGGTGGCGCCGGACCGTAGCGCGCGGAGGACGTTGTCGTCCTCGCCGAAGGTGGTGAGCATGACCACCTGCGGCGTGGGGTCGAGGGCGACCAGTGGTTCGACGGCCGACAGCCCGTCGAGCACGGGCATGCGGATGTCGAGGAGCACCACGTCGGGCCGGTGTTCGGCGGTGCGCCGGACGGCCTCGGCGCCGTTGACGGCCTCGGCCACCACGTCGATGCCGTCGGCGTGCCGGAGGATCAGCCGGATGCCGTGCCGGATCATCTCCTCGTCGTCGGCGAGCAGCACCCGGATCGCCGTGCCCGGCCGGAGGCCCGCGGAGTTGGCCTGGTCAGTCATGTGTCGTTCTCCCAGGGTGGGGTGGGGTCGGCTGTTCGGTCACGATCGGCACGGTGAAACGGTCGATCGCGATCAAGGTGTCGGCCCGGAAGCAGTAGCGGACGATCTCCAGTCGGCCGCCCTTGGCCACCCCGGCGCCCCACGGGTACATGCAGTCGGTCGCGGACGACGGCCGGGGCGGCTCGCGCCCGGCGGCGGCCGCGCGCACCGTGTCGTCGTCCCCGGACACCACCCGCTGCACCTGCTCCCGGCTCATGCCCACCCGGGGTTTTTCGGGGCTGCGGTAGACCGGACCGTACGCGTCGACCACCAGCGCGGCGCCGAACAGCATCATCACGCCCACCCCCACGAGGCCGAGCAGCCCGGTGACGGCCCCGGCGAGGCGCCGTTGGAGGGTGGAGAGCCCGCCGTCGGACCCGACGGTGCGGGCCGGCTCGTTCTCGTCCGGCTCCACGTCCGCCGTTTCCGCACCGAACCGGGGGTCGGCAGGGATGTCGGCCGCCAGGGCGAAGCCGCCGTCCGGCGTGCGGCCGGCCTCCAGGTCGCCGCCGAGCAGTGTCACCCGCTCCCGCAGCCCGATCAGCCCGCGCCCGGTGCCGAGCCCGGTCGTGGCGGCGGGCGGGACGGGCGGCACGCCGTTGCGCACCCGCACCTCGACCAGCGCGTCGCCGTGGCGCACGGTCACGGTGACCTGGGCCCCGGCCGCGTACCGGTGGACGTTGGTCAGCGACTCGCGCACCACCCGGTGGACCGCCCGGCGCACCCGGGCCGGCCGCGCCTCGAGATCCGGCCCTTCCCAGCGGAACTCGACGGGGATACCGCCGCTGCGCGACTCCGCGATCAGCGCCTCGATGTCCGCACGCGTACCCGTGGCATCCGTCAGCGCATCGGTTCCGGTGTCCCGGCCCAACGGGCCGAGGACGCCCAGCACTTCCCGCAGTTCCTGCATCGCGTCCCGGCTGGCCTGGCCCACCACGGCGGCCTCGTCCCGCAGCTCGGGCGCGGTCCTGCCGAGCGCCATCTCCAGACCACCCGCGTGCAGGGAGACCAGGCTCAGCCGGTGCCCGACCAGATCGTGCATCTCCGCGGCGATCCGCGACCGCTCGCGCACCCGCGCCTCGCTGTCCGCCAGCCGCCGCGCCTCCTCGGCAGCGGCCGTACGCTCCCGCCACGCCCGCAGCAGCCGGTCCTGCTGGCCCGCGGCGGCACCGACCAGCCCGGGCACGATCACCGTGGTCACGGCGAGCACCGCACCCAGCGCAAGACCGAACGACCAGCTGCCCGGCCCCCGTACGGGAGCGGACACGGCACAGGTCGCCATCGCCGAGGCGGCCGCCACCAGCAGAAGAGCGACCCGCCGCCGCGGCGTCTCGCGCTGTCGGGTCGAGGTGTGGGCGGCGACCGCGGTCAGCAGCGCCACCGAAGGCACCACTCCCATCAGCGCCGCCAGCCCCACCACGCCGGCCACCGGGAAGCGGCGCCGCACCACCACCAGTGCGACGCCGATGAGTCCCAGGGCCGCCGCCGCGCCCCGCAGCCTGGCGTCGAGCTCCGACTCGCCCTGGTAGGTGAGCAGTACCAGCGCCAGGGCCGCCACCGCCTCGCCCGCCGCCCGCCACAGCTGCCGCCCGTCCTCGCCGGGGCCCGCGAAGAGGCTGCGGCCAGGAGGAGGGATTGCGGAGGCGGACGGTGCGCTGGAGGACATGAGGTCGATTATCGGGGGCCCGGTACGGCGTCCCCTTACTCCTTGGGGGCGACCCGCCCTCTACCGAAAGACAGAGGCTCCGGAAGGACAGCGGCTCCGGAGCGGGGCCCGAAGGGGTGGCGTCAGGCGCGGCCCGCGGCGAGGTCCATCAGGCGGGCGAGGACCCGGTCGCCGGAGGCGTGGAGCCCGTCGTGTTCCCACTCGTTGGTGACCCAGACCCGGGCGGCGCCGATCTTGCGGGCGGTGTCCAGGGACAGGCCCGCGTCCACGTACATGTCGTCGTGGTAGACGATCGCGGCGAGCGGGACCCGGTTGGCGGCGAGGCGGTCCGGGTCGTACAGGGGCGGCCAGTCGGTGCGCCGGGCGAGAAGGTCGGCGGCCTGCGCGAAGGGACGCAGACCGCGGATGTCCTCGAACATCCAGCGGTAGATCATCTCGCCGGTGAGCAGCAGCGGGTCCGCGGCCTCGGTGAATTCGGGGAACGCGGCGAGGGCCCGGGAGGCCGCCCAGCCGGTGGGGCCGGCGCCCTGGCCGTACAGGGATTCCTGGAGGACGGCGTAGAGCGGGTTGTCGGTGAAGCCCGTCAGGTTCATCACCTGGTAGAGGAAGGTGTCGGTCGGTTCGCCGGCGCCGTCCAGTGCTTCGTCGAGCAGCCAGTGCAGGCGCTCGAACCCGTCGCCCATGCCGAGCAGCAGGCCGAGGGTGCGCAGCCGGCGGACGGTGAGCCGGTCCCCGTCGGGCAGGCGGATGTCCTGCGCGGTGAGCAGCTCGGCCACCTGGCGCAGGCAGCGGGCGTCGTCGGGGTAGCGGGCGTAGAACTCGTGGACGCGGTCGCGCACGCGTGGGTAGGTGCGGGCGTAGACGTCGTCGGCGGTGGCCGTGAGGCCGGGCAGGCCGCCGGCGACGTAGCAGGCCCGGAGTCCTTCCGGGGCCTGGGAGAGGTAGGTGAGGGTGAGGAAGCCGCCGTAGCTCTGGCCGAGTGTCTCCCAGGGCTTCCCGCCGCACAGCGCGTGGCGGATGAGCTCGGCGTCGGCGACGATCGAGTCCGCCCTGAAGTAGCCCAGGTAGGCGGCGAGTTGGGCCGGGTCGCGGAAGCGCGCGGCGGCCCGTGCGGTGAGGGGGGTGGAGCGGCCGGTGCCGCGCTGGTCGAGGAGGAGGACGCGGTGCGTGGTCAGCGCGTGGGCCAGCCAGCCGGGCGAGGTGGTCGACGGGCGGGGGGACTTGCCGCCCGGGCCGCCCTGCAGATACAGCAGCCAGGGCAGTTCCTCGCCGGCGCGGGAGCGGTCGGTGATCTCGCGGGCGAAGACGCGTATCGTCTCGCCGCCGGGGGCGGCGTGGTCCAGGGGGACCGTGAAGGTGTGGTCGACGGTGGTGTATGCGGGGTTCATGGGCCCTTCCCGGGGGCGTGGGTGAGGTGTGGTCCGGGCGATCCGGGACAGTCTGTGGTCACCGCCGGCGCCGGGGGAACTCCCGCTCGGCCATCACGCCGTGTTGTGCCCGGTCCGGCGCGGCCCGGCACTGCCCGGGCACGCCCCGGGCGTGGTCCGGTCGTCAGCGGGAGCTCAGGCGGGCGTTGCGGCCGCGCCGTGCGGGGATGCGGTCCTGTGCGCTCCGCGCCCACAGGGAGCGCACATGGCCCAGGTGGCGGGCCATGCACTTCTCGGCGGCCTTGGCGTCCCCGGCCACCATCAGGTCGAGGAGTTCGATGTGCTCCTCGGCCGAGGGGAGCAGCTGGTCGCGTTCGTCCAGGGCGGTCAGGCCGTACAGGCGGGAGCGCTTGCGCAGGTCGCCGACGGTCTCCACGAGCCGGTCGTTTCCGGCGAGGGCGAGGAGGGAGAGGTGGAACTGGCGGTCGGCGTCGAGGTAACCGATGAGGTCGTGATCGCGGGCGGCGCGCACGATCTCCTCGGCGACCGGGCGCAGCGCCTCCAGGTCCTCGCGGGACGCGCTGCGCGTGATGCGGCCGATCATGGGGACCTCGATGAGGGTGCGGATCTCGGTGTACTGGTCGAGGTCGCGCTCGTTGACCTCGGTGACCCGGAAGCCCTTGTTGCGGACGGGCTCGACCAGACCTTCGCGGGCCAGGTCGAGCATCGCCTCGCGCACCGGCGTCGCGGAGATGCCGAAGTCCTCCGCGAGGCCGGGCGCCGAGTAGACCTCGCCGGGGCGGAGTTCGCCCGAGATGAGGGCCGCCCGGAGGTGGTGGGCGACCTGGTCGCGCAGGCGCTCCCTGGTGGTGTTGAGGTTGCGCTGCGTGAGGTGGCCCATGACGTGGTGTTTCCCTTCGTGCCCTGTCCCTCGTGGCCGAGCGGATCACCAGCGTACAATGTCACGTTGTTTTCGCAGGTGGCTACGGGTGTGCGGGAGCGAGGGTGTAGGTGCGGGTCGAGGTGTAGAAGTCCAGGGCGGCGCGGCCCTGTTCGCGCGGTCCGTGGCTGGATGCCTTGGTACCGCCGAACGGCAGGTGGAAGTCGACGCCGGTGGAGGGGGCGTTGATCCGGATCATGCCGGTGTCGAGCCGGTCGAGTCCGTGCAGGGCCGTGTCGAGGGATGCCGTGTGCACCGAGGTGACCAGGCCGTACGGCACGGAGTTGGTCATCCGCACCGCCCCGTCCAGGTCGTCGGCGCGGAGCAGTACGGCGACCGGGCCGAAGGTCTCTTCCCGTAGGAGCGGGTGGTCAGGGGGGACGTTCTCCAGCAGGGACGGTGCCGCGTACCAGCCGTCGCTCCCGGTGGGCGCGGGGGTGGTCACGAGGTCGGGCAGTCCCCGGCGGGCCTCGACGACGCGGTCGCGGGCCGGCTCGTTGATGAGCGGGCCGCAGACGGTGGCGGGGTCGGTGGGGGCGCCCACCGGCAGGGCCCGCAGATGGGCGGCGAGCGCCTCGCGCAGCGGTGCGAGGGCGGCGCCCACGGCGATCACGCGGCTGGTGGCGGTGCACTTCTGGCCGGCGTATCCGGCGATCGCGGCGGCGATGTGGGCGGCCGCGGTGTCCATGTCGGCGTCCGGCAGGACGATCGCCGCGTTGAGCCCGCCCATCTCCGCCTGTACGGGGACGCCCCGGGCGGTGGCGGTCCCTGCGACGGCCCGGCCGACCGCGGTGGAGCCGGTGAAGGAGACGACGTCGGCGGACGAGACGACGGCGTCCCCCTCGGTGGCACCGCCGGGCAGCACGGTGAACACCCCGGTGGGCAGGCCCTGTTGCACGATCTCGGCCAGGCGCAGCGCGCAGGCGGTGGCGTCGGGTGCGGGTTTCAGTACGACCGTGTTGCCGGCTGCGAGGGCGGGGGCCGCCTTCCAGGTGGGGATGGCGAACGGGAAGTTCCAGGGGGTGATCAGGCCGGCGACGCCGTGCGGACGGCGGCGGGTCACCAGCAGTCCCGGGCCGGCGGCCGTCTCGTGGACGGCACCGGTGGGGTCGTACGGGGCCTGGGCGTAGTAGCGCCAGATCGCGGCGGTGCGGGCCACCTCGGCGCGGGCTTCGGTGACCGGTTTGCCCACCTCGCGTACGGCGAGCGCGGTCAGCTCGTCCGCGGCCGCCTCGACGGCGGTGGCGATGGTACCGAGGGCGGCCGCGCGGGCGGCCGCGCCGCCGAGCAGCCAGCCGGGCTGTGCGGTGCGGGCGCGTTCGACGGCGTCGGCGGCGGCGAACGCGCCGGGCGCGGCGGTCTCCACGACCACGTCGGAGGGGTCGGCCGGGTTGCGGGAGACAACCGGGGCCAGGGCGGTGCTCACAGGAGGAAACCTCCGGGGAAGGGGTCGTCGGGGTCCAGGAAGTACTGGGCGGTGCCGGTGATCCAGGCCCGCCCGGTGATGCGCGGTACGACGGCGGGCACTCCCCCGATCTCCGTCTCCTCGACGAGCCGCCCGGTGAACCGGGTGCCGATGAAGGATTCGTTGACGAAGTCGCGGTGCAGGGGGAGGGCGCCGCGGGCGTGCAACTGGGCCATCCGCGCGCTGGTGCCGGTGCCGCACGGCGAGCGGTCGAACCAGCCCGGGTGGATGGCCATGGCGTGCCGGGAGTGGTGGGCGTCCGAGCCCGGGGCGGCGAGGTAGACGTGTTTGACGCCCGCGATCTCCGGCCGGGTCGGGTGGACCGGCCGGTCGGGCGAGGCGTTGATCGCGTCCATGAGGGCGAGGCCGGCGGCGAGCAGATCGTCCTTGCGGGCGCGGTCGAACGGCAGCCCCAGGGCGTCAAGGTCGACGAAGGCGTAGAAGTTCCCGCCGTAGGCGAGGTCGTACGTCACCGTGCCGTGGCCCGGCACCTCCGCCGTGAGGTCGAGGCCGACGCAGAAGGCGGGCACGTTGGTGAGGGTGACGGCCGTGGCCCGTCCGTCCTCGACCTGCACATCGACGCTGATCAGGCCGGCGGGGGTGTCGAGGCGGACGGTGGTCACGGGCTCGGTGACCTCGACCATGCCGGTCTCGACGAGGACGGTGGCCACCCCGATGGTGCCGTGTCCGCACATCGGCAGGAGGCCGGAGACCTCGATGAACAGCACGCCGTAATCGGCGGCGGGCCGGGTCGGGGGCTGGAGGATGGCGCCGCTCATGGAGGCGTGGCCCCGCGGCTCGTACATGAGCAGGGTGCGCAGGTGGTCCAGGTGCTCGATGAAGTGCAGCCGGCGCTCGGCCATGGTGGTGCCGGGGATCACCCCGACGCCACCGGTGATCACGCGGGTGGGCATGCCTTCGGTGTGGGAGTCGACGGCGTGGAAGACGTGGCGGGTGCGCATGATCTCCTCCCGGTCAGCGGTGGCCGGCGGCGACGGCCTTCTCGGTGGCTGCCCGCACCTCGGCCTCAATGGTGCCGGACAGCGGCAGGCGCGGCGGCCGGGTGGGACCGCCGGGGCGGCCGACGATGTCCATGGACAGCTTGATGGCCTGCACGAACTCGGTCTTGGAGTCCCAGCGCAGCAGGCCGTGCAGGGACCGGTACAGCGGCAGGGCGGTGTCCAGGTCCTGGGCCACGGCGGCACGGTAGAGCTCGGCGCAGGCGGCGGGGAAGGCGTTGGGGTATCCGGCGATCCAGCCGACGGCGCCGGCCAGTGCGAGCTCCAGGAGCACGTCGTCGGCGCCGATCAACAGGTCCAGCCCGGGGGCGAGTTCGGCCAGTTCGTACGCCCGGCGCACATCGCCGGTGAACTCCTTGACCGCCACGATGCTGCCCTCGTGGTGGAGGCGGGCGAGGAGCGCGGGCGTCAGGTCGACCTTGGTGTCGATGGGGTTGTTGTAGCCCACGACCGGCAGGCCCGCCTGTGCGACCTCGGCGTAGTGGGCGCGTACGGCGGACTCGTCGGCGCGGTAGGCGTTGGGCGGTAGCAGCAGGACACTGCCGCAGCCCTCTTCGGCGGCCTGCTCGGCCCAGCGGCGTGCCTCGGCGCTGCCGTATGCGGACACTCCGGGCATCACGCGCGCACCGTCGCCGGCGGCCGCGACGGCGGTGCGCACCACGCCGGCACGTTCCTCGTCGGTCAGGGTCTGGTACTCGCCCAGGGAGCCGTTGGGTACGACGCCGTCGCAGCCGTTGTCGAGGAGCCAGCGGACGTGTGCGGCGTAGGCGTCGTGGTCGACGGACCGGTCCGCACGCAGGGGGAGGGCGGTGGCGACCATGATGCCGCGCCAGGGGCGTTCGGCGCTCCAGGTCGTGGCGGTGGAGGCGGTGGTCATGAAGGAACCCTTCTGTGACGTATGGCGCTTACTGTGGCGTGTGACATTGCATGAGGTGGTGCGTAGTGCCGCGGGGCGCGGGCCGTCGGTCAGGCGCCGGCACCCTCCTCCGGATCGGCGCCTCCCCCCGGCCTGCCGGATTCCGACGCGGCCGTCCCGGTGAGGGCGGCGAGCACTTCCAGCCGGACCGGCACCGCCAGCGGCCGGCGCTCGGGAGACGGCGGCAGCCCCTCCCCCCGCCCCTCCGCGGCCAGGCAGGCCACGGCCGCGCCGCAGATCCGGCCCTGGCACCAGCCCATGCCGGCGCGGGTCAGGAGTTTGACGGTGCGGGTGTCCCGGGCGCCGAAATCGGTGACCGCCTCACGGATGCGGCCCGCGCTGACCTCCTCGCAGCGGCACACGTCCGTGCTGTCGTCGAGCCACCCGCTCCACCCGGCGCCGGGTGCGTGCGCCGCGGCCATCACGGAGGCGAAGGCGCGCATCCGGTCGCGCCGTCGGCACAGGGCACGGACCCGGCCGCTCCCGGCGGGCGCGGGCCGCCCGCCCAGTCGGGCCGCAATCGCGAGACCCGCCAACTCGCCCTCCACACAGGCGAGTTGCACGCCGCCGATGCCGCCCGTCTCGCCCGCCGCCCAGATGCCGGGTACCGAGGTCTCCTGCTGTGCGTCGAGGTCGAGGGCATGGCTGCCGTCCGGAGTGCGCCGGGTGGTACAGCCCAGGCCGGTGGCGAGTTCGAGCTGCGGGACGAGGCCGAAGCCGACCGCCAGGGCATCGCAGGCGATGTGGCGGCCGGACCCCCGTACGGGCCGCCAGTCGCGGTCGAGCCGGGAGACCGTGACGGCCTCCACCCGGTCGGACCCGTGCACCTGGGTCACCGCGCTGCGGGTGCGCAGCCGCACCCCGTGCCGCAGCAGCGCGGTGCCGTGCAGCGCCGCCTCCGCCATCTTGTGCGCGTTGGCGGCGAGGGTGCGGGGGTGGCGGGCGTAGCCGAGGTAGCCGGATGCCTCGACCACCGCCGGGACGCGGGCCCCCGCCTTGGCGAGCGAGGCGGCGACGGCCAGCAGCAGCGGCCCGCTGCCCGCCACCACCACGTTTCCCCCAGCTCTCGACTTCGCTCGACCAGGGGAGGCCCCGATCCCGGGCAGCACCAGGCCGGACTTCAGCATCGCCTGCGCTCCCCCCGCGCCCACCACGCCCGGCACCGTCCAGCCGGGGAACGGCAGTTGACGCTCGTACGCGCCGGTCGCGAGCAGCACCGCGCGGGCCCGCACCCGGACCGGGCGCTCCCCGTCGCCGTCCGCTCCGGTGACGGCGTGCACGTCCCACAGGCCGCCCGGCTCCGCGCGGACGACGGTCCAGACGTGGTGGCCGGCGAGAAGGGTCACGCTGCTGTCGGCCAGCCGGCGGCGCAGGCCGGCGAAGGTGGACCAGTCGTGGTGCAGAGCCTCAGGACGGGTGGCGCCGAGGGCGGGGGCGGGGTGCCGGTAGAACTGCCCGCCCGGCTGGGCGGCGGTGTCCAACAGCGCGACGGACAGGCCGCGTTCGGAGGCGGTGACGGCACCGGCGAGGCCCGCGGTGCCGGCTCCGATCACCGCGAGGTCGTACTCCGGGTCATCGGTCGCCGAGTTCGGCATGGCCGTGTCCCTCCTGGGTCGTGACGGCGTCGCCGGGTCGCGCCGGGACCAGGCAGGCCCGGCGGTTGGGTTCCCCGTTGACGGTGGCGAGGCAGTCGAAGCAGTGCCCGATGCCGCAGAAGGCGCCGCGCGGCCGGCCGCCGACGCGGGTGGTGCGCCAGGCGAGGATGCCGGCGGCCCACAGCACGGCGGCCAGGGATTGGCCGGGCAGCGCGACGATCGGGCGGCCGTCGAAGGTGATCTCGAACGCGGCGTCGGGCACCGCGCCGACGAGCTCGGCGGGGCTGCGGTCACGCGCCATGACACGGCTCCTTTCGCAGGGGGTCGGTGCGGGGTCGGCCCGGGGCCGGGGAGGCGGTCATTCCGCCTCTCCCGAGCCAAACCGGTCGGGTCGGAACGGGCTGATGTCCAGCGGGAGTTCGCCGTCCGTCAGGGTCTCCGCGATGATCCGTCCGGTGGCCGGGGCGAGGCCGATGCCCGCTCCTTCGTGGCCGCAGGCGTGCAGCAGCCCCGGCCGGCGCGGGTCGGGCCCGATCGCGGGCAGGTGGTCGGGCAGATAGGGGCGGAAGCCCGCGTACGTCCGCACGGCCCGCACCGTGGCGAGGACCGGGAAGAGCTCCACCGCCTGTGCGGCGAGGCGGCGCAGCACCTCGACGGACGGCGAGCGGTCGTACCCGACCCGCTCCCGGCTCGCGCCGATCAGGACCGGGCCCGCCGGGGTGCCCTCGACGACGGCGGAGGTCTGCAGGGCCGCCGAGTCACTGGCGACGTCGGCGACGTAGTCCGCGGCGTACACCTTGCCCCGCACCAGGCGCGGCAGCGGCTCGGTGACCAGCACGAAGCCGCGCCGGGGCAGCACCGGAAGAGCCACGCCGGCGAGCCGGGCCAGCTCGCCGCCCCAGGTGCCCGCGGCGTTCACGACGTAGGGGGCATGGAGGTCACCGGAGGGCGTCCGCACGCCCCGCACCTCGCCGTGGGCGCCGGTGAGGATCTCGGTGACCTCCTCGCCGAGCCGGAGGCTCACCCGGTCGCCGGCCGCGCGCAACAGGTGGGCGGCGGCGAGGGCGGGCTGCACCTGGGCGTCCTGCGGGTAGTGGACGCCGCCCGCGAGGCCGGGGGCGAGGTGCGGCTCAAGGTCGCGGAGCCGCCCGCCCGGCACCACTTCCGCGGCGACCCCGGCCGCCGTCTGTCGTGCGGCGAATTCCCGCAGCGCGGCCAGGCTCTTCCCGTCGGAGGCGACGACGAGGCCGCCCTTGGCCTCGTACTCGATCCGTGACGGCAGCACCTCGGCCAGTTCGCGCCACAAGTGCGTGGAGTAGAGGGCGAGTTCGAGCTCGGGGCCGGGTTCCTTGTCGGAGACCAGGAGGTTGCCTTCGCCGGCGCCGGTGGTGCCGCCGGCGACGGAGCCGCGGTCGAGCACGGTGACCTTCAGGCCCCGCCGGGCCGCGTAGTAGGCGCAGGCGGCGCCGACCACGCCCGCCCCGATGACGAGGAGATCCGGAGAGTTTCTCGTGGGCACGTCAGTAATATTTCACATTGCACCCGCGTTGCCAAGAGATCTCCCGGCCCGGAGACAATTCCCTTGCCACGGCCCGGAAACGCCCCAGGTGGCCGGTGGGCTCAGCCCTCCATCAGCTCACCCATCCACGCCTCCACCGCCTCCGGCGTCCGCGGCAGGGCACCCGACAGCAGCCGCGCCCCGTCCGCCGTGATCACCAGGTCGTCCTCGATCCGTACGCCGATGCCACGCAGGTCGGGCGGGAGCGTCTCGTCGTCCGGCTGGAGGTAGAGCCCCGGCTCGACCGTCAGCACCTGACCTTCCGCCAGCACCCCGTCCAGATAGGCGTCGGCCCGCGCCTGCGCGCAGTCGTGCACGTCGAGCCCGAGCATGTGCCCGCTGCTGCAGAGGGTGTAGCGGCGGTGGAAGTCCCCTTCCGGGTTCTTCAGGACGCCCCATTCGGTGAGCCCCTCCGCGATCACCCGCATCGCCGCGCGGTGGAAGTCGCGGAACCGCGCACCCGGCCGCAGCGCGGCGATGCCCGCCTCCTGGGCCGCGAGCACCAGGTCGTACACCTGCCGCTGCACCGGGGAGAAGCGTCCGGAGAGCGGCAGGGTGCGGGTGATGTCGGCGGTGTAGAGGGTGTCGGTCTCCACGCCGGCGTCCAGGAGCAGCAACTGGCGGGCGTCCAGCGGGCCGTCGTTGCGTATCCAGTGCAGGACGCAGGCGTGGGCGCCACCGGCCGCGATGGTCTCGTAGCCCGTGCCGTTGCCCTCGGCGCGGGCCCGCAGCCCGAAGACGCCCTCGATCCAGCGCTCGCCGCGCGGATGGGCGAGGGCGCGCGGAAGGCTGCGGACGACGTCCTCGAACCCGGCGGTCGTGTGGTCGACGGCGAGCTGCAACTGCTCGACCTCCCAGGCGTCCTTGACGAGTCGCAACTCGCTGAACACCGAGGCCAGTTGGGCGTCCGCGGCGGCGTTGCGGCCCGGGGGCAGGGCGCCGAGGCCGTCCAGGTGGACGCAGCGGATGCCGGTCATCCGCTCGGCCTCGGCGAGGTCGGGGCGGCGGCCGACCCAGAATTCGCCGTACCGCCGGTCCCGGCAGAAGCCGCTGTCGGTGCGCGGTGAGCGGGGGCGGATGTACAGGACCGCTTCGTGCCGGTGCGGTCCGTCCGGCTCCAGGACCAGGACGTGCCCCGCCTGGTCCTCGCCGGTCAGGCCGGTGAGCCAGGCGTAGGCGCTGTGCGGCCGGAAGCGGTGGTCGCAGTCGTTGGAGCGGACGGTGAGTTCACCGGCGGGGACGATCAGCCGTTCGCCGGGGAAGCGGGCGGAGAGGCGCTGCCGGCGGGCGGGGGTGACGTCGGCGGCGGGCAGCCGGAGGGCGTCCGGCAGCGGCGTCGCCGCCCAGCCGCTCGCCAGGAACCGCTCCAGCTCCGGCGTGACGGGCAGGTCATGGCTGACGGTGCGCGGGGCGGTGGGAACAGCTTCCGTCATGGGGTCTCCTCCTCGGTTGCGGTGCCGGCCGGGGTGCCGGTTGCGGAACGGGTGCGGTGCGCGTCGCAGAGCGGGTCGCAGAAGCGGGTTGCGGGCAAATGCGCCCTTCCTGACGGCAGTTCACTCGGGCACAGCTGGGTAACGGGGCGATCGACATCTTGTCAGTGCAATTTCACATTACTATGTTACGGGTCACATTCCAGCCTGACGGCTGTCCGACTGTTCTCGGAGTGACCACTTGATGAACAAGCGCACCCGTACCGCCGCGGTCTCCCTGGCGGCGGCCCTCGCCCTCGGCACGGCCGGCTGTGCCGGCGGCAAGGACTCCGCGGACGGCAGGGGCCGCGGCAAGAACCCCGCCCTGGTCAACCAGGGCAAGGTCGTCGGCGGCACCCCGAAGCGGGGCGGCACCCTCACCGTCCTGTCCAACCAGGACTTCACCCACCTCGACCCGGCCCGCAACTGGGTCATGAACGACATGGACTTCGGGACCCGCCTGCTCTACCGCACCCTGGTGACCTACCGGGCGGCCCCCGGCCCCGCGGGCCGCACCCTCGTCCCCGACCTCGCCACCGACCTCGGCACGCCGTCCCACGGCGCCCGGACCTGGACCTTCCATCTCAAGAAGGGCGTCAGATACGAGGACGGCACACCCGTCACCGCGCAGGACATCAAGTACAACGTGGAGCGGTCCTTCTCCCCCGACCTGCCCGGCGGCGCCGACTACGCGGCCCGCTACCTCGCCGGCGCCGAGGGATACCAGGGCCCCGCGGACGGCCGGCACCTCGCCTCCGTCAAGACGCCGGACGACCACACGATCGTCTTCGAACTGCGCAAGCCCTTCGCGGAGTTCCCCGACGCCACCGTGATGCCGACGTTCGCGCCCGTCCCCCGGGCCCGGGACGACGGACCGCGCTACGACAACCGGCCGTTCTCCTCGGGGCCGTACAAGATCGAGTCGTACGGGCGGGGCAAGCGGCTCGTCCTGGTCCGCAATCCGTACTGGGACGCGAAGACCGACCCGGTGCGCAAGGCGTATCCGGACCGGCTGGTGGTGGAGATGGGCCTGAAGGCCAACCAGATCGACGACCGGCTCATCGCCGACCAGGGCCCGGACGCCTCCGCCGTCCCCTGGTACGCACTGCGCCCGGAAAGCGCGGCCAAGGTGCTGCCGCGGGCCGACGTCCGGGCGCGCCTGCTGGCGGAGTCGACGAACTGCACGGACATGGTCCAGATGCACACCGGGCGAAAGCCCTTCACCGATGTGCGGGTGCGTCGAGCGGTGCAGTACGCCCTCGACAAGGACTCGGTGCTCACCGCGTCCGGCGGCCCGGCCTTCAACGACCTGTCCACCGCCTACATGCCCGCCGCGCTCTTCGGCGGACGGCAGCCCGACACCGTCAAGGTCCCGGCCGGCGGGGACGTCGCCAAGGCCAAGCAACTGCTCAAGGAGGCGGGCAAGCCGGACGGCTTCTCGACGGAGATCACCGTGTCCTCCGGCGACAAGGGACGTGCCGAGGCCATCCAGCAGTCCCTGGCCAAGGCCGGCATCAAGGTCGCCATCAACACCGTCGACCCGTCCGCCTTCTACGCCACCATCGGCGACACCAAGAACCGCACCGATCTGGTCTTCACCGGATGGTGCCCCGACTACCCCTCCGGCTCGACGTTCCTCCCGTTCGTCTTCGACGGCCGGTACATCAAGGAGAAGGGCAACTCCGGCAACCACTCGCTCTTCCGCGACCGGCCGACCATGCGGCGGATGGACGAGATCGCCGCGATGACCGACCCCCGGCGGGCCGACCGGGCGTGGCGGCAACTCGACGGGGAGATCCTCAAGAAGGCCCCCGCCGTCCCGGTCCTGGTGCGCCGCTGGCCCCTGGTGGTCGGCGGCAACATCGCGGGCGCCTACGGCCAGACCTCCTTCGGCGGCCAGCTGGACTACGCCTCCGTCGGCCTCAAAGACCCCGCCAAGAGCCGGACTTGAGGAGGGGCAGGCCCATCATGTCCTCCCCCGCACCCGAGCCGCTCGCCCCGGAGGCGGCCCCCCTGTCCGCCGCACCCGGCCGCCCCGGGCAGTTGGTCCGCCGCGAACTGCGCCGCCGCGCCTCGGTGAAGATCTCCCTCGCCGTCATCGGGCTGTTCCTGTTCATGGCAGCCGCGGCCCCGCTGCTGAGCGCGCTCGGCGGCTGGTCGCCCGATGCGTTCGACAAGTCCGCCGTCGATCCGTACCTCGGCGGCACGCCCCTCGGACCGCTCGGCGGGATCTCCGCCGACCACTGGCTGGGCGTCGAACCGGTCACCGGACGTGACCTGTTCGCCCGGGTCGTGCACGGCGCCCAGGTCTCCCTGCTCATCGCCCTCACCGCCACCGCGATCGTCGTCCTCACCGGGACCGCGGCCGGTATCGCGGCCGGCTACTTCGGCGGCCGCACCGACGCCCTGCTCTCCCGCCTGATGGACCTCACCATGTCCTTTCCGTCCCTCATCTTCATGATCGCGATGATGTCGGTGGCCAAGGACGTCAACCGGATCCTGCTGATGACGGCCGTCATCGGCCTCTTCGGCTGGCCCGGCATCGCCCGCGTGGTGCGCGGCCAGACTCTCTCCCTCAAGCACCGCGAGTACGTCGACGCCGCCCGCGTCGGCGGCTCCGGCCCCTGGCGGATCCTCACCCGCGACATTCTCCCGGGCGTCGCCGGTCCCGTCATCGCGTACACCACCCTCCTCATTCCCGGGATGATCGCCACCGAGGCGGCCCTGAGCTACCTGGGCGTCGGGGTGCGGCCGCCCACCCCCTCCTGGGGCCAGATGATCGCCGAGAGCGTCTCCTTCTACGACACGGACCCCATGTACTTCGTCATCCCGAGCGCCTGCCTGTTCCTGACCGTCCTCGCGTTCACGCTGCTCGGCGACGCCCTGCGCGACGTCCTCGACCCGAGGGGAAGCCGCACATGATCCGCTACACGCTGCGGCGCCTGGTGGCCGTCGTCGGAGTGCTGATCGCCGTCGCCGCGGTCACCTTCACCATCTTCTACGTCCTGCCCTCCGACCCGGCCGCCGCGGCCTGCGGCAAGTCGTGCAGCACCGAGCGCCTGGAGGCGATCCGGGCACACATGGGGCTCGACGAGCCCGTGTGGCGGCAGTTCTGGGACTTCGTCTCCGGGATCTTCACCGGCCGCACGATGGGCAGCGGCCGGTACACCCTGCACTGCCACTTCCCGTGCCTGGGCTACTCCTACGAGAACAGCGAGGCCGTCTGGGACCTCCTCGTGGACCGGCTTCCGGTGTCCGCGTCCCTCGCCGTGGGTGCGGCCGTGCTGTGGCTGGTGCTCGGGCTGAGCGCCGGGGTGGTCGCGGCCCTCCGCAAGGACACGCTCATCGACCGGGTCCTGATGGTCGGGGCGGTCGGCGCCGCCTCGCTGCCCGTCTACTTCACCTCGATGATGCTGATCTACGGCCTCATCCGGGTGGCCGGCCTGCTCCCGTACCCGCGGTACGTCTCCTTCGCCGAGGACCCCGCGCACTGGGCGTCGAACCTGCTGCTGCCCTGGCTGGCGCTCGCCCTCCTGTACGCGGCCATGTACGCACGGCAGAGCCGCAGTTCGATGATCGAGACGATGGCGGAGCCATACCTCCGCACGGCCCGCGCCAAGGGCCTGCCGCGCCGAACCGTCGTCGTCAAGCACGGCCTGCGGGCCGGGATGACGCCCCTCCTCACCCTCTTCGGCATGGACCTGGGCGGGCTGCTCGCCGGTGCGGTGATCACCGAGTCGCTCTTCGGCCTCCCGGGCATCGGGCGGCTCTTCTACGGCGCCCTGACCACCGGTGACCAGCCGGTGATCCTCGGGGTGACGCTGCTCGCCGCCACGTTCATCGTCGTCGCCAACCTGGCCGTCGACCTCCTGTACGCCGTCGTCGACCCCCGAGTGAGGCTGTGATGGCCACCGCCACCGAACCCCTGCTGGCCGTGCGGGACTTGGCGGTGACGTTCGCCACCGAGCACGGCCCCGTACACGCCGTCGACTCCCTGTCCTTCGACGTCCGCCGCGGCCGCACCCTCGGCATCGTCGGCGAGTCCGGCTCCGGCAAGTCGGTCACCTCGATGGCCGTGCTGGGCCTGCACACCGCGGCCGAGGTCAGCGGTTCGATCACCCTGGAGGGCCGGGAGCTGGTCGGGCTCTCCGAGCGCGAGCTGAGCCGGCTCCGCGGCCGCCGGATGGCGATGGTCTTCCAGGACCCGCTCTCCAGCCTCCACCCCTACTACACGGTCGGCGAGCAGATCGCGGAGCACCACCGGGTGCACTTCGGCTCGCGCCGCGCCGCCGCCCGACGGCGGGCCGTGGAGATGCTCGCCGAGGTCGGGATCCCGGAGCCGGAGCGCCGGGCGGGTGAGTACCCGCACCAGTTCTCCGGTGGCATGCGGCAGCGGGTGATGATCGCCATGGCCCTGGTCTGCGAACCCGACCTGCTCATCGCGGACGAGCCCACGACCGCCCTGGACGTCACCGTCCAGGCCCAGATCCTGGAGCTGCTCGCCCGGCTCCAGGAGGAACGCTCGCTCGCCGTCGTCCTGATCACCCATGACCTCGGCGTGGTCGCCCGCGTCGCCCACGAGGTCCTGGTCATGTACGGCGGCCGGGCGGCCGAACAGGCGCCGGTGGAGACCCTCTTCGCCGCCCCGGCCCACCCCTACACGCGCGGCCTGCTCGATTCCCTCCCCCGGCTCGACGACGCCGACGACGCCCCGTTGCGCGCGATCCCCGGCAGCCCGCCCTCGCTGCTCACCCCCACACCGGGCTGTGCGTTCGCGCCCCGCTGTCCGCGGGCGGCGGCGGCCGACCGGGCCGGCCGCGAGCGGTGCACCCGTCACCGACCCGGGCTGGTCGCCTCCGGCGGGCACGCGGTCGCCTGCCATCTGCCGCTCGGCCCGGCCACCGCGCCCGGCGTCCCGGGCCACCCCCGGTCCGAGGGCCCGGACCAGATCCGAAAGGTCACACCATGACGACGCCCCGTACGTCCCCGCCCCCGGCCGCCGCCGGCTCCCCGTCCCGGGGCCCGGCGCCGCTGCTGTCCGTACGCGAGGTGACCCGGACCTTCCCCGGCAAGCGGGGCCGTACGGCGCCGGTCCGGGCCGTCGACGGCGTCAGCTTCGAGGTGGCCGCGGGCGAAACGCTCGGTCTGGTCGGGGAGTCGGGCTGCGGCAAGTCCACCACCGGCCGGATGATCGTGCGGCTCCTGGAGCCGACCAGCGGTTCGATCACCTTCGACGACCGCGACATCAGCCACCTCGGCCAGCGCGAGCTGCACCCGCTGCGCCGCCACCTCCAGATGGTCTTCCAGGACCCGCACGCCTCCCTCAACCCGCGCCAGACCGTGGCCAGGATCATCGCCGAACCCCTTCTGGCGCAGGGCAGTCCGGCGGCCGACGCCCGCCGCCGGGCCGCCGAACTGATGCAGCTGGTCGGGCTCATCCCCGAGCACCTCGACCGGTATCCGCACGAGTTCTCCGGCGGCCAGGCCCAACGGGTCGGCATCGCCCGGGCGTTGGCCACCGGGCCGCGCCTGGTCGTCGCGGACGAACCGGTCTCGGCGCTCGACGTCTCCGTACAGGCGCAGATCGTCAACCTGATGGAGCGCCTCCAGCGCGAACTGGGTCTCGCCTACCTCTTCATCGCGCACGACCTGTCCGTGGTCAAACGGGTCTGCGACCGGGTCGCCGTGATGTACCTGGGCCGCATCGTCGAGATCGGCCCGAAGGAACGGGTCTACACGGCTCCCGCACACCCCTACACCCGGGCGCTGCTGTCCGCCGTACCGCTGCCCGATCCGGTCGCCGAACGGGCCCGGGAGCGCATCACCCTGCTCGGCGATCCGCCGAGCCCCGCGGCGCCCCCGCCCGGCTGTACCTTCCACCCGCGCTGCCCCAAGGCACAGGCCGTCTGCCGGACCGAGGCCCCGGTCCTGAGCGGGGCGGAGCAGTCCGGGGCCGGGCACCAGGTCGCCTGCCATTTCCCCGAGTCGGTCTGACCGCCCCCGCACACGGCTGTGCCCCGGCGCCCGCCTCGGCACCGGAGCACAGCCAACTGGCTTGTCCTCAGGGCGACTTACGACTTGGTGAGGCGCACCGTGTCGCCGTAGGTGCCGGCCTCCAGCACGTCGATCCGCACCCCCGCGGCCGCGTCGGTGAACGACTCGCCGGGCCCGTACGGCGCGTCGTCCAGAGGCCGGCAGCCCTGCGCCGGGGTGGCGTCGGGCCTGGCGTCCATGACCTGGACGGGGCCCTTGCCGGTCTCGACGGACGAGTCGACCTTGTAGACGAGCGCACCGGTCGCACACAGGCCGGTGTCCGCGCGGGCCGCCCGCCGGGACTCGACCACGTACGCCGAGGTCGGGCCGGTGCGGAGGACGGCCATCTTCGTGCCGCTGCCGTACTCGACGGCGGTGAGCCGGACGGTGTCGCTGCCCGCCGAGGCCCGGCAGACGACCTGGCTGTCGGCGGTCCAGCCGAGCTTCCACGACTCCCAGGCGAAGTACTGCGGTCCGGCCCCGCTGATCAGACCCATGACGTCCCAGCCGCCCACGAAGCGGTGCCCGTCACTGCCCGGGTCGAAGGCGTACAGGTCGGGCAGCCCGAAGGTGTGGGCGGTCTCGTGGCCGACCAGTTTGGGCCCCCAGTGCCACATGTCCTGTCCGAAGGTGACGGCCCATTTGATGCGCTTCCCGTCGGCGACGACGCCCGCCGTGCCCGGCTCGTACAGATAGGTGGGGGTGAAGGAGATGGCCGAGGCGTTCCTCGTCGGGACGACGTACACCATGTCGTACGCGGAGAAGTCCACGTCCGGGTCGGCGGCGGCTACGGCGTCCTTGAGGTACGCCTCGTGCGCCTCGTGGCTGAGGCCGCGGGCGAAGCCGTAGTCGGTGGAGTTGCGGGGCATCCGTACCCAGTGCCGGTGCTGGGAGATGGACAGCCACGCCTTGCCGTACGACGCCTGCCACAGCCAGTCCGCGCCGGGCGTGATCTGTGCCGCGTCCTCGGCCGGGGACTCGGTGGCCGGGGCGTCCGGGAAGTCCACGAAGATCATGCCGACCTTGCGGGTCCCGGAGGGGCGCTGGAACACGGAGCGGTCGGTGTCATGGCCTTCGTCCGTCCATCCGGTGGCGCCCGGCAGCGCGCAGTCGGTGGCGCGGTCCGCCGGCCTGGGCACGTGGGACGCCTCGGCGGACGGGGCCCCGGTGAGGGGGAGGAGGAGCCCGGCGAGTGCCGCCGCGAGCAGCGGGGCGGGTCGGCGGCGGGCAGGGTGCAACGCCTTCATCGTCCTGGACCTTTCCGTGGGGGGTGCAGTGTGAGATGTCACATGAGACTGAGGGCTGCCACACCCTGTCGGGAACCTCTCGCCGGTCCATAACATCCGCGCCATGGATCTGGAGATACGGCATCTGCGGGTGGTGTGCGCGATCGCCGAGGCCGGCAGCCTCACCCGGGCCGCCGCGTCGCTGCGGATGACCCAGCCGGGCCTCAGCGCCCAGCTGCGGCGCATCGAAACCCTCCTGGGCGGCGCGCTGTTCGACCGCCGGCGGGAGGGCTCCGCGCCCACCCCGCTGGGCGATCTGGTGCTGGCCCACGCCCGGGCCATCCTGCCCGGCGTCGACCAGCTCCTCGCCGACACCGACCGGGCCGCGCGGCGCGCCGCGGCGCCCGCCCGCCTCCGCGTCGGCTCGGTGGGCGCCCCGCTGCTCGGCCATCTCCTGCTGGCGGTGCGGAAGTTGCTGCCGGACGCCGAGGTGACCGCCCGTTGCCGGTACGCGCCCGGGCCGCTGCTGGACGACCTCTGCGTCGGCCGTCTGGAGGCCGCCGTCCTCGGTGACCACCCCGGCCAGGAGCCGCCGCCCCGCGACGGCGTACTGCTGCACCCGCTCGTCACGGAGCCCGTCTTCGCCCTGCTGCCCGCCGGCCACCGCCTGGCGGACCGGGAGGAGGTGAGCCTGTCCGAGCTCGCACGGGAGGACTGGGCCGCGCCCCGCCCGGACAGTGACCGCACCCGCGAGTACTGGTCATCCGTCTTCGCGCTGACCGACCGTCGGCCCCGCGTGCCCTACGAGGCGGAGGGCCGGCAGCTGATCGAGATCGTCCGGGCCGGCCTGGCGGTGAGCCTCTGTCAGGCCACCTTCATCGAGGTGCCGGGGGTGGCGGTGCGCCCGCTGGCCGGCAACCCCCTGTGGTACCGCCATGTGCTGGCCTGGCACCGCGAAGGCCCGCTCGCCCGGCACGGCGGGGCGATCCTGCGGCGGGTCCGCGAGGGCTACCTGCGCGACTGCGCGGACAGCCCGGCGTACGCGCGCTGGCGGCAACGGCATCCGGACGCGGCACGGCCCCTGGCCTGAACCAACGGGCGGCGCAAGGGATTTCCCTGAAATGCACCCCGACAAAGGGCTTGTCAGTGCAATTTCACATTATTACGTTACGCATCACATGGCGTGCACCTGCCCGTCAGTCGGCACCTGTACGGCAGCCAGGGCCCCGAACACCGCGGACCCGGTGTGCACGCTTCACCGCCCCCACACAGGAGACCTTCGTGTTCCCTTCAAGAACCCTTCGCAGATCCCTGCTCACGGCCGCGACAGCGGTGACGCTCTGCGTCACCGCGGCCGGAACCGGATACCCCGTCAGCCCCTCCCCCGCCCCACGCGCCACCGCCGCGGCCCTGCACCCGGCCGCCTTCACCGGTCCGACGGCTGCCACACCCACCCCGCACGACAGGGTCGACCGCCTGGCCAAGGCGCCCGCGTCCTCCGCCCTGCGGACACCGGGCCCCGGCGGGCTCGGCAACGGCCGCGTCCCCGGCGCCCACACCCCCAAGGCCAAGGCGAAGGCGAAGGCCCCCGCCCCGCACGCCACGATCGGCAAGGCCGCCGTCCCCTGCACCCTCGACGGCATCACGGGCCTCTCCCCGCAACAGTTCACCGAGTTCCTCGCCGCCCCCGAGGTCAGCGCCGACGGCTGTCTGCGCACCCTGATCTGGAACTGGGACCAGCGCCTCGCGCCCGTCATGTCGAAGGACCACATCCAGGCCGTCGCGAACCGCATCGGCCAGCTCGCCGCCGCGCACGACGGCCGGAACGGCACCCACCTGCTGGAGATGTTCACCTATCTCCACGCGGTCGCGTACCTGGGCTTCTCCCACCGGGAGGTCGACATCACCGACCCGGCGACCCTGGACGCCATGCGCCGGGCCGTCGACGCCTTCGGCTCGGCCGCCCGCACCTTCGACGTGACCCGCAGCAACGCCGAGACGCTCCGCGAGGCCCTCAACGCGGCCAGCGCCAAGGGCCTGCGCCAGTACCAACTCCCGCTGGTCAAGCGGGTCCTCGCCACCATGGGCCCGGACCACCCGGACACCGCCAAGGACTCCTCCTGGGGCGGCGCCGCCCTCGCCGCCCTCACCGTGCAGTACCTCGGCGTCTACCCGGGCAACCAGGACACCGCCTTCCGGGACGCGGTCGTGGCCGACCCGTCCTACCGCGCCGCCTTCAAGGCCTTCGCCGGCTACACCCACCTCAAGGACACGGCCAACGCCTGGGTGGTACGCGACGCGGTCGGCGAGTACGGCCGCACCGGGCAGATCGACCGGCTGCACGACGAAATCGTCGCCGGCCTCGGCCCGCTCCTGGACACCACCGCCCGCAACTTCGGTGCGTACAGCGCCCCGTGGGCCAAGGTGGCCACCTGGCTGATCGAATTCGACGCCTGCACGCCGTACAAGGTCTGCCGTGCGGACATCGAGAAGCGCCTCTTCCCGCAGACCTACACGTACGGCAAGGACGGGACGGACGGCATCACGGTCCGCACCGCCCTCGACCGCAACACCGTCGACCAGCTCTACTACGCCGGCAAGCAGGTCAAGGCGCAGTTCCACCGGGTGATCGGAACCGAGGAGCCGCTGGCGGGAGACACCAACTCCACGCTGCACATCGTCCTGTACGCCTCCCGCGCCGAGTACGAGAACTTCCAGCCGCTGCTGACCGGCCTGAGCACCAGCAACGGCGGCATGTACATCGAGCAGGGCGCGACCTTCTACACCTACCAGCGCAGGGTCCCGCAGGACTCCACCCTCACCCTGGAGGAGCTCTTCCGGCACGAGTACACGCACTACCTCAACGGCCGCTGGGCGGTGCCCGGGACGTTCGGCCAGGGTCCTTGGTACGAGGGCGACCGGACCACGGCGATGGACGAGGGCACCGCCGAGTTCTTCGACGGCGGCACCCGTGACGACGGCATCAAGGTCCGCAAGTCACTGGTGCGGGGCATCATCGCCGACACCGCGAACGGCGGCCCGCGCATGACCGTCGACCAGCTCCTGCACGCCACGTACGACGGGGACGGCTTCCGCTTCTACAACTACGCGGGCACGTTCTTCGAGTTCCTGTGGGCCGAACACCCCTCCCTGCTCAAGGAGATGTACCGCACCCTGCGGGCCGACGACCCGGCGGCCTTCGACGCCTGGCGGGTCCGCCTCGGCAGGGACGCCGGACTCCAGCGGGAGTACGACGCCTTCCTCGACACCAACATCGCCCACGTCGACGACCTCTTCGTCCCCGACACCCAGCACGTCCCGCTCGCCCGGCTGACCGACAGCACGCCCGGCCAGATCCGCTCGTCCTTCGCCAAGAGCACCTACATGAACCCCGACGAGTGCCACGCCTCCGGCTCGAAGGACCGGCCGCGGTTCACCTGCAACGGCCGCATCACGGCGAACCTCGGCGACGCCGGCAACGCCGACCGGGTCTTCAAGGACATGTCCGAGACCGTCGACTTCTTCATCCTGGACCGGGCCGCCCACGGCGACAACAACCTCACCGACATGAACTGCTCCTTCGGCGAGGTCTCCCTCTGGTCCAACGGCCGTGCGGGCACGTCCCCCTTCCACTGCGAAGGCCCGCTGCGCCGCTGACCGGCTGAATCTCATCCCGTAGTGCTCGGCGTCCCTCCTGTGAGGCAGCCCCCCCCCACGACCGTGACCCACGGGCCGGCCGTGGGTGGGCTGCCTCAACCGGGCGGCTCCGCGCAGCGATACGGGCTGATGTGGTCCCCTTCCTGGGCGGACGAAGCATCGTGTTCCTCGTCGGTGCCCGCCTGAGCGGTCGCGACAGGACATGCCGTCACGACAGGAAGGTGACCACCACCGTGCCCCAGCCCCCGCGTCCCACCATCCGCACCTCTGCCAAGGCCGTCGTCCTCCACGAGGACCATGTCCTCCTGACCCGCGCCCACTGGAGAGATCAGGAGTACTACTTCCTGCCGGGAGGAGGCCAGCGCCCCGGTGAGAGTTTCGGTGACGCAGTCCGCCGCGAGGTGCACGAAGAGACCGGCCTGACCGTGACGGTCGACCGCCTGTTGTGGCTGCGCGAATACATCGGCGCCCACCACGGTGAGCCCGACGACGGATCCGAGAGCCACCGCATCGAAGCGATCTTCCTCTGCACTCCCACCAGCGATCCCCATCAACTCGGCGGTCACTCCCAGGACGACACACAGATCGGCCTGGAATGGGTCCCGCTGCGGGACGTCCCCGCCACCGATCTGCTGCCGCAGGCCATCCGGCAGCCCCTCGCAGACCTCTCCCACACCCCGTTGAACCCCGACGCCTACCTCGGCGACGTGGCCTGACCACGAACACGGCCGGTGGCCGATCGCTCGATGCCGGTAGTGGCAGACGGCCTCCCGCGTGCTGAAGCAGGCCAAGGCCGAGGCCGACCGCCGGACCGGACTCTGGGGATCACTGCAGCGCAAGAGGTGAGCCGCGGGCGATCGGAGCGGGGGGAATGGGACCGCACCACCACCAGGCGACCAGCCAGCCGGCCTCCATGACGGCGTCCAGCGCATGACTGCGGCGCACCTTTCCCCTCGGCACGTAGACCAGGTCGACGGCGAGCAGGGTCAGCGCCGTGCCCAGGCCGATACGGCGTGCCTGGGCCAGGCATGCGGGCGCGGGGCAGGTCCGGAGCTGGCTCCAGCCGCAGGTGACCAGGAGCCCGGACACCGTTCTGACCAGCCAGTCCTGTTCCTGTTTCATCCTCCGCGGCCCGAAGTGGCGCTCGAAGCCGCGCAGGCACAGCAGGGCCCAGGCGCCGCCGCCTGCGTTGAACAGGCCCTGGGCACGCGCGACGAGCAACGGGTTCACCGGCGGGCCCTCACGTTCGAGGTGGTGCTGCCCAGGGCCGGGACGGACCGTGCGCGGCGGTCGGTCGTGGCGGGGTCATCGGGCGACCTCCGACTGCCACTGGTCGGAGCGTTCGGTCAGAAACTTCCGGACGGCCCTGCCGTGCAGGGCATCCAGTGCCTCGGTCTGCTGCCGCGCTCCGGCCAGGAGTTCTTGGAGCCGCGGGGTGTCCAGCCGGGGTTCCCGCGGAGCCCAGTCGAGGAGCGTGCGCCACAGGAGCGCCTTGCCTTCGACGCCGAGACGCATTCCCTCAAGCTCGACGATGGTGCTGAGACCGGAACGACGGACCACCCGGCCGTTGGGCTTCAGACGTCCGATCTTCTCGCCCGCCCAGGCTCCGTAGATCTTGTATCGCCGCACCGGAACGCCCAGGGCGGCCATCAGCCGCAGGAGCGCCTGCCGGTCCAGCGAGATCTCCGCGGCGAGGTCCTTCACTTGACCGCCGAGGTCCGAACCCTGGTGCTCCCGGGCCATGCGCCGGGCGAGCTCCACACCGGCCGTGGCCCCGGCCAGGTGGTCATTGAGGTAGACCGCGACCATCCGCGACTCCGCAAGCCGACCGTCCATGATCGACCTCCCTCGCTGGGAATGGGTGATCTTTCCCTGCGCCTGAGTGGCCCATTTCAGCCTAGCGAGTCGCGGCCGTGCCGGGCCTGTCGGCCGGAGGAGGGAAGGGCCAGGGGCTTGCCTCGTATACGGGGAGGGGGTATATCTTTCTCCCATGCCAGCCATACCCCCCAGGGGTATCAATCGAACGAGGAGCAGTGATGACGACCCTCACCGAATCCCACGAGGTCGAACTCGCCATCGGCGGTATGACCTGCGCCTCGTGCGCGGCCCGTATCGAGAAGAAGCTCAACCGCATGGACGGTGTCGAAGCCACCGTCAACTACGCGACGGAGAAGGCGAAGGTCAGCTACCGGGCCGGTGACGTCTCGGTCGGCGATCTGATCGCCACCGTCGAGGCGACCGGCTACACCGCACAGGAGCCCGCCCCGATACCGGCCCGTACGGACCACGCACCGGCGACGGGCGGCGCGGACGCAGCGCCCGATGAGCTCCGGCCGCTCCGGCAGCGGCTGATCACCGCCCTGGTCCTCGCGGTTCCGGTGGTCGCGATGGCGATGGTTCCGGCGCTGCAGATCGAGTACTGGCAGTGGCTCTCGCTCACCCTCGCCGCGCCGGTGGTCACCTACGCGGCGTGGCCCTTCCACCGCGCCGCCTGGACGAACGCCAGGCACGGCGCGGCAACCATGGACACCCTGATTTCGGTCGGCACGTCGGCGGCTTTCCTGTGGTCGCTGTGGGCGCTGTTCTTCGGTACTGCCGGAATGCCCGGTATGACGCACTCCTTCGAGCTGACCCTCGCCCGCAGCGACGGCGCGGGCAACCTCTACCTCGAAGCCGCTGCCGGCGTCACCGCCTTCATCCTGGCCGGGCGCTACTTCGAGGCCCGTGCGAAGCGGAAGGCGGGTGCGGCGCTCAGGGCGCTCCTGGAGCTGGGGGCCAAGGAAGTCACCGTTCTCCGGGACGGGCATGAAGTCACCCTGGCCACCGCCGCGTTGCAGGTCGGTGACCGCTTCCTGGTCCGCCCCGGGGAGAAGATCGCTACGGACGGAACGGTGGTCGAGGGCTCGGCGGCGGTGGATGCGTCGATGCTCACCGGCGAGTCGGTCCCGGTCGAGGTCTCCGTCGGCGATGCGGTCACCGGTGCCACGCTGAACGCCGGCGGGCGGCTCTTGGTCGAGGCCACCCGGGTCGGCGCAGACACCCAACTCGCCCGTATGGCCAGGCTCGTGGAAGACGCACAGAACGGGAAGGCCGCCGCCCAGCGGCTGGCGGACAAGATCTCTGCGGTCTTCGTACCGATCGTGATCGCGCTGGCGCTCGCCACCTTCGGCGTCTGGCTCGGCAACGGGGCGGGGCTGACGGCCGCGTTCACCGCTGCCGTCGCCGTCCTGATCATCGCCTGCCCGTGCGCCCTCGGGCTCGCCACTCCGACCGCCCTCATGGTCGGGACCGGGCGTGGTGCCCAGCTGGGCATCCTGATCAAGGGGCCCGAGGTGTTGGAGACCACCCGAAAGGTCGACACCGTCGTGCTGGACAAGACCGGCACGGTCACGACGGGACGGATGACCCTCGTCGGCGTCCACACCAGCGAGGACGAGGGTGAAGTCCTCCGGCTCGCGGGGGCGTTGGAGCACGCGTCCGAGCATTCGATCGCCCGCGCGGTGGCCGAAGGGGCCCGGCAGAAGGTCGGTGTCCTGCCCGCGCCGGAGGGCTTCGGCAATGTCGCCGGGCTCGGCGTCCAGGGCGTCGTCGAGGGGCACGCGGTCCTCGTCGGCCGGCCCAAGCTGCTCGCCGAGTGGGCGATCCACCTGCCGGCCGAACTGGAGCGTGCCCGGGCCGAGGCGGAGGCGGCGGGTCGTACGGCGATCGCGGTCGCCTGGGACGGTGCGGCGCGGGCCGTCCTGGAAGTGGCGGACGCCGTCAAGGAAAGCAGCCCGGAGGCCGTCCGCCGACTGCGGGCCCTCGGCCTGACCCCGATTCTGCTCACCGGCGACAACCGGACGGTGGCCGGGGCGGTCGCCGCGGAGGTCGGCATCGACGAGGTGATCGCCGAGGTGCTGCCCGAGGACAAGGTGAACGTGGTCAAGCGCCTCCAGGCGGAGGGGCGCAGCGTCGCCATGGTGGGTGACGGGATCAACGACGCCGCCGCGCTCGCCCAGGCCGATCTGGGACTGGCCATGGGGACGGGCACGGACGCGGCGATCGAGGCCGGTGACCTCACCCTGGTACGAGGAGACCTGCGGGCCGCGGCGGATGCGATCCGGCTCGCCCGCAAGACGCTCGGCACGATCCGTACCAACCTCTTCTGGGCCTTCGCCTACAACGTGGCCGCCCTGCCGCTCGCGGCGGCCGGTCTGCTCAACCCGATGATCGCGGGCGCGGCGATGGCCTTCTCGTCGGTCTTCGTGGTGGGCAACTCACTGCGGCTGCGCACCTTCCGCGCCCGGTCCTGAACCGCGGTCGGCCGGGACGGAAGTCGGCTCCGCGCGGCCGGAGTTGATGGGCCGCCGCCCCGGTTGCGGGTAGTGCCGGGATGAGGGCATGGTGGAGAGGGGAACCCAGCTCCAAGGGAGCCCGTGATGACTTTCCTCAGATGCCTGGGAGACGTACCGGGCAACCGCTTCCTGGACGGTCGTACCGGCGACGGGACCGTGGGCCTCGCTCCCCATACCGGCCCACCGTTCTCGGGCACGATGTGGAACGTCAGGGCCCTCTCCCACGAACCTGACGTGGTGGTCTTCGAGTGCCTCGGGGAGATACCCGGCAACCGCTTCCTCGACGGCCGCACCGCCGACGGCACGGTGGGCCTCGCACCCCACATCAATCCGCCGTTCACCGGCACCAGATGGCTCGCCACCCGGCTCGACGGCGGTGTGCGGTTCTACAAGTGCCTCGGCGCCGTCGAAGGCAACCGCTTCCTCGACGGCCGGACCGGCGACGGCACCGTGGGCCTCGCGCCCACCAGCGGTCCCCCGTTCACCGGCACGAAGTGGAGGACCGAGGTTCCGCTCGATTGAGTACCGAGCGGGGGTCCGGGAGGAACGGAGGGCGTCTGCGGCCATCAGGCGCCCTCCGTCGTTCCCTCCGAGCGGTTCACGGTGGTTCAGGGCGGTTCAGAAGGCCGTCTGGGCGAACCAGCGGTCGAGTACCGCGCCCTCGCCCGAGACGGTGAAGGCGGTGTCCTGGTACGTACGCCGCCCGTAGAGCAGCAGCAGGAGGTCCGCCGCCTGCCCTCGTACCGTCGCCCGCGGGGCGGATGACGCGGCGTCACCCGGGTCGGTGTCGGCGCCCGCCCGTGGCAGCAGGCGGAAGCCGTCCGGATCCAGCCGCACCCGCCACTCCTCGCCGGTGGCGTCGGCGGGGTCGGCGCACCGGAAGGCGATGACCTCGCCGTCACCCCGCAGCTTCGCCACCTCCGGAGCGAAGAGGCCCGCATACGGCAGATTGACCAGGAATTCGTCCACCCCGTCCGCGGCCAGCGCGGGGTCGATGGCCGACTCGTGGCCGACGGCACGCTCCGCGTCCACCCGGTGCACCAGCGTCTCGAACAGCATCCGGCGGGCCCAGAACCGCGCGTGCTGGTCCTCTCCCCAGGCCCACATGGCCGCTTGGGGGTCCGTGTTCCGCAGTACGGCGGCCACGGTGGGCACTCCCGCGGCCACCCAGCCGGCGTACTCCTCCGTGCGGTCCGGCAGCCCCAGTTCCACGTCGCGGCTGCGCGGCGGCTCTTGCACCAGCTGGGTCAGCAGCGCGCAGAACCAGCGCTGCAGCGATCCCACGTGCCGGGCGAGCTCGGCCAGCGTCCAGTCGGGACAGGCGGGCACGGGGGTCGCCGGGTCTGCGCCGTGGACCACCTCGGCGAAGCGCAGGGTCTCCCGCTCGATCGCCTGCCGATAGGTGTCGTAGGGCAGGGGGTGCCCCGTCCCGTTCGTCGTCTCCATCAGCTGCCGCCTTTCCGTCCACGGCACGGGCTGCCGTCGTGGCCAGTGTGGAGGCTGGAGTCCACTCCAAGGCAAATCCCGCCTCCCCAAGGGGGGAAGTCCGCACAGCTGGCGGCCCGGCCAGGAAGGTCAGCGGTTCGGCGGTACGGGTGCGCCGGTCCCGGTCGGCCCCGTCCGTGCGCCGAGGGCGCGCAGCAGGAACGGGAGGAGCTCGCTGATCGCTGCCTCGCCGGACGACGGGCCGTCCGCGGTGGCCCGGTGTGCCGCATCGGGGGTGAGGAAGAGGCGGCTGACCATCGAGCCGACGACCAGGTCGGCGAGGACGTGGGCGTGCTCCAGGGGCGGGATGTCGCCGCGGTCGACGGCGCGGCGCACGACGGTGGCGGCCCGGTCGCGGACCGGCTCGATGATCGCGGTGTCCAGCACCCGGGCCAGCGCCTCGTTGTGGGCGGACTCACCGATCAGGACGTGCAGCAGCCGGCCGCCGGGGCCCTCCAGCGTCTCGGCCTTGTCCCGGAGCAGCGCGGCCAGGTCGCCTTCGAGGCTGCCGGTGTCGGGCTGAGGGCCGAGGTCGCTCGCCCAGCGCACGGCGGTGCCGACGACCAGGTCTTCCTTGGAACGCCAGCGACGGTAGAGGGTCGCGGTGGAGACCCCGGCCCGTTTCGCCACGGCGGCCGTGGTCAGTCCGCCGTAGCCGCTCTCCTGGAGGACCTGGACGGTGGCCTCCAGGAGGGCCCGGTCGCGTTCGGTGTCCCGCGGGCGGCCACGGGCGGCGCCCCGCCCGGCCGCCGCGGTCTGGTTGCTCTCGGTGCGTTCGCCCACACCGGGAGTCTACCGACCCCTCATTACGAAACGAAAATTTTTCGTTTCAAGTAGCCTCGGCGACATGACATCCCACACCACCACCTCTGCCCCGGACGCGGGCGCCCTCGACGCGGCCGCCGCCGTCGTCGACCGGCTCCGCACCACCTTCGCCACCCGCCGCACCACCGGCACCGACTGGCGGCGCGGCCAGCTCACGGCCCTGCGCACGCTGCTCACCGACCACCGCGACGAGCTCCTCGCCGCGCTGGCCGCCGACCTCGGCAAGGGCCCCGAGGAGGCGTACCGCACCGAGATCGGCTTCACCCTCCAGGAGATCGACCACACCCTCGACCGGCTCGACGACTGGCTGGCGCCCCGGCCCGCCGCACTGCCCGAGCGGCTGCTCCCGGCGACCGCGCGGGTCGTCCGCGAACCGCTCGGCGTCGTCCTGGTGATCGCGCCCTGGAACTACCCGCTGCAGCTCGCGCTCGCCCCGCTCGTCGGCGCCCTCGCCGCGGGCAACTGCGCCGTCGTCAAGCCCAGTGAGCTCGCCCCCGCGACCTCGGCCGCGCTCGCCCGGCTGCTGCCGCGCCACCTGGACGCGGACGCGGTGGCCGTCGTCGAGGGCGCCGTCCCGGAGACCACCGCACTGCTGGCCCAGCGCTTCGACCACATCTTCTACACCGGCAACGGCACCGTCGGCCGGATCGTGATGACCGCCGCCGCCCGGCACCTGACACCGGTCACGCTGGAACTGGGCGGCAAGAGCCCCGTCGTCCTCGACGCCGGTACGGATCTGGCCGCGGCGGCCCGGCGGCTGGTCACCGGCAAGTTCCTCAACGCCGGCCAGACCTGCGTCGCCCCCGACTACGTCCTGGCCATCGGCGACACCGCCCGGGACATCGAAGAGCACCTCGCCGAGGCCGTACACGAGACCTACGGAGCCGACCCGGCCAGCGCGCCCGAGTACGGACGGATCGTCAACGAGCGCCACTTCGACCGTCTGACCGCCCTCCTCGACAGCGGCCGCACGGTCTTCGGCGGCACCCACGACCGCGCCGACCGCTACCTGGCCCCCACCGTCCTCGCCGACGTCTCCCCCGACGCCCCGGTGATGCAGGAGGAGATCTTCGGCCCGATCCTGCCGATCGTGCCGGTGCCCGACCTGGACGCGGCGATCACCTTCATCAACCACCGGGACAAGCCGCTGGCGCTGTACGCGTTCACCGACTCCGACGCCACCAAGCACCGTCTCCTGACCGAGACCTCCTCCGGCGCGCTCACCTTCGGGCTGCCGGTCGCCCATCTCACCGCGCCCGACCTGCCGTTCGGCGGGGTCGGCGAGAGCGGTATGGGGCGCTACCACGGCGAGTACTCACTGGAGACGTTCAGCCACACCAAGGCAGTTCTGGACAAGCCGCTGGGATGAGCGGGACGGTCGACCCGGAAAGGCCCCCGTTCCTGACCCGGGCCAGGAACAGGGGCCACTGCCACCGAAGGACGGCTACGGCGTCACAGCACCCGGTCCGCGCGGGGCAGGGAGCGGACGGCGTAGGCCACGGCCCAGCACAGCGGCAGGGCCAGGGCGGCGACCAGGGCGAACTTCACGGCCGCCGGGGCGTGCAGCCAGCGGAAGGCGTAGCCGAGTCCGACGAGCACGGCCGCATGGGTGAGGTAGACGGCGAAGGCATGGCGGGAGAGGAACATGGCGACCGGGCCCTGCCGCTGGAACCGCTCCCGGAACAGGACGGTCAGTCCCAGGACGGCGCCGACCGCGAACGTCGACTCCCACGCGGCCCCGGCCAGCGACTGCCAGCTGCCGTGTCCGTCGAGCGCGCCGTCCCCGGCGGTGAGGGCGACGGGCAGGTACGCGAGCGTCGCCACGGTGGCGACGACGAACCCCACCCGCCCCGCGACCCGGGAGAGGGTCTGCGGCCAGCCACGGCGGTGGGCCAGCACGCCGAGGACGAAGAAGCTCGCGTACTGCGGCATGAAGCTGGGGGTGGGCAGGCCGAGGAAGGGCAGGTAGCTGCCGCTCGGAACGACGATCCGCCACAGGTACGTCGCGAGGGCCAGGCCGAGGGTGAAGACGACGATGGCGAGCGGCCGCGGGGCCCGCTCGGGCGCGCGCCCGGCCGTGCCGGCCTCCCCGCCGACGCCCGTGCGGCGGCGCGCCCGCCGGTGCCGCATGAGGGCGTAGACCAGGGAGAACGCCAGCAGCACCTCGACGAACCACATCGGCCCCGCGTCCCAGCTCAGGAGGTAGTAGAGCCAGTAGGGAAGGTCCTTGCCCTGCTCGGCGAATTCCGCCCGCAGATCGGCATAGCCGCCGAAGCCCACCAGCGGACGTATCAGCAGGAGGAAGGCGAGGAGCGGAATGCCCAGCCGCTTGAGGCGGTCCCGGAGGAACGGCCGGGTGCCCTTGCGTGCGTAGGAGGCCGGTGTGAAGAAGCCGGCGATCATGAAGAAGAACCCCATGAAGAACGCCTGGTTGAACATGACGAACACATCCAGGAGCAGCCCGGAGCCGTCCTTGGCGGGCTCGGTGTAGTACCAGGCCGGGATGTTGCCGTAGGTGACGGCGGTGTGGTGCAGCACCACCAGTACCGTCAGCACGATGCGCAGATTGTCGATGTAGAGCAGCCGGGCGGCGGCCTTCGGCCGCCCGGTGGCCGGCTCGGGCCCCACCGCCGGGGCCGGGCGGGCCAGATCGTCCGTCATGAAAGTTCTCCCCGTTCAGTGCAGTTCACAGCTGTGCAGTCCATGGCTGTGCGGTGCTGCTGGTGTGTCGTTCAGTGCTGTTCGGTGCCGCTGCCGGTCGTGTCCCGTGGCGCGTCCGCGCGGGTGGCGTGCTCGAAGAGGTCGGCGAGTTGGCGGGCATGGGCCGCCAGGTCGTGCTCGGGATGGGCGCTCCAGTACGCGAACATGTGGTCGATCCCGGCCTGGAGGCTGACGGCCATGACGCGCACGTCGAAGTCGCGGAACTCGCCGTTGCGCTGCCCCTCCAGGAAGACCCCCTCCAGCCCGACGTACAGCGGCTCGCTGGAGGCGACGCCGTAGCGCAGGGCCCCGTCCTCGGTACGGAAGTTGCTGAAGATCTCGCCGAGCGCGGCGAGTTGGGACCGGTGGTCCTGCATGTACGCGGCCACCGACTCCACATAGACCCGCAGCCAGGCCGTCGCCCCGGCCTCCTTCTCCAATCGGGCCTCGACGAACGCGCCGATCCCGTCGTAGATCTGCTCGACGAGCCGCTCGATCAACTCGGCCTTGCCGGCGAAGTGGTACGAGATCACCCCTTTGCTGATCCCCGCCCGCTCGGCGATCTGCGCCAGTGAGGCCTTCGCGAACCCCCGTACCGCGATGGTCTCGACGGCCGCATCCATGATCTGGGCCCGACGCGCCTTCTCGATGAAGGAGCGTTCGGGCTCCTGCGACTTCAGGTCGCCCGCCCCGCCCGCCGGGACGGAGACGGAGCCCGCCTGGCCGCTCGGATTATTTTCTGACCGCATGGCCAAAACCTTAGCCGGGCGGCCAATCGCCGTCCAGTCGGGGTGGGTTGAGCCCCTGGCCCGGCCGCGACCGCAGGTCAGCGGACCGCGGACGGCGCCTGGGCCGCAGGCATCAGGCGGTGGGGGTGGCCGGTGCCGTCGGAGGGGACGGACCAGGCGTCGGTCTCGAAGTCGCCGGGCAGGGCGTAGGCGACGGTGTGGTCGTCCAGCCAGACGGCCTGGTCGTCGGCGCTGCGCCGCTCGGCCAGCGGGTGCTCGCGCATGCTGTGCAGGTCCAGCACGTACAGGCGCCAGGGCGCGTCCGCCGGAAGGCCCGGCACCCGCTTCTTGAACGCCAGTCGGGTCCCGTCCGGCGACAGCGACGGGCATTCGACGTTGCCGCGGAGGACGGTCACCGTGCGCCGGGCGATGTCGCCGCGCACCAGGTAGGCGGTGCCGCGCGTGGCCAGGGTGGCGTAGAAGTGCCCGTCGTCGGCGAACGTCACTCCCCAGAAGTTGATGTCCGGGCTCCGGTACGGCTGCCCGTTCTTGATGACGCGGTAGGACTCCAGGTCGGCCTGGAGCTTTCCGTCGCGGGTGTCGAGGATCGAGGTGCGGGTGGAGAAGTTGAGCCCGGTGTACGACTCTCCGCTGACGAACACGGTCCACGCCACCATCCGCCCGCTGGGCGAGACCCGGGTCCGGGTGGGGCTCCCGACCAGGGGGACGTGTCTGCGGGCCCGCAGCCGGGAGTCCAGCACGACGGCTTCATAATGGCCGGCCGTCGCACCGGGCACCGCACGCAGACAACTGCCGGTGCCGGCGGCGGTGTGGAAGCGCAGGCAGCGGAGGCCGGATGCGGTGCGTGGGCCGGCGGGGTCGGAGACCGGTACGGACACCAGCTCGTCGCGGTGCGGCCCCCACAGCGTGCTGCGGAAGACCAGCCGGGGCCTCCGCGCCGGGGCCGCTCCGGCCAGTGCCACCTGCCCCGCGCTCACCTGCGGGCCGGTGGTCTGCTGCTGGTCCTTGCGATGCGCCTGGTCGGCGGCCCGCAGCACGGAGCCCACGGCGACACCGCCGAGTACCAGCACGGCGACGAGCAGGACGACGATGCGGGTACGGGCGGTCATCCGGTGGCCTCCGTCTTGGGCGCGGGGTCGGCAGGGGTGGTCGCGGGCGCAGGGTCGGCAGAGGCGGTCGTGGGCGGGGCGACCGCGGTGGAGGGTGCCGAAGGGCCTTCCTGCGTCGCGGCCGCCTCCGTCGCCGCCGTCTCCGTCGTCGCCACCTCCGTCGTCGTACGCAGCGGCTGGAGCAGGGCGCACACCGCCGCGCTCGCCGCCAGCGCCACCGCGGCGGCGGACAGCGCGGTCCGGTCCCCCCACGCCGTCCAGGCGGCGCCGAAGAGTACGGAGCAGGCGAAGCGGGCCCCGGCCTGTCCGGTCTGGACGAGGGCCAGGCCGCTGGAGCGCAGCTCCGGCGGCGTCACCCCGGCAGCCGCCGCCATCAGCACCCCGTCGGTCGCGGCGTAGAACCCGCCGTGCAGGACGAGCACCACGGCCACCAGGGGCAACGCCGGCGCGTGGAACGGCGCCAGCACCAGGCCGTACGCGGCGAGGAGGCCCAGGTGACCGGCCAGGAAGGTGCGCCGGCGGCCCCAGCGGTCGGCGGCCTTCCCCAGCGGGACGGCCAGCAGCAGGAAGGAGCCCGCCGTGACGACCGGCAGCAGGGGGAACCACTCCTGGGCCAGGTCCAGGCGTCGCTGCAGCAGCAGGTAGAGGAAGGAGTCGGAGACCGTGGCCAGCCCCAGCAGCAGCGCGCACAGGGTCAGCCGCCGGAGCTCGGCCCGGCGCAGCAGGCCGACCGCCGCGGCCAGGGAGACCCGGGCGCCGGGAGCCGCGGTACCGGCCGTCGGGGTCCGGCCCGGCACGAAGAGCAGCAGGACCAGGACACCCGTCACGGCGACGCAGAAGCTCACGGTGAACACCGCGTCGTAGCCCCCGGCCGCCACCCGCAGGACGGCGAGGGCGGTGACCGGCCCCAGCAGGGCTCCGGCGGTGTCCATCGCACGATGCACACCGAACGAACGCCCCTGGGTCCGGGGGCTGGAGGCCAACGAGATCATCGCGTCGCGCGGTGCCGTACGCAGCCCCTTGCCCGTGCGGTCGGCGGCGAGGACCAGGCTGATCAGCGGCACGCTGTGGGCCAGCAGCAGCAGCGGTTTGCACAGCGCGGAGAGCCCGTACCCCGCGGCGGCAGCGGCCTTGTGCCGTCCACCGCGGTCGGCGAGATGGCCGCCGACCAGCCGGACCAGGGCACTGACGCCGTTGTAGACCCCGTCCAACAGGCCGAAGCCGAGCGGGGACAGACCCAGTGCGGCGACCAGGTACAGCGGGAGGACGGCGGTGACCATCTCGGAGGAGATGTCGGTGATGAGGCTGACCGTGCCGAGGACGAACACGGTCCGGGGCACGGCCCGCAGCGCGGTCACGGCCTTGGTGTGCGGCAGGGCCCTGCCCCGGCCGCCCGGGCGGGTACCCGGGTCGGCCGGAGCAGGGGTGGTACGGCTGTCTGCTACGTACACGGTGGTCAGTTCCAGACGCCGGTGATGTCGGAGGCGGAGGCGGCGTTGCCGGCGTGCGTGGTCAGGCCGGCCAGGTCCTCGACGGTCCTGAGGACGTTGTAGTGGTTGTACGTCGCGGAGGAGGAGCTGCCCGGGGTGACGTGCGCTCCGTACAGCACCGTGGCGATGTGGTTGTTGTGGGCCCGGTCGTCCTCGTCGAAGGTGACGAGGAGCAGGCTGTTGTTGTTCTTGGCCCACTGGGCGTAGGCGTCGAGGTTGTTCTTCAGCCAGTTGTCGCCGGTGGTGATCGAGCAGTCGTGCATGTCGTTGCACAGGTTCGGCACGACGTACGAGACCTTCGGCAGCGTGCTGTAGTTCGTCGGGAACTGGCTGAAGGTGTGGGCGGTGTTCAGCGGCACGTTGTTGAACGCGAACCACGGGTTGTGCTTCCGGGCGTACTTGGTGGCGCTGTTGGTGCACGTCGTGGAGCCCTCGGAGGGCAGGCCCTCGTTGTAGCTGCCCCAGGACTTGCCGGCGGCCGTCAGCTCCGAGCCGAGGTTGGCGGCGCCGGAGAACTGCGGGGTGTAGCAGCTGTCGTCGGTGACGCCCTGGGTGCCGCCCGAGAAGAGGTCCAGGTAGTTGGGCTGGCTGGGGTGGGTCAGTGCGAAGGAGTTGGTGAGGTTGGCACCACCGGCCTTGAGGGTGTTGTTCAGGTACGGAGCGCTCGAACTGCCGATGACCTGCTCGTAGGCGTGGTTCTCGAACACCACGACCACGACGTGGTCGGGCGTCGGCAGTGCCGCGGCCTGCGCGACACCGGGGGCGCTGCCCCACAGCCCGAGCGAGGCGGCCACGAGGCCGGTGGCACCGAAGATCGAGACGGACCGGCGGGGCCGTCGTATGCGGGCGAGCATGGACAGGGACACAGCGGACCTCCGAGAAAGAGCCGTGAACGGTGCGGGGAGTGGCGTTTCTCGTGTGAAGCGAGGCAACCGTAGGAGGGCCGTCGTGAAGTTGTCAGAACTTCAAAAGTGAAGTGGAACCGAACAGTTGAAGGCCGGGCGCGGCTACCGGCGCGTACCTCAGCCCGCGTTCACGGGGGTGCGGACGACGACGAGTGGCGCATTCCGGGGTGAAGCGGAACGCGCCCGGCGTGCGCCGCGGAGCCCTCAACCGCGCTCCCGGCATCAGGATGCGGCGCGGCCGATCGCGTCGAGGAGCCGGCAGTCTTCCTCCGTCAGCCGCAGTGCGCCCGCTGCCACATTGTCGGCCAGGTGATCCGGGTTTCCCGTTCCCGGGATGGCCAGCACATGGGTGCCTTGCTTCAGGGTCCAGGCCAGACGTACCTGTGCCGGTGAGGCACCGTGGGCGCGGGCGACGGTGCGGACCTCGTCGGGCTCGGCACGGACGGCTCCCGCCTCGCGTCCCTCCCCGGCGAGGGAGAAGAAGGGCACGAACGCGATGCCGCGTGCGGCGCATTCCCGCAGCATCCGTGCGCCGTGCGGCGCGTCGATTCCGAAGCGGTTCTGGACGCACACCACCGGTGCGATCGCCAGGGCTTCGGCGAGGTGCTCCGGGCGGGCGTGGGAGATGCCGAGGTGGCGGATGAGGCCGGCTTCCCGCAGCTCGGCGAGGGCACCGATGTGCTCGCTGAGGGACTCCTGGCCCATCAGGCGCAGATTGACCACGTCGAGGTGGTCGCGGCCGAGTTGGCGCAGGTTCTCCTCGACCTGGCCGCGCAGCTGGTCGGGCCGCGCGGGGGCGGCCCAGTCACCGGAGGCGTCCCTGGCCGGGCCGACCTTGGTGGCGATGACGAGGTCGTCCGGGTACGGCGCCAACGCCGAGTTGATCAGCTCGTTGGCGGAGCGCAGCCGGGAGAAGTAGAACGCCGCGGTGTCGATGTGGTTCACGCCCAGCTCGACCGCGCGACGCAGTACCGCGGTCGCCTGGGCGCGGTCGCTGGGGACGCCCTCGTGGAAGGCGGCGCTGCCGGTCAGACGCATGGCGCCCAGGCCGAGCCGGTTGACCTCTCGATCACCGAGCAGCCAGGTGCCGGCGGCCGCCGCGGAGACCGTGTCCGTTGTCATCTTTCCCATCCGCTCCATCCCCTTCTTCCCTCGCCTCATGGCAGTTGAGGGCGAGGCGGTCCTGGAGTATGCGCAGGTGGCGGGGGCGGCGGGAAGGCGCGGCGGGTCGGAGGAATGTCACAGCTCGGACGGGAACTGACGGCACGGCACACGGAGTTGTTCCTGGCAGGAGGCGACGGCGCGGGTGGTCCTGTCGCGCAGGCGCGCACCCACCTCGACACACCGGCCCGCTCGGCGACCCTCCGCATCGGCGCCGTCGACCACAAGCGAGTCAGCGGCGGGTGAGTGCGGCGTTGGCTTTCATCAGCAGGGGGATGAGGGCGTAGGCGGCGACGGGGACGACGATCGCGGTGAGTATCAGCGTCCGCAGCGCGAGCGGCAGATGGGCGGTGGCCGGGCCGAGCAGACCGAGGACGACCGTGATCGTGGGGTAGACGGCGAGCCAGGTGATCAGCGCCCGACGGTGGACGGACGGGACGCGAGCAGGCGTGCTCAGGGACTCGGACGTGGACCTGGACGCGCACGTGCATGTGGACATGGATTCCCCCGGTCAGATGGGTCGGAGCAGTTCTCCAACCGTCGAGTTGGAGTCTGGCACAGCCACGCAAGAGAAGTCCAACCCTTTGGTTGGAGGTGGGTTAGGGTGGAGGCATGGCCTGGGACACAGCACGCACGAAACAACTCCTGCTCGATGCGGCGGTGGAGGAGTTCGCCGAGTTCGGCCCGGAAGGCGCCCGGGTGGCGCGGGTGGCGACCCGGGCGGGTGTCAACAAGGAGCGGATCTACCAGTACTTCGGCAGCAAGGAAAAGCTGTTCGTGGCGGTGCAGGAATCCGAACTGCAGAAGATCGCGGCTGCGGTGCCCCTCACCACCGAACAGGCCCAGGACCTGGGCGACTATGCGGGCCGGGTCTTCGACTACCACCGCGAGCACCCGCATTTCGTGCGATTGCTCGCCTGGGAGGGCCTGCAGTACCGGGACCGGGTGGTCGCCGAGTCCGAACGCACCGGCCACTATGACGAGAAGATCGCCGCGGTCGCCCGGGCCCAGAAGTCCGGGACCCTCAACGACGAGGTCGGCGCCGGCCAGTTGATGCACGCGGTGATCGCACTGACCGCATCCTGGTTCACGCTGCCGCAGCTGACCTGCATGCTCATGCCCGCCGTTGCCGAGGCGGGACCGGAGGCCCAGCGCGAGAGCCTCGTCACCCTGGTCCGCCGACTGACCGCCTGACCCGGCAGGTCAGCAGGTCAGCAGGTCGGGAGGTCGGGGGTCGGGGGGTCGGCTGGCCGCCCACGACCGGCCGACTCAGCCGCGCCAGCGTTGGATGTACCCCTCCCTGAGCGGTCCGCCGAGAACGTCGAGCACCTGCTCGGTGGCCGCTGATGCGCCCCCGCCCGCGAGCAGCACGGCGGGGGCACTCGATATGCCGGGCTACCGCAGGGCCGAGCGCACCGATTCCGGTGAGCGGGCCACCACCGCTGTGCCGTCGTCGGCGGTGATGATCGGACGTTGGATCAGTGCGGGACGGGCGGCCAGCACCTCGATCCACCGGGCGCGGTCGGCGGGTTCACGCGACCACGTGGCGAGGTCCAGTTCGGCCGCGGCGGGTTCGCCGAGGCGGGTGATGTCCCACGGTTCCAGTCCCAGCCGCTCAAGGACGGCGTCGAGTTCGTCCACGGTCGGCGGGTCTTCCAGGTAGTACCGCACCGTGTACTGCGCTGCTTCCGCGTCCAGCAGTGACAGGGCGGACCGGCACTTGGAGCAAGCGGGATTGATCCAGATTTCCATGCGGTGATCTTTCGGTACGTTCCGGGACGAGGCGAAGTGACGTGCCGTCACGAGGTGAAGTGCAGCGGCGGGGTGAAGGAGGGCCATTCAGGGGCCCGTTGGGTACGGCCTATCGGGTGGGCAGGCCGCTCAGTGCGAGGAATTCGGCGCGTGAGCGGGCGTCGTGGCGCAGGGTGCCCAGGAGGGTGGAGGTGAGGGTGCTGGAGCCGGTGGCCCGGACGCCGCGGAGGGTCATGCAGGTGTGTTCGGCTTCGATGACGACGCCCACGCCCTTGGGGTCCAGCTGCGTCTGCAACCAGTCGGCGACCTGTTTGGTGAGACGTTCCTGGACCTGGGGGCGGCAGGCGAAGTGCTCGACCACCCGGGCCAGTTTGGACAGGCCCAGGATCCGCCGTCCGGGCAGGTAGCCGACATGGGCGGTGCCGACGAACGGCAGCAGATGGTGCTCGCACACCGACCGCACCGGGATGCTGCGGGCCAGCACCAGTTCGTCGTACCCCTCGTCGTTGGGGAACGTCGTGAGGTCGAAGGGGCGGGGGCTGAACAGCTCCGCGTACGCGCGGGCCATGCGGCCGGGGGTCCCGCGCAGGCTCTCGTTGTCGGTGGAGATGCCGAGAGCCTGCAGGAACCGTCCCGCCGCGCGTTCGGCGGCGGCCAGATCGATGCCGTCCGTTTCGTGGACGACGCGCAACGCGGCCGGGGCGGGGATCGGTGTCTCCGGATCCTCGGGGACGAGGTCCATGGCGGCCTGAGGTTGCCGGGTCATCTCAGCTACCACCGATGCCCAGGGCGGTGAGCAGGACCAGGACGACCGTGAGGACGGCGAAGAGGCCGTGGCCGACCACCACCGGTACGGGGAAGTGCCGCTCGGCGGGCGCGGTCTGCGTCCCCGCGGTGGCCTCGGCGGCGGCGCGGGCCCGGTGGACGGGGAGCCAACGGGCCAGCATCGTGAAGCCGAGCAGGGCCACGGGCACGAGCAGGCCGAAGGCGGTCCAGGCCAGCGCGTCCTTGTCGGTGACCAGGTAGACGATCCAGACGACCAGGCCGGCCGCGGCCAGCGCGAAGTGTCCGAAGACGACCGGGACGGGCAGCCGGCTGGTGCCGCCGGAGGCTCCTCCGCGGGAGAGCCAGGTACCGAGCATGTAGAAGCCGCCCAGGGCGGTGATCAGCCAAGCGATCAGTGCGGCGATGTCCATCGGGACTCCTCTTACGCCTCTTGGTGAACGGGTTGGGCACCGCGTCCGCGACGACGCGCGAGCGCGGTGGAGGGGAAGGTCAGTCGGCGCTTCGGTCCGCTCCGGGCCGTCCGGAAACGAAGCCCTCGGCCTGCGTGGTCTCGTCGGCGACCCGCACCCCGTAGCGGTAGGCGAGCTTCCCGCCCAGGTATCCCGAGACGCCCAGGACCACCAGGCTCACGGCATTCAGCGTGAGCATCCCGGCCCCGACGCTGCCCGCGGGCCCGTGGCCGGCGTGCCGCCACCGGAAGTTGCCCGCGTATGCGGCGGTGACCAGCAGGTTCAGCGTCATGTGCAGCAGACCGACGCGGAACGCCCGGGTCCCGGGCGGAATCGCGAACAGGTCCAGGAACCCCACCGTCGCGGCGACCAGCGCGCCGATCACGCCCAGCGCGATCAGCCACATCGCGCCCTGGGCCAGGAAGGCCGGCTCGTGCACGAGGTGCGAAGCGATGTCGAAGACCACGCTGCCGACCCACGCGCCGATGGGGACCGTGACCAGGATCGGATGGAACGGGTGCCCGTACGGACCGGCCAGTGCGGCACTCACCGGCCGCTTGGCGCGGCCGGGCAACGGTTCAGCCATGCCGACCACCTCCTTTTTCACCAACAAATCTTGGTCTTATTCCGGAGGGGCGTCAAGACGGGCAGGTGAGCGCCGCACAAGTCGACGATTTACTGGTTGGACCTACCGGTGTGCGCGTTATTGTGGAGGGGTGGATCCCGACGCAACACCGCAGAGGCGCCCGGACGACGCCGCGATCGAGTCCGTGAGCGTCCTCAATGAGGACTCCCGGCGGCAGATGTTCGCGTTCATCCGGCGCCAGGGCCGCCCCGTCACCCGGGACGAGGCGGCCGCCAGCGTGGGCATCTCCCGTAAGCTCGCCGCCTTCCATCTCGACAAGCTGGTGGACGCCGGTCTGCTGCGCGCCCGGTACGCCTCGCCCGGCGGTATCCGGAAGGTCGGCCGTCAGCCCAAGGTCTACGAACCCACCGACAGCGAGATCCGCGTCAGCATCCCCGACCGCCGCCACGAGCTCCTCGCCGAGCTCCTGCTGGAGGCCGTCCTGAGCGAGGACGAGGGCGAAACCGCGACCCACGCCGCCGTCCGCACGGCCGGCCGGCGCGGCCGGGAACTGGGCGAGGCCGAACGGGAGCAGACCCGCCCCGGTCGACTCGGCACGGAACGCGGGCTCAACGTCTGCGAGCGGATGCTCGACCAGCACGGCTTCGAGCCGTTTCGCGAAACGCCCACCCAACTCCGGCTGCGCAACTGCCCCTTCCACCCGCTGGCGGCCCGGGCCCCCGACCTGGTGTGCGGGATGAACCACGCCTTCATCGCCGGATATCTGCAGGGTCTGAAGGTCAGCGGCGTGGAGGCCGTCCTCGCACCCCGCCCGGGGGAATGCTGCGTCCAGCTCGGCCCCGCCACGGAGTGACGGCCACGGAGCCGCGGCCGGTGTTCTTCATGAAAGGCCGGTGTTCTCAGGGAGATACGGAGGTCGGTGCCTGTGCCTCGTGGCCGTGGGGCGGTGTGCGGTCCGAGGGTGGGCGGAGCCGTCCGGTCAGGGCGAGGAAGGCGACGAACGCGCCCATGGCGAGCCAGCCGGGCCAGCCGAAGAGACCCATGCGCAGGGGGTCCAGCGTGAGGTGCGGGTCGGCGAATTCCCTGACCATGTTCACGCTGACCGTGCTGACGCAGGCATGGCCGACGACCGCGGGGATCACCGACCCGGAACGCAGCCGCAGCCAGGTGAAGATCGGCAGCCCGAGGGTACAACTCACCAGCATCGCGGGCACGGACACGTACCAGGGCTGCCCCGGATACTGCCCGCCGACCAGCAGGGTGGGCAGGTGCCACAGGGCGAACGCGATGCTGGTGGCCACGTACGCCCCCACCAGGCGCAGGCCCCGCCCGTCGCGCGCCAGCCGCGGAAACAGGTATCCCTGCCAGCCCAGTTCCTCCCCGAAGAACAGGGGCAGCGAGATCACCAGCTCCGGCAGCATCCGTGCCGCCCAGGTACCGAGTTCGTGCCCACGCAGCTCGCCCCAGGAGTAGACACCGACCGCGCTGCCGATGCAGAGAGCCGTGACGGTGAGGACGGCAGGGACGGCAACGGCCGACAGGCACGCCCGCACAGCACGTCCCGGGGGTGCGGGCCACCGCAGGGCGAGGGCGTCACGCACCCGTCCCTTACCGGCCGGCTCGACGAACCGGATGACGAGGACCGCGGCGAGAGCCGGCGCCAGCATCGCCACCGAGATGCACACCTGCTCCAGAGTTCCGGTCTCCGCCCGGCCGTCGCTCCGCCGGAATCCGCTCGCCAGCAGCGGCGACATGGCCAGCCACATGCCCAGATAGGCGAGGCCCAGGAACATCAGCAGTCCGCGGCGGGGGCGGGGTAAGGCCGCCGGCGCAGGGAGGGAAGTCGTCATGGCGCTGACGCTACGAGCCGGCGTTCGGCAGGAGAATGCGGCTGGCCCCACCGCCGGGCCGGTGGATTTCCCTACCCGTTACAGCACCTCTGCCGCCGAGTCCGCCAGGCGTCGGCGTGCCGTACGGGTGGCCGGCAGGGTGGCGGCCACCGCGGAGATCGTGACGGCGAGGGCGACGACCAGGGCCAGGGTCCCGGCCGGCGGGAGTTGGGCGATGCCGGTGCCCCAGCCGCTCGTTTCGCCCTGGAGGTCGATGAGCCACTGGGAGGCGAGCAGGCCGAGCGCGGTGCCGGTGAGCGCGGCGGCCAGGGTGATGAAGGCGGTAGCCGAGACGATGACGGCGGTGATCTGGCGGGGGGTGAGGCCGACGGCCCGCAGGGCGAGCAGGTCGCGGCTGCGGTCGCGTACGGCGGCGCCGACCGTGGTCGCCAGTTCCGCGAGTCCGATCAGGGTGAGCACCGCGATCAGTCCGGCGGCGACGCCGCGGATCGCGGAGAGCTGGTCGGCGGGGTTGGGGATCTGACGTACTTCGAGGCGGCCCGCGGAGTCCTTGGTGAGGGCGTCGCGTACGGCGGCGGGGTCGGTGCCGTGGTGCAGGACCAGGTTGTAGAAGTCGGGGCGGGCCGCCGGGGCGCCGGGGCCCTCGTCGCGCAGGGTGTCGAGGGTGGTGGAGACGACCCGGCCGGCGTCTTCGGTCTCGATGCTGCGGCCGACGAGGTGCAGGACGTGCGGGCGGCCGGCGACGGTCATCCGGACCCAGTCGCCGACGTGTGCGTCGAGGAGTTCCAGCAGGCCGGCGCCGGCGACCGCCTCGTCCGGGCCGTGGGCGGCGCGGCCCTCCGCGAGGGCGAAGGGGTAGGGGTGGGCGTCGGTACCGAGGCCGCGCAGCGTGATCGTGCCGGTCTGGCCGGGGACCAGCGCCTGCACCTCGGCGCCGGGGTAGGACGTCAACTCGCCCTGTTTCGCGAGGAGTTGGTGTACCTGCTGGTCGCTCAGGGAGTCCGAGCGCACGGTGAGCGATGCGGCCAGGCCGACGCTTTCCGGGCGGGAGGTGAAGCGGTCCAGGGTGCTCCAGGCGCCCAGGGCGATGGTGATGAGCAGCAGGGGGACGGCGAGGCGCGCCACGGCCGCCCAGGAGCGCAGGGGACGGTGGAAGGCGCCGCGCCAGCCGAGGACCAGGGCCGGGGGGATCTTGAGGCCGAGGGCGCGCCGGGTCAGGCCGGATCCGCCGCCGGCGGCGGGTGCGGCGGCGCGGGCGACCGGGACGGGTGGCACCCGGCCGGCGCGCCATGCGGTCAGGCAGGTGGCCGCGCCGATGAAGGCCACCACGCCACCGCATACGGCGAGGGGCAGCCAGGCGTGTTCGGGGAGCTGTGCCCACAGGGCCGTCGCCTCGCCGATCCGGCCCGGGACCAGGGGGCCGAGCAGCTGGGTGACCAGAGCTCCGAGGGTGACGCCCAGCAGCGCGAAGCCGAGGTGCAGGACGAGGAACATCCGGACCACCTGGCCCGGGGTGAAGCCGATGGCCTTGAGGACGGAGATGTCGCGGAGGTGGCCGCGGATCCTGGTGCTGATGGCGCCGCCCACGGCGAGGGCGGCGGCGAGCAGGGCGCCCAGGCCGAAGAGGCCGAGCAGCCGGGCGAGCAGACCGTTGTCGCCGGCGGCCTCGGCCTTGGCCTGGCGCCAGGTGGAGACGTCGGTGATCTGGTCGGCGCCGAGCTGGGTGACCGCCCGCTGGACGACGTAGTCGGTGTCCTCGGGGTGGGTGAGCCGGAGGCCGATGGCGCGGCCGCGCTGGTCGGCGCCCGCGTCGGAGGCGGCGAGGGTCTGCGGGAGCACCCAGGCGACGCCGGGGGTCTCGCCGGCCCGGAAGGGCGCTTCGGCGGTGTCGGCGATGCCCACCACGTGCAGGGGCGCCGGGAAGCCGCTCAACGCAAGGGAATCACCCGGTTTGGCCCAGATTGCCCGGGCTACCGAGCTGTCGAGCACGATGCCCCGGGTGGTCCCCGCATCGGTGTGCGGGTCGAGCCAGCGGCCCGCGACGGTCTGCGGGGCGGCGGTCGCCGGACGCCCACGGACGCCGCGCAGTTCGAGTGCCGCCCGGGCGCCGCCGGGCTGCAGGCTCGCGGTCGTCCGCACCGTGGGGTACGGGCCGGCGGCGGCTCGCACCTCGTCCAGTGCGGCGAGCGAGCCGGCGCGGGCCCCGGCCTGGGTGTGGAGCCAGACGTGGGCGCCGGAGGACTGGGTGAAGATCCGCTGCCAGGGGTCGGTGGCGTAGGAGAAGAGGGCGGTGGCCAGGAGCAGGGAGACGGTGATCCCGGCGGTGGCGAGCACGATGAGCACGGCCGCCGGGCGGTGTGCTCTCAGATGTGCCTGGGTCCAGCGTGCTGCGGCTCGCACGGGTCAGCCCCGGAGCTTCAGTACGTCGGACACCCCGGCCGCCGGGCGGCCGGGCTCGCTGCCGAGGTGGGCGTCGTCGACGACCTGGCCGTCGAAGAAGCTGATCACCCGGTCCGCGGCGCTGGCGATCCTGGCGTCATGGGTGACCAGGAGGATGGTCTGGCCGCGCCGGTGGAAGCGGGCGAGCAGCCGCAGCACCTCCCGGGTGCCCTTGCTGTCCAGGCTGCCGGCGGGTTCGTCGGCGAGCAGCAGGCTGGGGGCGTTGACCAGGGCCCGGGCGAGGGCGACCCGCTGCTGCTCGCCGCCGGAGAGCTCGCCGGGCGTGCAGTTCTCCTTGCCGGTCAGGCCGAGCTCGTCGAGCAGCTCGGTGCGGGCGGTACGGGCCTGCCGGGGGGAGCGGCCGGCCAGCAGCGCGGGGAGTTCGACGTTGTCGGCGACGGAGAGGTTGGAGACCAGGTTGAAGAACTGGAAGACGATGCCGATGTGGTTGCGGCGCAGCTCCGCCCAGCGGGCCTCGCGGTAGCCGTCGACCTGGCGGCCGTCGAGCCACAGGGAGCCGCTGTCGGGGCGGTCGAGGCCGCCGAGAAGGTGCAGAAGGGTGGATTTGCCCGCGCCCGAGGGGCCGGTCACGGCGACGAATTCGCCGCGCTCGACGGTCAGGTCGACGCCCCGCACGGCGTGGACGGGGGCGGCACCTTCCGGCCGGTGGGTCTTGACCAGGCCGGCTGCCCTCACTATCGGGCCGGACGGCTCGTCCCGGTTCATTCCAACTCCTCTTGACAGCGCTCCAGCCAGTCCAGATCCGCCTGGAGATGCAGCATCGCGCCCTCGATCAGCAGCTGTGCGATCGGGTTGCCCCGGTCCTCCACCGCCGCGAGTTTCGACAGGTCGCGCATGGTGTTGAGGTACTGGCGGCGCTGCTTGTTGATCAGGGCGATCCGGTCCGCGGTCCCGGTCTGCGAGGCGACGGCGAGCTTCATGAAGAATTCGTCCCGCACCCTCGGTTCGGCGGTGGCCTCGTCGAACCAGGCGTCCACCGCCTCCCGCCCCGCGGCGGTGATCCGGTAGATGCGTTTGTTGGGCCGGTCCGACTGCTCGACGTCCTCTCCCTCGATCAGGCCCGCCTTCTCCAGCCTGCTGAGGGTGACGTAGATCTGGCCGACGTTCGGCTGAGGGTATGCCGCGCCGAGGAGGTTCTCAAGGGCCTGTTTGAGTTCGTAGCCGTGTGCGGGTCCACTGACCAACAGAGCAAGGAGTGGCAGCCGCACGCTCTTCCTCTCCCTCCCCGCCCTACATGCCGGTTATGTGATCTCATCCGGGTGTGAGCCGGTCGGTCGTCGTATCTCCCTGCGACATCTAGTATCCCGCATGGCTAACAGGTATACATGGGGCGGGCTGTCGGTCCAGTGTCCCGTCGACGCCTGGTTCAAGGAGGAGCCCATGCGGTGGAAGCGTGCCGCGACGAGGGCTCTGCTGGTGTTTTCACTGCTGTTCGCGGGGAGTGCGGGTGCCCGGGCCGGTGAGCCGCTCGGCGATCCGGACGGCCGCGGCCCCATCACGCTCGTGACCGGCGGCGACCTCACGGGCTATCTGCGCGGCGTCCTCGACGGCTGGAACGTCCACCACCCGCGCGAGAAGGTGACGCTGGTCGAGCTGCCGGACGCGGCCGACGAGGTCCGGGCCCAGATGGTCACCGAGCTGCGCTCGCACAGCGCCCGCTTCGACGTGCTGAACATCGATGTGGCCTGGACGTCGGAGTTCGCGGCCGCGGGCTGGATCCGGCCGGTGGACGGCGCGCGGTTCCCGCTGAAGCGCTTCCTGCCGCCCGTGGTGGACACCGCCACCTTCCGGGGCCGCCTCTATGCGGTTCCGTACGTGACCAACGCGGGGCTGCTCTACTACCGCAAGGACGTCCTCGACCGGGAGGGTGCCCGGCCGCCGCGCACCTGGGCCGAGTTGGCGCAGTTGGCGAGGACGGTGGCGCCCAAGTACGGACTGGACGGCTATGCGGGCCAGTTCCTGCCGTACGAGGGGCTGACCGCCAACGTCGTCGAGGCGGTGCAGTCGGCGGGCGGTTCGGTGCTCGCCGGTGAGGGCACGCGGGTGACCGTGGACTCCCCCGCGGCCCGCCGGGGTCTGTCGTTCCTGCTCGACGGGGTGCGCGAGGGATGGATCCCCCAGCGGGCGCTGGCGTACAAGGAGGAGGAGTCCCGCCGGGCCTTCCAGGACGGCCATCTGCTGTTCCTGCGGAACTGGCCGTACGCGTACGCGCTGGCCGGCGGCCCGACCTCGAAGGTGGCGGGGAAGTTCGGCGCGGTGCCGCTGCCGGGTCCCGACGGGCCGGGTGCCAGCGCGCTGGGCGGTTCCAATCTGGCCGTCAACGCGCATTCGCGGCATCCGGAGACGGCCGCCGCGCTGATTTCCTATCTGACGTCCGAGCCGGTGCAGCGCCGGGTGCTCACCGAGGGTGCGCTGCCGCCGGTGTGGGCCGATCTGTACGCGGATCCGCAGTTGGTGCGGCGGTTCCCGTATCTGCCGACGCTCAAGCGGGCGGTGCTGACCGCCCGGCCGCGGCTGAAGAGCCCGCGCTACGACCAGGTGAGCCTGGCGGTGCAGGCCGTCATGCACGACGCGCTGGTCCACCGGCTGAGCACGGACGCCACCGTCGCGCGCCTGGAGCGCGAACTGCGGGCCATCGTCAGCCGCGGCTGACCCTCGCCCGACCTCTCCTCACCCTTCCCTAGTTACTTGTTAAGTAACGGACGAGCTTCGACGCGCGTCAAAATGCGGGACAAATCGGGGCACTCAGCAAACAGTTCGCTCCTTTTCGTTGACACCGAAAAGACATGCCTACTTAACATGCATGCATAACAGCGACCCCGGCAGGCCGCACGGCATGCTCATGCAAGAACGGGATCACGGCAGATGCTCATCGCCACCGCAGACAACGGCTCCCCGGCCGAAGACGCGCCCTCCCTCCCCCTCACCGGCCCGGCCGCCCCCGCGGTCCGGCCGGCCACCGGGACCACGTCCCCGGACACGGCTCAGCGCTGGTGGCGCGACGCGGTGATCTACCAGGTCTACGTCCGCAGCTTCCTCGACAGCACCGGTGACGGCATCGGCGATCTGGCCGGTGTCCGCACGGGGTTGCCGTACCTCAAGAAGCTCGGGGTGGACGGCATCTGGCTCAGCCCCTTCTACCCCTCCCCGCAGCACGACCACGGCTACGACGTCGCCGACTACCGCGACGTCGACCCGGTATACGGCGACCTCGCGGAATTCGACCTGCTGGTGGCCGACGCGCGCCGGCTGGGCCTGAAGGTCCTGCTGGACATCGTCCCCAACCACTGCTCCAGCGAGCACCCGTGGTTCCGCGCCGCCCTGGAGGACGGGCCGGGCAGCGAGGCCCGCGCGTTGTTCCACTTCGCCGACGGGCGCGGGGCGGACGGTGAACTGCCGCCCAACAACTGGCGGGCGATGTTCGGCGGCCCCGCCTGGTCCCGGGTCACCGAGGCGGACGGGACCGCCGGCCAGTGGTACCTCCACATGTTCACGCCCGAGCAGCCCGACCTGAACTGGCGCAACCCCGCGGTGCCCGCCGACTTCGACAAGGTGCTGCGCTTCTGGCTGGACCGCGGTGTCGACGGCTTCCGGATCGACGTGGCCGCCGGGCTGTTCAAGCACCCCGAACTCCCGGACTCCCCCGACCCGTCGGCCGACGAGCGGACCCGCGACTCGGTCAACCCGCTGGCCTGGAACCAGCCCGAGGTGCACCAGGTGTGGCGCGACTGGCGCGCCCTGTGCGAGGAGTACACCGCACGCGACGGCCGCGACCGGCTGCTGGTCGGCGAGGTCTCGGTGCGCACCCCGAGCGAGCAGGCCGCGTACGTCCGGCCCGACGAGCTGCACCAGGCGTTCTTCTTCCACCTGCTGACCGCGCGCTGGGACGTCGACACCTTCCGCACGGTGATCTCCGAGGCGCTGACCGACATCGCGGGCACCGGCTCCACGGTCACCTGGGTCCTCAACAACCACGACCAGGTCCGGACCGTCACCCGGTACGCGACCGAACCCAGCAGCGGACCGAGTGGACTGGGCCCCGCCCGGGCCCGGGCCGCCGCGCTGCTGATGCTGGCGCTGCCCGGCGCGGCGTACATCTACCAGGGCGAGGAGCTGGGGCTGCCGGAGGTCGTCGACCTGCCGGACGAGGTCCTGACCGACCCGATATTCCACCGCACGGGCAGCCGGCAGCACATCCGCGACGGCTGCCGGGTGCCGCTCCCCTGGTCCGGGCACGCCTCCCCGTTCGGCTTCACCGCGGGTACCGACGCGGCGCGGCCCTGGCTGCCGCAGCCGGAGTGGTTCGCCGACCACGCCACGGACCGGGCGCTGGCCGACACCCGGTCGTTCTGGCACCTGTACCGCGAGGGCCTGCAGCTGCGCCGCAGCCTCCCCCAGCTCGGCGAGGGAACGCTGCGCTGGCTCCCCTCCCCGCCCCAGGTGCTGGCGTTCGAACGCGGCGACGGTCTGGTCTGTGCCGTCAACTTCGGCACCGAGCCGGTGGCCGCCCCCGCCCCCGGCGTCCCGCTGCTGGCCAGCGGCGACTGCCCCGCGGGGACGCTGCCCGGCTCCACCGCCGCCTGGTGGATGCACGCCCCCGGGTCCGCGTCCGTCCCCGCCCCCCGATAGCCCCACACCCCTCCCCCCGACGCCCCGCCAGTCCTCCCGAAGGGAAAACCACCATGAGACGACCCTCCGTACGACACACCCGAGCCGCCCTCTCCGGCGCGGCCGTGCTCGGCCTGGCGCTGTCCGCCACCGCATGCGGCGGCGGTGCCTCGGCCGGCGGCGGCAAGCAGGAACTCAGCGGCCAGACGCTCACCGTGGCCGGCGTCTGGACCGGCGTGGAGCAGACCAACTTCAAGAAGGTGCTGGACGGTTTCTCCGAGAAGACCGGCGCCAAGGTGGTCTTCTCCTCCACCGGCGACAACGTCTCGACCGTCGTCGGCAGCCAGATCGAGGGCGGCAACGCGCCCGACGTGGTGATGGTGCCGCAGGTCGGTGTGCTGCAGCAGTTCGCCAAGAAGGGCTGGCTGGCGCCGCTCTCGGCGGAGATCGGTGCCGAGGCCAAGCAGAACTTCGCGCAGGTCTGGAAGGACTACGGCACGGTCGACAAGACGTACTACGGCCTGTACTTCAAGGCGTCGCACAAGTCGACGGTCTGGTACAGCCCGGAGGCGTTCTCGCAGGCCGGCGTGAAGCCCGCGAAGACGTACCAGGAGATGCTGAAGTCCGGCCGCACCCTCTCCGACTCGGGTGTGCCGGCCTTCTCGGTCGCCGGTGAGGCCGGCTGGCCGCTCACCGACTGGTTCGAGAACATCTACCTCTCCCAGGCCGGACAGCAGAAGTACGACCAGCTGGCCGCCCACAAGATCCCGTGGACCGATGCCTCCGTGGTCAAGGCGCTGACCACGCTCGGCAAGCTCTTCGGCGACAAGAACCTGGTCGCCGGCGGCGGATCGGGCGCGCTGCGCACCGACTTCCCCGAGTCCGTCCAGCAGGTCTTCGGCCCCGAGCAGAAGGCCGCCATGGTCTACGAGGGCGACTTCGTCAGCGCCCTGGTCACCGACGAGCTGCACAAGAAGGTCGGCGAGGACGCCAAGTTCTTCCCGTTCCCGTCGGTCGACGGCGGCAAGGCGCCGGTGGTCAGCGGTGGTGACGCCGCGGTGGTGCTCAAGGCCGGGAAGAACAAGAAGGCCGCCATGGAACTGGTCAAGTACCTGGGCACGCCCGAGGCTTCGGCGATCTGGGCCAAGGCGGGCGGGTACATCTCGCCCAACAAGAAGGTGCCGGCGTCCGCCTACCACGACGAGGTCACCCGCAATGCGGCCAAGTCGCTGACCGGCGCCGGGAATTCGGTCCGCTTCGACATGTCCGACCAGGCACCGGCGGCCTTCGGCGGCACCCAGGGCGCCGGCGAGTGGAAGCTGCTGCAGGACTTCCTGCGTGACCCGTCCGACCCCAAGGGCACGGCCGGGAAGCTCGAAGCCGCCGCGGCCAAGGCGTACGGAAAGTAAGGACCGAGGCTCCAGCCATGCCTGCCACCACTTCAGCGGTGCCGCCCGCCACCACGCGCGGCGGCCCGCCCCTCCCCCCGGGCGGCACTCCCCGCCGGACGGCCGCCGCCCCCGCGCGGCGCGCCGTCCGGCGCCGCCGCCGGATCGCCGCGGTGTTCCTCTTCCCCGCGCTGTTGCTGCTGGGGGCGCTCGTCGCGTACCCCATCGTGTTCTCGGTCATCCGCAGCCTGTACGACGCCTCGGGTGACACCTTCGTCGGGGTCGGCAACTACACCCAGATGTTCCAGGACCCGGCCACCCTCCGGGCCATCCGCAACAGCGCGATCTGGGTCGTCTTCGCCCCCGCGCTGCTGACCGGACTCGGCCTGGTGCTGGCCGTGCTGACCGAGAAGATCCGCTGGAAGACGGCGTTCAAGCTGCTGATGTTCATGCCGATGGCGATCTCCTTCCTCGCCGCCGGCATCATCTTCCGGCTCGCGTACGAGCAGGACCCGCAGCGCGGTGTGCTCAACGCGGTCACCGTCGGCATCCACGACAGCTTCCAGGGCGAGTCCGCGTCCCTCCCGACGGCCAAGGCCCGGCTCGGCGACAAGCAGCTGACCAAACTCCCCGACGGCGGCTACCGCACGGCGCACCGCACCGGCCCCGGCCAGGTCGTCAACCTCGGGCTGGTCGGTGTGGCGCCGAAGGACATGCCGCACGAGGCGCGGCCCGCGGCCGGGGCCGCGGGGGCCTCGGCCGGCCACGGTGAACTGCGCGGTGTGGTCTACCTCGACTTCACCCCCGGCGGTGGCGGCAAGCCCGGCACCGTGGACCGCGGCGAACGCGGACTGCCGAAGCTCACCGTCGAGGCCGTCGACTCCCGTGGCAAGGTGGCCGGCACGGCGACCACCGCGGCCGACGGCTCCTACCGGCTGACCGGTCTTGCTCCGGGGTCGTACGCCCTGCGGCTGCCGGCGAAGGACTTCGCCCCGCCGTACGAGGGCATCGCCTGGCTCGGCCCGGCCCTCATCACCCCCGCCATCATCGGCGCCTACATGTGGATCTGGACCGGCTTCGCCCTGGTCCTCATCGGCGCCGGGCTCTCCTCGATGCCGCGGGACGTGCTGGAGGCCGCGCGGATGGACGGCGCGAACGAGTGGCAGGTGTTCCGCCGGATCACCGTGCCGCTGCTCGGCCCCGTCCTGGGCGTGGTGTTCGTGACGATGGTGATCAACGTGATGAAGGTCTTCGACCTCGTCTACATCATCGCGCCCGGGCCCGTACAGCAGGACGCCAACGTCCTGGCCCTGCAGATGTGGCTGGTCTCCTTCGGCGGCGGCAACAACCAGGGACTGGGCAGCGCCCTCGGCGTCCTGCTGCTGCTCCTGGTGGTGCCGGCCATGGCCCTCAACATCCGTCGCTTCCGCAGGAGCCAGTCATGACCACCGCCCAGCAAACCGTCCCGCCGCGCAGGCGGTCGGACCGCCGCCCGGCGAAGCGGATCAGCCGGGCCGTGATCCAGCTGTTCCTGCTCGTCATCGGCCTGGTCTGGCTCACCCCGGCCGCCGGCCTGTTCCTCTCCTCGCTGCGTACGGAGGAGGCGAACGCCAACAGCGGGTGGTGGACCGCGCTGACCGCGCCCGGCCGGCTCTCGCTCGACAACTACGCGGCGCTGCTGAAGGATTCGGGCATCGTCCAGGCCTTCTGGAACACCGTGCTGATCTCGGTGCCCACCACGATCGCCGTCGTGGTGATCGCCGCACTGGCCGGCTACGCCTTCGCCTGGATGGACTTCCCCGGCCGGGACTGGATCTTCCTGGTCGTGGTCGCCATGCTGGTGGTGCCGGTGCAGATCGGACTGCTGCCGGTGGCCAAACTGTTCGGCGCGCTCGGCCTGTTCGGCTCCATCCCCGGCGTCATCCTGTTCCACACCGCGTACGGTCTGCCGTTCGCCATCTTCCTGCTGCGCAACTACTTCGCGGAGATCCCCAAGGAGATGCTGGAGGCCGCGCGGATGGACGGCGGCGGGGAATGGCGGATCTTCTCCCAGCTGATCCTGCCGCTGGGCCGCCCGGCCATCGCCAGTCTGGCCATCTTCCAGTTCCTGTGGGTCTGGAACGACATGCTGGTCGCCCTGCTCTTCGCGGACAACGAGTCGCAGCCGCTGACGGTCGCCCTGCAGTCGCAGATGCGGCAGTTCGGCAGCAACATCGGCGTGCTGGCGCCCGGCGCCTTCCTGTCCCTGATCGTGCCGCTGATCGTGTTCTTCGCGTTCCAACGGCACTTCGTCCAGGGGATCATGGCCGGTTCGGTCAAGTAGCCCCAGGTCCGGGAGTCTTCCCGTAGCGCCGTGGCCCGCTGTCCCAGGCAGCGGGCCACGGCGTTATGCCTCCGCCGGCCGGGGCTGTGCCGCCGTGCAGTGCGTCAGCAGGGCCGCGGTCGCGTCATCGACCACGCGGTAGCGCACCACCCGGCCGTCCTTGGCGCCCTCCACCACTCCGGCGGCCCGGAGCAGGCGCAGTGCCTGGGAGACCGCGGTGTCCTTCATGCCGGTGGCGACCGCCAGGTCGGAGACGGCGATGGGGCCGGCCCGGTGGAGGGCGAGCAGCAGGGCGAGGCGCCCGGGATCGGCGAGCAGGGCGAAGCGGTCGGCCCAGGCCCGGACCTCGCCTGGCTCACCGATGGCGGCGATGGCGTCGCAGACGCGGTGGCCGTCGATGATGCGGTGGTCGGCGCGCTCGGCCGGGACGAGATGCATGAGGACATCTTTGCAGGTCACCGAATGTGATCTTCGATACCTGCACAGTTGTGCAGGCTTGTAGGAATCGCTGGACGGCCCGTAGGGTTGGCGCGCCGTGGTGCTCGGGAAGACCGGTGACGGACCTCGTGGTCCCAGTCCGGAGCGGCCCTCGCCACTGTGATCGGGGAGTTTCCAGCCCTTTTCCGTACCCGCACTCCGCGGTACGGCGCCACTGACCGCAGCCTGCGGCCGGGAAGGCGGGGATGGACGCGTGCACCTGTAAGCCAGGAGACCGGCCACGGCATCTCACGAAGTGATCCACGAGGTGCTGGAGCGTGACCGCCGGATGGCCCTGTCCACCGATACCCCGACCACCCCTGCCCCCGCCACGTTCCGCTGGCGCCGGCAGGACACCGTACGCACCGCGGGCCTGATGGCCGTCATAGCCGGGCTGCACGTCGTCGCCTTCGGCGTGCTGTTCCTGCTCGTGGTGCCCCACCACTACTCCGTCGGCAGCCAGGTCTTCGGCGTCGGACTCGGCATCACCGCCTACACCCTGGGCATGCGGCACGCCTTCGACGCCGACCACATCGCCGCGATCGACAACACCACCCGCAAGCTGATGGCCGACGGCAAGCGTCCCGTGTCGGTCGGCTTCTGGTTCGCCCTCGGCCACTCCAGCGTGGTGGTCGTCATGGCCGCCCTCGTCGCCGGCGGTGCCCAACTCGCCGGCGCCCTCCTCAACGACGAATCCCGCACCCACCAGATCCTGGGCACGGTCGGCACCACGGTCTCGGGCACGTTCCTCTACCTCATCGCCGCCCTCAACCTCGTTGCGCTGACCGGGATCTGGCGGGTGTTCCGCGGGATGCGCGAAGGCCGCTTCGACGAGGCGGAGCTGGAGCAGCGGCTTGATGCGCGGGGCTTCATGAACCGCTTCCTGGGCCGGTTCACCCGCTCCATCTCCCGCCCCGGCCAGATGTTCCCGCTCGGCTTCCTCTTCGGGATCGGCTTCGACACCGCCACCGAGGTCACGCTGATGGTGATGGCGGGCAGCGGCGCCGCGGCCGGCCTGCCCTGGTACGCGATCCTGTGCCTGCCGCTGCTCTTCGCCGCGGGCATGAGCCTGTTCGACACCCTCGACGGCACCTTCATGAACTTCGCCTACCAGTGGGCGTTCTCCAACCCGGTGCGCAAGGTCTACTACAACCTCACCATCACCGGTCTGTCCATCGCCGTCGCGCTCTTCATCGGCACCATCGAGCTGGTGACCGTGCTCCACGACAAGCTCGGCCTCAGCGACCCGGTGACCGGCTGGATCTCCGGCCTCGACCTCGACAACGTCGGCTTCATCATCGTCGGCCTGTTCGTGGTGGTGTGGGCCGCGGCGCTGGCGTACTGGCGCCTGGCCGGCGTCGAGAAGCGCTGGGCGGCGCGCTCCGCCGGCAACGGCGGAGGCTGCGCTCCGGCGCCGTAAGGACCCTGGCGTGCCGGGGCGGAGGGGGCGGGGCTTCGCGGCCCCGCCCCCTCCCCCGTGGTCATGGCTGCGCTCGCCGGAAGGCTCAGCGCAGCTCCTGGATGCGGATCAGGTTGCCCGCGGGGTCGCGGAAGGCGCAGTCGCGGATGCCGTACGGCTGCTCGGTCGGCTCCTGGACGACCTCGGCGTCGCCGGCCTGCACCCGCTCGAAGGTGCCGTCGAGGTCCTTGGTGGCCAGCAGGATCCAGCCGTAGGTGCCCTTGGCCATCATCTCGGTGATGGTGCGGCGCTCGTCGTCGGTGACCCCGGGGTCGGCGGCCGGCGGCGCCAGGAGGATCGACGTGTCGGGCTGGCCGGCGGGGCCGACCGTGATCCAGCGCATCTTGCCGTTCCCGACGTCATTGCGGACCTCGAAGCCGAGGGTGTCCCGGTAGAAGGCCAGGGAGGCGTCCGGGTCGTCGTGCGGGAGGAAACTGGTGTGAATGGTGATGTCCATGGCTCTCACGCTAGGGGCGCTCGGTGACCTGCGCTTCTCGATTCCTGATCGGTCTGGTCACCTGTTTGGCCAGGCACGGCGGCAGCTCGGCCGGTGCGAGCGCCGCCTGGCGCCGGTAGGCGCTGGGCGGCATCCCGACCAGCTCGGTGAAGCGCGTGCTGAAGGTGCCCAGTGACGAGCAGCCGACCGCGAAACAGACCTCGGTGACGCTGAGGCCGCCACGGCGCAGGAGGGCCATCGCGCGCTCGATGCGCCGCGTCATCAGATAGGAGTACGGCGACTCGTCGTACGCCAGCCGGAACTGGCGGCTGAGGTGCCCGGCCGACATGTTCACGCCACGGGCGAGCGCCTCCACGTTCAGCGGCTGGGCGTACTCCCGGTCGATCCGGTCGCGGACGCGGCGCAGCAACGCGAGATCGCGCAGGGCCTGGGCCGTGGTGGGTCTGCTGGTCACGAGCGCGATGGTGCCACGTCCCGCCGGCGTTGCCCAGCGCCGCCGGCGGCCGGCGGGACCCGGGGGACGCCTCGGTCCGGCACCGTTCGGCACCGGTTCGGCCGGCCCGGACGGCTCAGAAATCCGTCTCCGTGAGGGCGCTGGAGAGTTCCCAGAGGCGGGCGGCGGCTTCGGGGTCGGTGGCCCACGGTTTGACGCCGCCGACGAGCATGTCGTCGCCTTCGGCCGGGTCCGCGAGGTCGCAGTCCTGGCAGTAGGCGCCGCCGTACGCGTCGAGAAGGGGTGAGGTCGCGGCCCAGACCGCGGTGGCTGCGCCCTGCTGCGGCGTCTTGAAGCCGTCGGTGGGCCGGCCGTCGGGGGTCACCCAGCCGTGCGCGAGCCACTCCTCGCGCGGGACGTGGCGTTGCAGCGGGGTCAGGATGCTGCCCGGGTGGACGGCGAAGGCGTGCAGTCCGCTCTGGCCACCGAGGCGGTCGAGGTGGCGGGCGAAGAGGGCGTTGGCCGTCTTGGACTGCGCGTAGGCGAGCCAGCGGTCGTAGCCGGTCCGGAAGTGGAGGTCGTCCCAACGGATGTCGGAGAGGAAGTGCCCCGAGGAGGCCACGGCCACCACCCGGGAGCCGGGGGCGAGGCAGGGGCGGAGACGGTTGACGAGCGCGAAGTGCCCGAGGTGGTTGACGGCGAAGTGGGCTTCCCAGCCGGGCCCGATGCGGGTCTCCGGACACGCCATGATTCCGGCGTTGTTGATGAGGATGTCGAGGGTGCGCCCGGTCTGCAGGAAGCGGTCGGAGAAGGTCCGGACGCTTTCCAGGTCGGCCAGATCGAGCGTTCGGACCTCGGCCTCGGGGACGTCCCGCAGGGCGTCCTCGGCGACGGCTGCCCGCCGTGCGGGGACGATGACGCGGGCCCCGGCGCGGGCCAGGGCACGAGTCGCTGCCAGGCCGAGTCCGGAGTATCCGCCGGTGACCAGGGCGGTGGTGCCGGTCAGGTCGATGCCGGCCAGGACCTCGTCGGCCGTACTGTGCGCGCCGAATCCCGTGCCGATCTTCTGCTGCTTCGTGATCATGCGGACGACGCTAAAAGCTGGAGTGCACGCTAGGTCAAGGTACGGTTCGCCGAAGGAGCGGGCGGAGGAGCCGGAGAGGCTGGAGGGGTGGGCAGGATGGGTGAGCACGCGAACGGCATGTCCATAGGCAGGGTCGCCGATTTGACCGGGATGAGCGTTCACGCGCTGCGGTTCTTCGAGCGCGAGGGGCTGTTCCTGCGGGAGATCCCGCGCTCCGCCGGTGGGCAGCGCGTCTATGCGCAGACGGACGTGGACTGGCTCGCGCTGTGCGACCGGCTGCGGGCCTCCGGCATGCCGATCGCCACGATCAGGAAGTTCGCCGACCTCGTCCGCTCCGGTCCGGGCAATGAGCCGGACCGGCTGGCGCTGCTGCGCGCGCACGAGCGCGATGTGGAAGCGAAGATGGCGGACCTGCACGCATGCCGGGAAGTCATCCACGCCAAGGTCGTCGCGTACGAGCAGCACGTGCGCGACGGAACTGCTGCGGGGGTGTGGGCCCCTACGCCTCCGCCCGGGTCCTCGGACGCGGCGCAGTCCTCGTGAGGGGCGGGGCTTCCCGGCCCCAGGGACCTTCCGGGCACGGCCGCGGTGTCCGGCCGGAGGAAGGGCCGGCCGGGCACCGCGCTACGGGCACGCGCCGAGAGGAGTGGCGGCGTCGGGGTGCTCAACCTCCGCCGCCCGTCGATCAGTTGGTGCAGCTGTCGAGCATGGAGGACAGGGCGGTCTTCTCCTTGTCGGTGGTGGTGAGCTTATAGAGGGACTTGATGTGGGTGTAGTCCTTGGCGTAGGTGCACCAGAAGGCGTGGTTGGTGGGCTTCCAGTCGGCCGGTCCGCTGTCGCTCTTGGAGCTGTTGGAGGACTCCGAGGCGATCAGGAGCTGGGGGTCCTTGAGGTCGTTGCCGAACGCCTTGCGCTGGTCGGCGCTCCAGGAGTCGGCGCCGGAGCGCCAGGCTTCGGCGAGCGGGACCATGTGGTCGATGGTGGCCTGGGCAACGTCGGTGACGGTGGTGTCGTCGTAGGCCGAGTACCAACTTCCGCTGGACGGCTGGCAGTTGCCGGACTTGTCGACGACATTCTTGCCGTCGCGGGCGAGGACGTCCTGGCGGGTGGTGCAGCCGTCGGGCTGCTTGGCCCATATGTCGAACTTGTCGCGGGCGTAGCCGTCCATGGAGTGCGGGGGCGCGACGGTGAGGGCGGCGAGTTCGGCGCGGGCGGTGGCCGTCGAGGGCGGGGCGGGCGGTTCGGCCAGCGCCGGTGCGGCGGTCAGGCCGACGAGGGTGACGCAGGCGGCGGACAGGCCGAAAACGGCACGACGCATGGGGTCTCCAGAAGTGTGGGGGGTTGGAGAGACACTTCAGGGAACCGCACAACGGGGACCGGACGCTACGCGCGTTGAATGAACATGACAATCTCATGCCTTGTTCATTACCAACGCATGGGAAAACGCCCGCCCCGGGCTTTCCTGACGCCGCGCCAGGCAACGATCCGACCCGGCGGCGGTCCCCAACGGTGCGGGAACCGCCGACCGGAGGGGACACAGCGGCGGCGTCAGCGGGTCGAGCCGCTCCAGTAGGCGTCGTCCCACCGCATCACGTCGGGGCTGAACTCGACCTCGGCCCGGTCGGCGGCAGTTGGCGGCAGCGAGAAGGCGTACATGCCGACGGCCTTCCGGCCGGGCAGGAGGTATCCGGTGAGGACCTTCTGCCGGCCGCTTCCGTCGATCACCAGCTGCGCCGAGGCTCCGTCGGCGTCATTGACGTCGGGCAGCCCGGTCTCGATCGAGACCCGTTCCTTACCGGTGTTGACCACCGTGATCGTGACCTGAACGGCCTTGTTGCCCTTGGCGTGACCGTTGGCGAAGGCGTCCGGGGTGAACGGCGTCGGCTTGGCCACGGTGACCTTCAGTCCGTCACCGAAGGTGTACGACTTCCCGAAGGGCAGATGCCGGGCCTTCTCCTCGGCCGCCGCCTCTTCCCTCTCCTCCTTGGCCTCCTTCTTGACCTCCCTGACCTTCGCGCGGGCGTGGTCGACGGCGTGTTTGACCGTCACGACCATGAAGACCCCGGTGCCCGCGGCGATCAGCAGGCCGACGACACCCATGACGAGACCGCTGACGGCCATGGCCCTGTTCGTGGCCAGGCCCTTGCGGGCGTGGCTCAGGCCCACCGAACCGAAGATCACGGCCAGGAGTGCCGGCAACCAGGAAATCCAGAACAAGAGGATGAACACGCCGAGGCCGATGCCGACGAGGCCGAGCACCAGAGCCGTGATGCCCATGCCGTTGCGCGGCTGCGCCGTCGGCACCGGGTACGGCAGGCGGGGCACTTCGACCTCACCCGCCGCGGAGGAAGGCGGAGCCCACGGGTCGTGGTCCGGCGACGGTCTCCCCGAGGGCGAGGAGTCGTCAGAAGAGGCGGGCGTGGTCATGCGGATCCCTTCGGGCAATGAGGCACTCGGACCTGCCCGAGTTTTTCGATTTTATTACCTCGTACCGTCGATACCGGACCCTCGCCCCCCGGGGCAGGAGGACGCCCCGCCCCCAACGGCGGCCCGGGCCGGCGCAGAAGCCGATGGGCAGGACATTTACCGCCAAGTCAGAACATCTCCATGTGATCTTCCTCGGAACCTGTTCCTGGAGGTGACCTGACGGCGAGGAAATGTGCCCGCGGCGCGTAGATTCCGGACGACGGGGAGATCATCGAGCCCAATTACGGCTCCCTCCTTCGGCTTTGGCGGAACGCACGCTTCAGCAGGCGATCCGGTATCTTCCGCATTCGGTTTTTTGGGGGGGCACCGTGCGGCACGGCCGCATATCCATCGGCACCGGTCCGGCCGTCCTTGCGCTCGCTCTCGGGCTGTGGGGCATCACGCGCGAGCACAGCATGTGGCGGGATGAGGCAGCGACCTGGCAAGCAGCACATCGGTCGCTGACCGAGATAGGGCACATGGTCGGCCAGGTCGACGTCGTCCATGGCCTGTACTACGCGGTGATGCACGGAGTCTTCGCCGTCTTCGGCGACAGCCTGGTCACCCTGCGACTGCCCTCGGTACTCGCCACCGCCACCGCATGCGGACTGACCGCGCTGATCGGCGCCCGGCTCTCCACCGGCATGGCGGGGACGGCCGCAGGGCTCGCGCTGGCGGTCGTTCCGGCGGTTCAGGAGCACGCCCAGGAGGGACGGTCGTACGCCCTCGTGCTCGCCTTCGTCGTACTCGCCACCTGGTTGCTGGTGAGGGCACTTGAGCGGCCGGACGGTCGGCGGTGGGCCGGGTATGCGGCCGCCACTCTGATCGCCGCATGGCTCAACTGGTTCTCGCTGTTCGCGCTCGTCGCGCACGGCGTCACCATGGTGTGCGTCCGGCCCGGCCGAACCCGCCTTGTGGGGTGGACCCTTGCCGCCTCCGGGGCCGTTGCCGCGGCCCTGCCGGTGATCCTGACCAGCCGGGCGCAGTCCTCGCAGGTCTCCTGGATCAAGCCGCTCGGCTGGTCGACCGTACTGGGGGTGCTGATCACCGTGACGGTCGCGGCCCTCTGCACACGTCTGCCGCAGGCCCGCGGGGTGGCGCGCCCGCGCGCGGAAGCGCCGCCGACGCGTCTGAACCTCGCGGTCGTCGCACTCCCGCTCTGCGCGGTGCCGCAGATCGGACTGGTGCTGATCTCCCTGGTCAAACCCCTCTACGTGACGCGCTACGTGCTGTTCGCGTACGCAGGGCTCGCGCTTCTGATCGGTGTCCTGATCGGTGTCCTGCTCACCACGGTCGCCGCACGTCTCAGAACGGACGCCCGGGTGCTGCTCCCCGTCACCGTCACCCTGGCCCTGCTGGCGCTGCTCCCGTTCGAGCTCCGTCTGCGTACCGAAGAGAGCCGCATCGACGACGTACTCAGCGCGGCAGCCAGGGTCGGCGACGTTCGCGACACCGCCGACGGCGTCCTCTACATCCCCGCCGCGCGCCGCGACACCGCTCTCGTGTCGCCCCAGGAGTTCACCGGCCTGCGCGATCTGGCCCTGGCCCAGGGGCCGGTGGCATCGGGCACGCTCAAGGGCATAGAGGCTGCACCACGCGACATAGAGCGCGCCATGCTGGGCGCACGGCGCATCGTGCTCGTCACCGACCCTGGACCGCGCCAGGCCGACACCGTTCGCGACCTCACCAAGCAGCGGGTGCTGCGGGAACGCTTCGTGCGCTGCTCGGCCAGCGTCGCACGGGGCCGCCAAGTGGACCTCTACGAGCGCGGGAAGTGTCACCGCCGAGGTGGACCGGACACCCTGCGCACCGGCTCGGCACGCCGGGGTGCTCGGCGATAGGGATCAAGCTCACCCACAAACGCGCAGCCGCACAAGCAGGGGTATGAGGAGCCGTATGAGCACCTTTCTGGAGACCGGGCGGATCGCGCTCCGGCCGTTCACCGCCGGGGACGTGGATCGACTGGTCGATCTGAACGGTGACCCCGAGGTGATGCGGTACCTCAACGGCGGGCGGCCGACGCCGCGCGAGACGATCCGCACCGAGAGCCTGCCGCGCCTGATGCACACCTTCCCCGCAACCGGGACCGTGGGTTACTGGGCCGCCGAGGCCAAGGACACCCAGGCGTTCCTCGGCTGGTTCGAGTTCCGCCCCGTCGAGGAGGACAGCCCGGCCGTGGCCGAGCTCGGCTACCGCCTGCGCCGGGCTGCCTGGGGCCACGGCTACGCCACCGAGGGCGCCCGGGCGTTGATCCGTAAGGGATTCACCGAACTCGGCGTCCAGCGGGTGACCGCGAACACCATGGCCGTCAATGCCGCCTCACGACGCGTCATGGAGAAGGCCGGCCTGCGCTACGTCCGCACCTACTTCGGCGACTGGCCCGAAGCCATTCCCGGTTCCGAGCACGGGGATGTCGAGTACGCCCTGACCAGGGCGGAATGGGCCGAAGGGGCCGAATGAAGAGCAGCGGACGGTCCGTCCGTGGTCCGCGGCCGGCATGGCGGTCCGGCCGGCGTTCTCGAACGCCGGCCGGACCTGGTCAACTGGGCTGATGCACGAGCCAGTTGGCGTTACGGCGCCATCTCGTAAGCCCCCGCCAGCGCCTCCACCCGCTCCCAGACGCGTGCCGAGCGGCCGTCGTCGACCGCCGGGCGGCGGACCGCGCCCAGGGCCCAGGTCTGCTGTGCCTCGGTGGCGGAGTCCTTGCCGTGCAGCTCGACGGCGTGTGCGGAGAAGTCCCGGACCAGGACGGCGAAGAGTTCGTCCAGCACGTCCTCGTCGAGGGTGGTGAGCTGGGCCTGCTCCAGGATCAGCTGACCGTGCACGACCAGGGCGAAGAGCTGGCCGACGGCGAGGAGGAGGTCCAGGTCGCGGCTCTGCTTCTCGTCGGGGGCCGCGGTGGTGACGAACTCGCAGAGGGCGTCGGCCTGTTCGCGGAAGCGGGCGACGTTGGGCAGGTGGGCGTGGGCGTCGTAGGCGGTGCGCCAGTCGTGGAAGCGGATGGCGCCCAGGCCGCGAGCCGGTCCCTGGCGGAAGAGGAAGTCGTCGTCGGCCGCGTCGAGGCGGGTCGGCACGGGCTCGTACTCGGCCGGGGCGAGCAGGTGGTTGCCCATGAACTTGAGGATCAGCGCCAGGTTGACGTGGACGGTGCCCTCCAGCTTCGGCAGGCCGCGGATCTCGGTGGCGGCCTGGGCGAAGTAGGTGTCCTTCTCGAAGCCCTTGGCGGCGATCACGTCCCACATCAGGTCGATGACCTTCTCGCCCTCGGTGGTCACCTTCATCTTGGTCATGGGGTTGAAGAGCAGGTAGCGGCGGTCGTCGGGGCCGGCGGACCGGAAGTAGTCGACGGCGCGGTCGCTGAACAGCTTCATGCCGATGAGGCGGACGTAGGCGTCGGTCAGTTCGCGGCGCACGTGCGGGAACGCGGTGACCGGGCGGCCGTAGAGGATGCGGTTCTGGGCATGGGTGACGGCCTCGTACATCGCGTGCTCGCAGATGCCGATGGAGGCGGTGCAGAGGTTGAACTTGCCGACGTTGACGGTGTTGAGGGCGGCGTCGAAGGCGGCGCGGCCGGTGTGCAGGATGTCGTCGGGGCCGACCGGGTAGTTCTCCAGGCGGAATTCGCTGACGTACTTCGAGGAGTCGACGACGTTCTTCACCAGGTGGTACGCCTCGTGGCGGCTGTCGGCGGCGAAGAAGACGTAGCCGTCCGGGCCCTCGATGTCGGTGCGGCGGCCGAAGACGGAGACCAGGCCGGCGGCGTTGCCGTTGCCTATGTAGTACTTGGAGCCGGTGGCGCGGAAGCCGCCGACGCCGTCGGGCTCCAGCAGCATGTCGGTGGAGTAGATGTCGGCGCCGTGCGCCTTCTCGGACAGACCGAAGGCGAACACCTCGCCCTGTTCGAGGAGTTCGGCCGCGCGGGCGCGGGCGGTGGCGTTGTCGCTCTGCCAGACCGGGCCGAGGCCGAGGATGGTGACCTGCCAGGCGTACCAGTAGTCGAGCCCGTAGAAGCCGAAGATCTCGTTGAGCGCGGCGATCCGGGCGGTGTCCCAGCGCTTGTCCCCCGGTTCGTCACCGGCGGCCGCGGCCGGGGTGAGGAAGGTCGCGAACAGCCCTTCCTCCGCGGAGAACGCGAGGAAGTCCGCCAGCCAGGCGCGGGAGCGGTAGTCCTCGATCAGCTTGCGCTTGCCGCGGGTCTCGAACCAGTCGACGGTGGCGCGCAGCAGCCTGCGGGTCTCGGGGTCGAAATGCGCCGGGTCGTAGGTGCGCGGGTTGAACAGCAGCTGGTCGGCCATGGAGGGTTGCCTTCCGGGGGTCGTTGGTCGAGGGGTGGGGTTACGGGGCCGAGTCGGCGGACGGTGGTGTCGCGCCGAGCCGGCGGAGGGTGGCGAGGACGTCGTCGAGCCAGTCGAGCGTCATCCGCTCGTAGGCGATGCCGCCGCGCAGCACCACGTGCTGGAGCTGCTGGCCGGCGTCGGGTGCCGCGGGGGCGTCGGGGCCGGTGAAGTCCCGGCGTTCGCCCGCGAGGTAGTGCGCGAGCCGGTCGGTGTGCGCCCGGTGGTGCCGTTCGACCTCGCGGATCAGCGCGGACGGATCGTCGAAGGCGGCGCCGCGGATCTTCACCGCGAGGTCGTGCCGGACGCTCTCGGGTTCGATCGGCTCATGGAGCCACTCGGAGAGGGCGGTCCGGCCGCGGGCGGCGACGGAGTACTCCTTCTTGTCCGGCCGGGCCTGCTGCGGCACCTCGCGGACATCGATCCAGCCGTCGTTCTCCATGCGCTTGAGCACGCGGTAGATCTGCTGGTGGGTGGCGGTCCAGAAGTATCCGATGGACCGCTCGAAGCGCCGGGACAGCTCATAGCCGGAGCCCGGCCGCTCCAGCAGCGAGACGAGGATCGCGTGTTCGAGCGCCATGCCCCGATCCTTCTATGCAACTCGTTGCATAAACAAGAGGGGACGTCAGGGTGAGACCCGGCTCACCCTGACGCCCCCTCGGAAGCCCGTCCCCGGCCCCGCAGTCCGGATTCTCACCCGAGGTGCTGCTCGGTCCAGATGATCTTCCCTTCGGGCGTGTAGCGGGTGCCCCAGCGGTCGGCGAGGTGGGCGACCAGGTACAGGCCGCGGCCGCCTTCGTCCGTGGTGGCGGCGTAGCGAAGATGCGGGGCGGTGCTGCTGCCGTCAAAGACCTCGCAGGTCAGCGTGCGGTCGCGGAGGAGGCGGACGGCGACCGGTGGGGTGCCGTACCGGACGGCGTTGGTGACGAGTTCGCTGAGGATGAGTTCGGTGGTGAAGGCGGTCTCCGCGAGGCCCCATTCGGCGAGTTTCTCGCTGACCGCGGTGCGGACGGGCGCGACGGCGGACGGCTCGTGGGGCACGTCCCAGTGGGCGACCTGGGCGGCCGGCAGTCGTCGGGTGCGGGCGATGAGCAGCACGATGTCGTCCTCCTGCTCGGCGGGGAGCAGCGTGCGGCAGGCGTCCTCGCAGATCTGGTCGACGTTCCGGTCCCCGGCGCCGGTGAGGGCGCGGCGCAGCAGGGTCAGGCCGGTGTCGAGGGAGCGCTCGCGGCTGCGGATCAGGCCGTCGGTGTAGAGGACGATCCGGGTGCCTTCGGGCAGGTGGTGTTCGCTGCTCTCGAAGGGGAGTTGGGTCAGGCCGAGGGGCGGGCCCGCGGGGACGTCCGGGATCGTGACCGTGCCGTCGGGGAAGACCAGCGCCGGGGGTGGATGGCCGGCCCGGGCCATGGTGCACCGTCCGGAGACCGAGTCGTAGATCGCGTACAGGACCGTGGCTCCGGTGACGGTGGTCGCATCCGTGTCGGCGGTTTCGTCGCGGTCGATCCGGTCGACGAGTTCGTCGAGGTGGCTGAGCAGTTCGTCGGGCGGCATGTCGAGGCCGGCGAAGTTGTGGATCGCGGTGCGCAGCCGGCCCATGGTGGCGGCGGCGTGCAGCCCGTGCCCGACGACGTCGCCGACCACGAGGGCGACGCGCTCCCCCGCCAGCGGGATGACGTCGAACCAGTCACCGCCCACGCCGGCCCGGGCCGGCAGGTAGCGGTGGGCGACCTGGACCGCGTCCGGGCTCGGCAGATCGCGCGGGAGCAGGCTGCGCTGGAGGGCCACGGCCGTGGCGTGCTCGCGCGTGTAGCGGCGGGCGTTGTCGATGCTGAGGGCGGCCCGGGCCACCAGCTCCATCGCCGCCGACCGGTCATCGCCCTCGAACGGGGCGCGCTCGCCGGTGCGCCAGAAGTGGACCACACCGAGTTCCGCGTCCCCGCTGCGCAGGGAGGCGGTGATCAGGGAGCGGAATCCGCTGCGGAGAAGGGTCCGGGCCAGCTCCGGTGCGCGTGACCGCCAGCCGCTGGCGACCTCCAGATCGGGCACCAGCAGCACCTGGGGATCGGTTCCGGGCCGGACGAAGGCCACGGTCTCCGCCGGCACCGCGGCGACCCCGGGAGCCCCGGCGGCTGCCGCGCGCCGCATCTCGCCCGGCGCCTTCGCACCGGGTTCCTCGCCACGCAGCACCCACTCCGGTACGTCGACCGTCACGGCATCGGCGAAGCGCGGAGTGGCCACCTGCGTCAGCTCTTCGGCGGTGTGCGTCACGTCCAGTGTGGTGCCGATGAGGAGGCTGGCGTCGTAGAGCAGTTGGAGGCGCTCCCGGGCGACCTCGGCGCGTCCGGTGACGGCCTTCAGCTCCGTGGTGTCCCGCAGGGTGACCACGATGCCGCCGTGCGGGCCGGTCGGGCGGCAGCTGGCGGCGAGCAGCCGGTCGTGCACCCGGTGGACCTCGTCCGTCGCCTCCCGGCAGGAGGCCAGCAGGCCGGCGAACTCGGCCTCCAGGCCCAGTTCGCGGACGTCGCCCTGTTCGGCGCCCCAGGGCAGTTCCAGCAGCCGCCGGGCCTCGTCGTTGGCCAACACCAGCCGCCGGTCGGGCCCGACGATGAGCACCCCTTCCCGGACGGCGTGCAGCACCGCGTCGTGGTGCTCGTACATCCGCGTCACCTCGGCGGGCCCCAGGCCGTGGGTCTGCCGGCGCAGCCGCCGGCTCACCAGTGCCGCGCCGCCGACGGCCAGCGCGAGCGCCGCGGCCACCGCGCCCGCGAGCAGGGGCAGCTCCCGGTTCACCGCTTCGGACACCGTGGTGATCTGCACGCCCGCGGTGACCACCCCCACCACGACACCGCGCGCGTCGGTCACCGGCACCACCGCGCGGATCGCGTCGCGGGGTGCGCCGGTGAACTTCTCCGTGAACGACTCCCCGCGCAGCGCCCGTGGCCAGTCACCCGAGGCCGGGTGGCCGATCAACTGCGGCAGGGGGTCGGTGTAGCGGATGCCGGTGGGGCTGAGGACGGCGACGAAGTCGACCCCGGAGTCCCGCCGGGTCGCCTGGGCGCGGGGCTGCAGCACGGCCGTGGGGTCGGGAGAGCGCAACGCCGCTGCCGTACCGGGCGCATGGGCGAAGGCCACCGCCACCCCGAGGGACCGGGCACCGGCGGTGTCCTCGCTCTCGCGCCGGGCCTGCAGCACCTGCACCACGCCCGCGGCCGCGATCAGCACGATCATGATGGCCGACATCAGGACGAAGACCTGGGCGGCGACGCTGGACCGACCCCCCGTTCCGTGGCGTGGGTCCTCGGCTCGTCGGGCGAGCGCGGTGCGCACGCGGCGGAGCCAGATTTGACCCTTTTTCAGCCACATATGGATACATGTAACACGGCGTACGTTGCGCGCCGCGCACCGTCGCCCCCACCGGCGCAGACGAGAGCCGCTCCGGCGTGACATTCACCATAGGAAAGTTTCGGCATCCAAGGGCAACTGCCCGGTTTCGCGGAATTTTCCCCTCCGGTTACCCGGTCGCCGACGACCGGGCAGCGGCGGACCGCTGGGCGTCCTCGCTGCTCAGCCTTACGATCAGCGCCTGCCGCACCGCGCACCCCCATACCGCGACGGCTCGTCGTGCTTTTCTCACTTCCTTTCTTGATTCAGAAGAAGGCTTCATGAAGCTTCGTCGTGCCTTGACGGCGGTCGCCGCGACCGCCGTGCTGCCGCTCGCCCTCGCCGCCTGTTCGTCCGGCGGCTCCGACCGCCCGTCGTCCGACGCGTCCGCAGGCCACAAGGGGTCCTCGGACTCCGCCGGCGGCCCGGACGCCGGCCTGCTCAACGGCACCCGGCTGAAGGCCGCGCTGCTTCCGGTCGGCGAGCTGCCCAAGGGCTACAAGGCCGACCCGCACGCCACCCGCGACTCGGGGACCGCCCTCGCGCCCGCCTCGTCGAAGGCGAAGGCGCCGCTCGACCTGGCCGGCGCCTGCCCGAAGCTGGAGGCCAGCGCCTGGATCCAGACCGCCGGCCTGGAAAGCGCCGCTTTCGCCCAGGGCGACTTCGCGAACGCCTCCCAGGAGGAGTTCAATCAGGAGGTCGACAGCTTCAGGGGCAAGGACGCGCAAACGGTCATGCTGCGCCTGGGCCAGGTGCTGCGGCACTGTGCACATTTCACGGACAAGTCCAACGGCACCACCGCCGCGGTGACGATCAAGACCGCCACCGTTCCGAAGACGGGCGACCAGACCCTCAAGGCCGTCCTCACCGCCCCCGAGTGGGAGGGCGGCACCACACTGGTGGCCTCCCGGGTCGGCAACGTCGTGGTCACCACCTTCTACAACGTCCAGTCCAACGACAAGGGCGCCGCCGGACTCGATCTGACCAAGAAGATCGTGGCGCAGGTGCAGAAGGCGAAGTAGGCGGCCCGGCGGCCCACCCGACGCGGTCGAGCAGGGCCCGGGCATCCGCCCGGTGCCGCTGCACGGCCTCCGGCCAATCGGCCAACTGGCCAACTGGCCATCGACTGGGCCGAGTTGGGTGGGCGGTGGTGGAGGTGGTGCCGCCCGGTGCGGGCACGGGCCGGGCGCCGTGGCCCAGTGCCACCAGCCTCCGCAGCAGCAGGGTCGTCGGGGCGAGCGGGTCCAGCCGGTCGAGCGGGTCCCCGTCTCTGCCGAGATGCGCCGTGTGCTCGGCCAGGATCTCCAGGCCGCGGGCCTCGTTGCCGGTCAGTGCGCAGAATGCGATGGGGCGGCCGATGGTCGGCAGCAGGCTCTCGTGGCCGCGGGCCATCCGGTAGCCGCGCAGATGGTGGTGGCGGCGCTCGTCGTACCGTCCGAGGCGCACCAGGGGCAGCAGGGACCGGGAGATGACGCGGTGCGGTTCCTCGCGACAGCTGAGTTCGCCGTTCAGCACGGGCGCCCAAAGGGCGAGGGCACGTTCGTCGTCACCGTGGTCGGCGTACCAGGCACCCTGCGCGTTGCGTTCGCAGGCGTGGCAGGCGGCGTGGACAGGGCGGCGGTTGGCCGCCAGTGGGTCGGATCCCGCCATCACAGGAGCCGCGGCGCGGAGTCGACCATGGAATTCCGTCGTGGGCCCTCAGTCCGCCGGCCGGCCTGCACGGAGGGGGCAGCCGGTGCCGACACGGGCGTCGAGATCGGCGCGCAGCGCGGCGAGGTCGGCCATCCGGGCATCGATGAGGGTGATCTTCTCCGCGAACAGCTCGGACAGTGCCGCCGCGGAGTCCGGTGCGTCGCGCAGTTCCTCGCCGAGCCGGGCGATCTCCGCGAGGGAGAAGCCGAGCGTCTGCGCGGTGCGGACGTAGAGCAGCCAGGGCACGGTCTCGGGCGGGAAGTCGCGGTAGCCGTTGGGCAGCCGACGGCCGGTGACGAGCCCGAGCCTCTCGTAGAAGCGGATGGTGTCCTTGGTCATGCCCGCTTGCGCGGCGAGTTCCCCGATGAGCATGACTCCCCGTCAGGTCGTGGGCTTGACCTTGGAGCCTACTCCACCCTTTAGCGTGCGGCGTCGCCGTCGTGAGACCGCGGCACGAGATCGCGTCATGAGAGCAGGCCCCAGGACCGGGCCAGGAGAACAACAGGAGTTGCGCCGTGATACGCCTTGTCGCCCCGTCCCGCCCGTCCTATCTGCGCGTGGTGCGCGCGAGTGCCTGGTACGACCTCGTCGTCACGGCGGGGTTCGCGACCCCGTGGACGTATGCGCTGGTGCACGGCGCGCTGTCGTCGTGGGGTGGCGCGCTCGGGCTGGGCGCCATGCCGGCCCGCGAGCCCCTGCAGACCCTGTTCGCGAACCTGATGGGTTCGGTCGTGGTCGTCTGGGCGCTGCTGCGCGTCGTCCGGCCACTGCCGGTGCACGGGCTGTTCGACGCCGCCGCGCGCACGCTGTTCGCCTCCTGGCAGGCGTACGCGCTGGCCCACGGGGCCCCGCGGGTGCTGTGGCCGTTCTTCGTCGTCGAGGTGGCGTTCGGCGTGGTCCAGCTCGTGCCGTGGTGGCACGACCGCCGTGCCCTGGCCGTGCCCGAGCGGCGTTCTCGGCCCGCTCAGTCCCAGGAGCTCTCCGGGCCCACCGACGGCAGGTAGCGCGGCGCTCGCCAGGCGTGCAGGCGGTGCTCCACCGCGGCTCCCAACGACAGCAGCGCGGCGTCCCGGTGGCCACCGGCCATCAGGAGCAGGCCGACCGGCAGCTCGTCGACGAACCCGGCGGGCACCGACAGGGACGGGTAGCCGGCCACGGCCGCGGGCGTGGAGGACGGGATCACGTCGTTGTCTCCGCGCGCGCAATCGGTCGTCCAGGCGGGCGGATTCGTCGGCGCGGCGATGGCGTCCAGATGATGGGCGGCGATCGTCTCGTCGAGGGAACGCCGGGACAGGTCCCTCAGCTCGGCGCGGTGTGCCCGGTAGGCGGGGTCGGTGGTGGGCGGCGCGGCAAGCGCGCGCTCGAACAGTTCCTGACCGGCGAAGCAGGTCCGTTCGGCCGGGTGGGTGCGGTCGAACTCGATGAGCCGGGCGAGGTTCCGCGGCCCGTGGCGGGTGGCGAGGTAGGCGTCGATGTCCCGGTGGAATTCGCTGAACAGCGCCGGGAATTCGAGCTCGGCGAGCCGGTCCTGGTACGGGGGTGTCACCTCGACGACCTCGGCTCCCGCGGTGCGCAGTCTCCGTGCCGTACGGGTCATCAGGGCGTCGACCTTCGGCCCGAGCGAGGGCAACCGCCACAGACCGATCCGCTTTCCGCGCAGGCCGCCGGATCCGCTGGGACCGACGGAGCCGCCGGACGTGCCGCGGCGGACGCTGTCGTCGCCGCTGAGCGCCGCGAGGGTGAGCGCGACGTCGGTCACATTGCGCGCCATGGGCCCGGCGGTGTCCTGTTCGGCGGAGATCGGCACCACGCCGGACCGGCTGACCAGCCCGAGGGTGGGTTTGTGGCCGACCACCCCGTTCATCCCGGCGGGGCAGACGATCGAGCCGTCGGTTTCGGTGCCGATCGCCACCTGCGACAACGACGCGGCGAGCGCGGCGGCCGAACCGGCGGACGACCCGCAGGGATTCCGGTCCAGGACGTACGGGTTGTGGGTCTGCCCGCCCACCGCCGACCATCCTGAGGTCGGCTTCTGCGCGCGGAAGTTCGCCCACTCGGAGAGGTTGGTCTTGCCGAGGATCACCGCCCCCGCGTCCCGCAGCCGGGTCACCAGGGCGGCGTCGCGGTCCGGTGGGCTCCCGGCGAGCGCGAGCGAACCGGCCGTCGTCGGCAGGTCGTGGGTGTCCACGTTGTCCTTGAGCAGGACGGGAATGCCGTCGAGCGGGCCGCGGGGGTTGCCGTGCCGGTGCCTGGCGTCACTGGCGGCCGCCTGACGCAGGGCCGTCGGATCGGTACGCAGCACCGCGTGGATCACGGGGTCGAGGGTCGCGATCCGCCGCAGGTAGGCCCGGGTGAGCGCGGACGAGGTCAGCGAACCGTCCGCCATGCGCGCCTGTAACTCCGGGATGGTCACGGTGTCGAGGTGATCGAGCGCTGGCGTGCCGGGCGAACGGCCCTGCATGTGTGGGGAGTTGACGCGGTGTGCGGCGGTGGCGGCCTCGGCACGTGGCTGCGTCGCCCCTGGGATGACGAGGGCTCCGGCCCCCAGGGCGGCGAGCAGCGTGGCCATGCTCCGGCTCTTCATGAGGGGTAGCTTTCCCATGAGGGGCAGCGGACTACATTCCGGCGATCCGCCGCAAGAGGGCACCGGGGCGCCCGCGACGCCGTGCCGTGCGGATGCCTGGGCCGGACCTCTCCGCCGGAGGACCGGCCCAGGCAACTCACCGGACGCGCAAGGCGGTTACCGCTTTACGGCCGGACGAGGAGGATCGAGTTGATCGGCGTCAGGTCCTTGTCGATGTAGTAGCCGGCCCAGAGGTAACCCTGGCAGTCGCCCGTGCCGTTGTAGCCGGTGCAGGTGCGGGCCGTCGCGCCGCCGGTCTGGTTGTTCAGGACGTAGTGCTGCCCCACCTGGTTGCTGAGGTTGTGGGGCCCGTAGCTGTAGAAGGCGAGGGACGGGCGGTCGCCGTTCCACCCGGCGTTCTGCGGGTAGACACAGACGGCCCCGGACGGGCAGCCGTGCAGGCTGCCCGCGGCCTGGGCGGCGTGGGCGCCGGTCGCGCCGACCGTGGTCAGCGCACCGACGGCGAACGCCAGCGCGGCGGCCTTGGTGATCTTTCGCATGGTTTTCCCCCTGGTGGTCTGGTCTGCGTGACCGCTGGACGGCAACCCGGCGGTATGCGGCGCGAGGCGTCGTAAGGCGGTCACCACAGGATTTTTCACCAGATGCCGCGGTTGCACCATCTCTTCGATCTGGGGCGAAATCGGGGGCGGAAAAGGGTGACTTGTGGTAGTCGCGACGGGCCGGTCAGCGCCGCCGCCGCGGGTGTGCGCGCCCACCACGACAGCCGCTCCGGCTCAGTTCTGCCGGGTGGTGGCGTACACCTCGATGGCGTCACGCTGGTACGCGGCCAGGCCCGGCGCGATCGCCTCGTATGCGGCGCGCCACTGCTCGTTCTCCACACAGGCACGTCCGATGGCCCGGTGCTCCCCGGGCGAGACCTCCCGGATCCCGGCCAAGGTCCGGTACTGGGCGTCGATGTGCGCCTGGACCGCGTCGGAGTCGACGGGCTCGCCGGCGGCCATCAGCTCGGCCAGCCGGATCATCTGTGCCGTACGCGCCCGGTGCCCGGCCTCGACCTCGGCCTCGGTCATGGTCGACGCGTACCGCTCGACCTCCGCGGCCAGCTCCGGGAACTCCCGCAGGTTCGCTCCGTACTGGTCGGGCCGGACGCCCTCGAAGAGGTTCTCCGGCCGGTTGATGCCGGCCATGGGGGTACCGTCCTTTCTGGACCGCTCCAGTTCGGTGAGCGTGCGGGCGACGGTGCCGGCCAGGGCGTCGAGCCGGTCGCGCTCGGCGAGCAGCCGGCGGTGATGACCGCGCAGGGCCTGGAGTTCGTCGACCTGCTCGGCCAGGATCCGGCCGATCTCGGTCAGCCCCAGGCCCAGCGCCCGCAGTACGAGGATCTGCTGCAGCCGCAGCAACTGGCGCTCCTCGTAGTAGCGGTAGCCGTTGGCGCCGATCCAGGCCGGCGGCAGCAGGCCGATCTCGTCGTAGTGCCGTAGCGTCCGGGCCGTCACGCCCGACATCCGTGCCACCTCCGCGGTCGGCCAGGCCATCGCCGCCCCCTTCCCGAGTGTTCACCGGGCCGGTCCTTCCGGCCCTGGTCAGAACGGTAGAAGCTGCCGCTGCGGCAGTTTCAAGCCGGGCGGGTGGCCTCCCTTCCGCACGCCTCGGGGAAGCCCTGGGCGCGTACCCACCGGGTGGTCAGGCGGGTGAAGGCACGGGCGGCCGCGCTCTGGTACGTCGTCTCGCGGCGCAGCAGCGTGACGGTGCGGGCGGGCAGTGCCGGGGCGAGCGCGAGGGGCGCCAGGTGCGGGTGGTCGCGGGTGAGGGCATCGGGCAGGACGGTGGCGAGCGGGCTGCGCCGGACGATTTCGGTGAGGGCGAGGAGGGAGTTCGCCTCCACCGCGATCCGAGGGCGCGCCCCGTGCCGGGTGAGGTAGGCGTCGATGTGCCGTCGGGTGGCGAAATCGCCGCTGAGCAGGGCGAGTTGGCGTTCGTCGAGGGTGCTGACCGGTTGGGGGCCGGGGGTGCCGAGGTCCGGATGCTGGGGCCCGACGACGAGGCTGAGGGTCTCGGTGAACAGCGCGGTGGCCCGGATACCGGGCAGATGGGGGCCGGCGAAGGCGATGCCGAGGTCGAGGCGGTCGCCGAGGAGTTCGGCCTCGATGCGGTCCTGGGTCATCTCCCGCACCTCCAGGCTGATGCCGGGGTGCCGGGCGTGGAAGTCGGCCACCAGCGGGCCGGTGAGATAGGCGGTGAAGGTGGGTGTCACCGCGAGCCGTAGGTGGCCCCGGGAGAGGTCCTGCACGTCCAGGACGGCCCGTTCGCCCGCCGCCAGGTCCTGCAGCGCGCGCCGGGCGTGGTGGACGTAGGTCTCGCCGGCATCGGTCAGCCGCACCGTGCGGCCGGTGCGGTCCAGCAACTGGACGCCGAGGGCCTTCTCCAGCTGCTTGATCTGCTGGGAGAGCGTGGGCTGGGAGATGTGCAGCTCTTCGGCGGCGCGGGTGAAGTTGGCGTGCTCGGCCACGGCGAGCAGGTACCGCAGATGACGCAGTTCCGGCTTCATGGCGGCAAGTATAGGTGCCAACGATAGAAGTCATCGGTAGTAGGTATTGGACGCTATAGGTGCTGGTCGGGGAGGGTGAATGTCGTCGGTCCGGAGCGACGACAGCCGGGGAATGCCGTCGGGCCGGACCGACAGTCCCCGGGCGAATGTCGTCCGGCGGACCGACGGCCACAGAAAGACGCCGTTGCCAAAAAGACGCCGTCACCGGAAGACGCCGTCGCCAGATGGACGATCCTGAGAGAAGGGAGACAGCGAGTGCGACCTTCCGACGCCGCGCACCCGTCCGGTCAGCCAGGGCGGTCGGGCCGTACGCACCCCGCGGACCACCTCGGTGCCCACCCGCGTCATCTCGCCGAGGGCATCGCGCGCTTCCAGCGGGACGTGCTCCCCGCCAAGGCCGGTCTCTTCGCCCGGCTGGCCACCAGTCATCGGCCGGGCACGCTGTTCATCGGCTGCTCCGATGCCCGCGTCGTGCCCGAGCTGGTCACGCAGACGGAACCCGGCGAGCTGTTCGTGATCCGCACGGCCGGCAACCTGGTCCCGGCCTACGCGCCGGGCACCGACGGGATCGCGGCAAGCATCGAGTACGCGGTCGCCGTGCTGGGCGTGGCGGACATCGTCGTCTGCGGGCACTCCGGCTGCGGGGCCATGACCGCCCTTGTCGAAGGCCACGATCTGCGGGGCGCACCGGCGGTCGCCGACTGGCTACGGCATGCCGATGCCGCGCGGGCCCGCGCCGCGGCCGCCGCGGGCCCCGTCGGCCAGGACCGGGTGGCCGCGCTGGTACGGGCGAACGTCGCGGCGCAGCTGACGAACCTCGCCACCCACCCCTCCGTGGCCCGCGCCCTGGCCGGTGACACGGTCCGGCTGCACGGCTGGGTCTTCGACATCGCCACCGGGGCGGTCGACCACCTCGGCGACGGCACACCCCCCGGGACCCGGCCGGCGCCCCACCCCGCCTGAACCACCTCACCCCTCAGCGGTCCCCTCCCTCGCCGGTCCCTCCCCCCGCCGGTCCCTCACCCGCCGTCCGCCCCCCGGTGAACGGCCCCCTCCCGAAAGGAAAAGCCCTCTCATGGTGCACGCTCAGCTCGATCCCACCGCCCGTCAGCAGCTCGCCCTCGCCGCCGTCGAGGCCAAGACCCGTCGTGATCTGTCCTGGCAGCGGCTCGCGGACGCCGCCGGTTTGTCGGTCGCCTTCGTCACCGCCGCCGTCCTCGGCCAGCACGCCCTGCCCGCGGAGTCCGCGCGGGCCGTCGCCGACCTGCTGGGGCTGGACGAGGACGCCGTACGGCTGCTGCAGACCGTGCCGACCCGCGGCTCGATCGAGGGCGGCATCCCCACCGACCCGACGATCTACCGCTTCTACGAGATGCTCCAGGTCTACGGCACCACCCTCAAGGCCCTGATCCACGAGCAGTTCGGCAACGGCATCATCTCCGCGATCAACTTCAAGCTGGAGGTGCAGAAGGTCGCCGACCCCGAAGGTGGCGAGCGTGCCGTCATCACCCTCGACGGCAAGTACCTGCCCACCAAGCCCTTCTGATCGGCCCATGGCACCTCCCGTCGCGCACCGACCGGTTCGTGACGGGATCGTGGCCGGACTCCCGAGGAACCGGGGCGTGGCGCGTGTGCCACGCCCCGGCCCCCGTGGGGGTCGGGCGGCCGACCGGGTCAGCCGAGGGGCCGGAGTGCCTGGCGCACCCCGAGGGCGTTCAGCCGGATGGTGAAACTCGCCGTGTCGTCGAGGGCCAGCGGGCGGCCCTGCGCGGCATCCAGAGCGAGCGTCACGTCGGCGCAGAGGGCAACGACATGCACAAAGCCCTCGGTCTCCTCGTCCTGGAGCGCAAACAGCAGGTTGCGGGAGTAGCTGGCGCCGTCGGCAACCTCCCCGCCGGCGAACGCATCGGCGAGCGCCGCCTCGGCCTTTTCCCAGAAGGCCGGGTTACCGAAGGACCGCCCCAGCCCCTGGCGAACGGTCTCCCTGAGGGAGAGCACCATGACCCCGACCGGCGCGGTCTCCTGGAGTCCCCAGCCGGGGATGATCTTGACCGTCGCGCTGTCGGGGAGCGTCCCCGCCGCGCGGCTGATCGCGCCGAAGTCGTGGCCCTCGGTCGCCTTGCCGGCGAGCGCGCGCTGGAAGGTGTCGGCGATGCGCTGTGTCTGCGCCAGGGCGTCGGGGCCCACTTCGAAGACCGTCCGGAAGGTGGTCTTCTCGGCGGTGGGCTGGTCGGCCATGACTGCTCCTCATCTGCGGGAATCAACACGTCGCGCCGACGGGCAAGTATGCCAACCGGGACGACGGGCCGACCCTGGCCGGAAGCGCACGGCATTCGGGCCCGCGGCTGACGAACGCCGCGGGCCCGAGGGAACGAGAGGGACCGTCCGGTCCTAGTGGGCGGCTCCCGCCGCACCATCCGTCTTGTGGAGCACCATCGCGGACCCGCCGCCCCGGCGCTTCGGTTCGGCGACCGCCTGGGTCCGGCCGTCGCGGAGGAACTCCAGGGCGGCGACCGCACCGATCTCCGGTGACGGGGTGAACGTCTTCGGGGCCTCGACGAAGTGCTGGCCGAGCCGCTCCAGGGCCGCGCGCTCGGGGGACTTGAGGAACGCCGGCTCCGCCTCGGTGTCCGGGCGGTTGCGCTGCGAGATCCGCGGTGCGGCGACCGCTTCGGGCAGGGTCATCCCCAGGTCGATGCGGTTGACCAGGGTCTGCAGCACGGTCGTGATGATCGTGGCGCCCCCGGGCGAGCCGACGGCGTAGCGCGGCTTGCCGTCCTTCAGGACGATCACCGGGGACATGCTGCTGCGCGGCCGCTTGCCGGGTCCGGGCAGGTTGGGGTCGGGCACGTCCTTGGCGAGCGGCGTGAAGTCGAAGTCGGTCAGTTCGTTGTTGAGCAGGAAGCCGCGTCCGGGGACGGTGATCGCGGAGCCGCCGGTCTGCTCGATGGTGAGGGTGTACGACACCACGTTGCCCCAGCGGTCGGAGGTCACCAGGTGCGTGGTCGACGGGCCTTCGTACGGCTCGTGGTTGCCGGATCCCGTGGTGCAGCCGTTGCCCGGATGCCGCGGGTCAGCGGGCGCCACCGGGCTGGTCAGGGTGCTGGTCGGCTTGATCAGGCAGGCCCGTTCCTTGGCGAACTTCTTCGCCATCAGTTCCTTGGTGGGCACGTCGGAGAAGGCCGGGTCGCCCACCCACCGGTTGCGGTCGGCGAACGCGATGCGGCTGGCTTCGAGGTAGTGGTGGAGCGCCTGGACCCGGTCGGCCGCGGAGAGGTGGAAGTTGCCCAGGATGTTGAGGGCCTCCCCGACGGTGGTGCCGCCGGACGACGAGGGCGCCATGGAGTAGACGTCGAGGCCGCGGTAGGTGGTGTGGGTCGGCTCGCGGCGCAGTGCGGTGTACTTCGCGAGGTCACCGGCCGCCATCAGACCGGGGCGGACCTTCGCACCGGCTCCCGGGGCCACCGGCGGGTGCTGGACGGTCCGGACGACATCGCGGCCGATCGCGCCCTTGTAGAGCGCGTCCATGCCCTCGCGGGCGAGTTGCCGGTACGTACGGGCGAGGTCCGGGTTGCGGAAGCGGGAACCGACGACCGGGAGTTTGCCGTGCGGCAGGAAGAGCTTCGCGGTGGAGGAGATGTTCCGGAAGCGCTCCTCGTTCATCTCGGTCTGGGCGCGGAACTCCTCGTTGACGACGAAACCGTCCTCGGCGATCCGCGTCGCGGGCCGCAGGGCCTTGGCCGGGGAGAGCGTTCCCCAGTCGCGCAGCGCCTTCCGCCAGGTCGCCGGCGTCCCCGGAACTCCCACGGACAGGCCGGAGTTGACGGCTTCGGGGAACGGAATCGGCTTGCCCGTCGAAGGATCGACGAAGGCGTCCGACGTCATCCGGGCCGGCGCGGTCTCCCGGCCGTCGATGGTGCTGACCTTGCCGGTACGGGCGTTGTAGTACGTGAAGTAGCCGCCGCCCCCGATGCCCGCCGAGTACGGCTCGACGACGCCCAGGGCCGCGGCCGTGGCGACCGCGGCGTCGGCGGCATTGCCGCCGTGCCGCAGCACTTCGAGGCCGGCCCGGGACGCGTAGGGGTTGACGCTGGAGACGGCGCCGCCGCTGCCGGTGGCGACGGACTCCTTGGCAGGCGGCTTGAGTCCGGTTTCCGACCCGGCCAACGCGGCACGGGGCGCGGACCCGGCGCCCGGCTGGGCACCTGCGCTGAGGGAGAAGACGAGGGGAACGGTGACCGCGACCACGGATGCGGCGGCGACCACGACACGACGACGGACAGGCAAGACGCCTCCGGGGATCTCTCGACGAGGGTTGAGATTTCCGAAACCCTGACAGCGGTTGATCAGCGCAGCAACGCCTGCGGGCAATAATTGCGCTTCTTCTGAGGTTCCCGCCCGGTAACCACACCAACTACGCCACGTGCATCAACGGCACCGACCGCACCGGCCACTACGGGACTACGTCACCCAAGGCAGTGCAGCACCTCCGGCATCCGGTCGAATCCCACCCGACGACCGCAGAGGCACTCCTCGCCGCATACCGGCCGTACCGGCTCTGCGCGGGACCGCTACCCCGCGCACCGGCACCGGGCCAGGGGTAGCATCGCCCGTAGAGCAGGGAATTTCAGAAGCATCGCCGGATCGAGGAGTTCGAGGCGCTCGCGGCTTCAACTTTCGCCTCGTCGAAGTGAGCTGAGCCGGTCCACGGAGCGGGACTGAGGTGCTTCCGGGTGTTGTTGAAGCCCCAGGTATCGGGTTTTCGACAAGGAGATCGTCATGAACAGCCCGGCACGGTCACACCCGGAACACGAAGACTTCCCCTGGACGATATCCGTCGCCGACCACCCGCCCCGCACCGATAGTGCCCAGTACATAGCCAGCCGCAAGCTGATGCGTGAACTCGTCGACACGACGGACGACTGGACGTTCGCCCCCGGCCCGTACCAGGACCACCACGGCGGCGGAGTCTGGGTCAAGGACAACGACGGCTGGATCTGCCTGTTCCTCCCGCTCGGCATCGAGTGGTCGGCGCAATTCTGCGCGGACCCCGCGAAGGTGGACCGGGTGCGCCAGTGCGCGGCCCGGGTGGTCGGCGCGTTCCCGGACACCCTGCCCGGTTATGCGAGCTTCGGCTATGACGACGGCGAACGGCTCCTGACCACCGCCATAAAGAATGCCGCCCAGGTGGCCGAGTGGACGGACTCGATATTCAACGCCTCCGTGCCGCTGCCCGCCGGTACCCATTCCGGGGTGCTCCCGAAAGCGGCCGGATATCACCATTACCCGAAGCCGATCGTGGACATCGACCACTTCCGCCATGACGACTTCGAGCTGTTCGTCACCGATGAGAAGGGTTTCTCGGTGGCGGTCGTGCCGGTCGCGCCGCGCGGCTCCGGCGACGGCCGGGTGCGGGTCCTCGCGGCCCATCCCAGCTCGTCCTACGCGGAGTGCCTCGTCACTCCGCCCGCGGCCGCCGCGCCCCGTTCGGCCGCTGGCGCGGAGCCCGAAGCGCGGGCCGAGGAGTGGAAGGGCGCGGTCCTTCCCCCCGACGACGCCCTGGCGCGGCAGGCGTTCCGCCGGCAGGTGGGCTGACGGTCCCGCAACCGTCACCCGGCCGCGCCCCGACCGCCCCCGCACGCCCCCATGCCCCTCACCATGCGCCCCTCGCCATGGACCCTCACAGGGAACGATCATGACCATCAAAGGAATCGATGTCTCGGCATTCCAGCCGCAGAAGTACCGGACCGCCGGCTCCGACTTCGTGTTCATCAAAATCACCGAAGGGACCGGATTCACCAACAAGAACTGGGTCGGCCAGCGGAAGACCGCCCGCGACGCCGGGCTGGTGACCGGGTTCTACCATTTCGGCCGTCCCGGCTCCGTCTCGGACCAGGTCGATTTCTTCCTCTCCAAAATCAACCTGGTGGCGGGGGACATCCTCGTCCTCGACTGGGAGGATCCGCGCCTCTCAAGTGCCTGGAAGGACAGCTGGCTCAAGGAGGCCCGGCAGCGCGCCGCCGGCCACAAGGTGATCCTCTACTGCAACCGGGATTTCTGGCTGCACCGTGACGAGTCCGGGTTCGCCGGTGACGGCCTGTGGATCGCCCAGTACAACGGCCAACCCGGTAACCCCGACATCCGGCACCCGTGGGTCTTCCACCAATTCACCGATCGCCCGATCGACACGAACGTGGGGAACTTCAAGGACAAGGCCGCGCTCAAGCAGTGGTCCTCGTCCCTCGTGGAACTCACCTGACGCGGCTGACGGTGAGGCGGAGACAGGACTCGGAGCCGAGAAGAGGAAGGGCCGGTCCGGGCAACGGGATGTCGGCGTGCAATTCTCCGTCCTCGGCGGTCAGGGAACACGGATCCCGCTTGATCGGATCGACCCGATCGACCGCACCGGCGACCTCCGAATTCCACCCGGCCCAGACGTGCAGCCCGTTGTCCGGTGCCTGATCGGGGTGGCCCACGTCCACGATGAGCGTGTCCTCCCAGTCGGCCACCTGCTCCAGGTGGTCCTCCCAGAAGAACCGGCCGTTCCGTTCGACGAGGTGGAACACCCGCAGCGCCAACGTGTAGCGCGCGCGGTTCGGTGACTGTTCCTGGCTGCGCGCCCGGGCGCGCTCCGGGTCGAGGAGGAATGCGGTGGCCAGCGGGACCGGGGCCACCTGGCCGTCCGCATCGGCGTGCTGGGCGACTTCCTGATCCAGTTGAATCGGGCAGTTATGCGCCGCGCTCTGCTCGTGCAGCACCACCGGCAGGCCGCGCACCGACAGCCGCGCCTCCGCCTGCCAGACCGTCTCTGCGTCACCGGGGCGGCGGCGCAGGGCGAGCCGGCACAGATCGGCCCGGACCCGGTACGTCCCGAAGAGGAAACGGCGCAGATTCTGGTACCCCTCTTCGGAGTTGACCAGTCCGTAGCGTCCCGAGTGGGAGCGGTGGACGTACGCCCGGTATGCCTGGTGCACATAGGCGTTGTCGATGTGCACCAGACCGTCGCTGCGCGGGCCGACCGCCTTCTCCACCAGTCCGTAATCGGCGGCATTGGTACCGACGAGGCAGAACACCCGCCGCACGTCGAAGGCGGATTCCGGGATGTCCTGCGGCTGCCAGCCGGCGGGCGGCTCCTCGCCGTCGGACGCCCCGGGCGTGAGATAGGTGTACATCCGGTCCGGGGCGAACATTGCCGACCCGGCCGGCCCGAACGTCTCCATCGCCCAGTCGACCAGTCCTCCGCCGACGTCGAAGGAAATGCCCCCGTGCGGCGTGCCGTAGGTGAAGAATGTGTCCACCAGGTCGGCACCGGGAACGCGCGGTGTGCCCGCACTCGGATCCGCGGTATGGGACACCTTCTGGATCATGCAGCGGGCCACCAGGCCACCCATGGAATGGGCCACCAGATGGACCTTGGCGGCGCCGGTCTTCCGGCGGACGAGTTGCACGAAGTCGTACAGCCGCTCCGCCGCCTTCTCCAGATCGAATTCCTCCGGGGACGCCGTCACGGACGTGCCGAAGGTGGAGGCGGCGTAGTCGTAGAACCGGAACACCCAGACGGACTCGGCCGGGACCGTACCGTCGTCCTGTGCTTCGAGATACGCATGCTGATCGCCGCGCACCAGGAGCTCGTAGTCCTCGTCGATCATCAGCCGCAGCAGCGGCCCCTCGAACTGGTAGAAGCGCGGCGCACCGTCGCCGTCCACGCGGATGTGGGTGGCGCCGCTGTTGAGCCCGTAGAACGGGTCGTCGACCTGCTTGTCCACCCCGCTGGGCGGGCCGGCGTACCCACGCAGATAGATGAGGGGCGATCGCTCCGCCATGGGAGAACACCTTCCCGGGGCACTTTCCTACCGAGGCGCAGGTCCGCGGAGGCACAGGTCCTCCTGCTGCGGCCGGCGCGCGGTGAACCGCTGACCACGCCAGCTTCCGGGCGGACCGCGGCGCGCGCCAGCCCGGCGGGGCCGGCCGGGTCGTACGGGGGCCCAGCGGCCACGTACGGGGGACGGGCGGGGCTCGCTAGGAGCGACGGCGCGGTTTGCCGCTTCTGGCGCTCCTGCCGCTCTTGCCGCCCTGCGGGCCTCCGGTGCCCCGGCGCCCGGCCCCGGCCGGCTTGCCGCCCGCCTTGCCGGCCGACGCACCGGCGGCGGGCTTGCGCCGGGCGCCGCCCGATTCGGCCCGCTTGGCCTTCGGCGACTGTTCGGGGGCGGCGGCCGGGCGCCGGCCGCGGGAGCTGTTGACCGTGCGTCCGCGGACGATCCCGATGAAGTCCTCGACCATGTCGGTCGTGGCGTCCTGCGGCCAGGACAGCGCGACCCGCGACGCGGGGGTGTCCGATACCGGCCGGTAGGTGAGGTCCTTGCGGTGGTGCAGGCGGGCGAGGGACTGTGGAACGACGAGGAGGCCCACCCCTGCCGCCACCAGCTCGATGGCGTCCGCCGTGGTGGCGGGCCGCTCGAACGCGGGCAGTCCCGGCGGACGCTCCCAGTCGAGGGTGTCGTCGAGGGGGTGCAGCAGGATCTCGTCGGCCAGGTCCTCGGCGCTGACCTCGTCGACCGCCGCCACGAGGTGGTCCTTGGGAATCACGACCACCGTCGTCTCGGTGTACAACGGGATCGCGGCCAGGTCCGTCCGGTCGACCGGCAGACGCACGAAACCCGCATCGGCCTCGCCGCTCCGCAGCACCTCGAAGGCGTCGGCGGCGGGCACCTGCACGAGGGTGAGGGGGATGTCGGGCAGCCGCTCGTTCCAGATCCGCACCCACTTCGTGGGGGTCACTCCCGGGACGTAGGCGAGCCGGAACGAAGGGGATGCTTCCGAGCCTGTCACGCCGCCAGGGTAACCGGTCGTGGTCGGCGGTAGCGCATACGCTCGATATCCTTGGCTGCATGACGTCGCACCAAACCACCCAGACGATGAAGCCCGCCACCGCGGCGAAGAAGCTGGGTGTGTACCTCGAGGCCACCCCCGCCGAGTTCCAGGAGGGCGTCGTCTCGCGCGCCGAGCTGAACGCCTTGCAGACCGATCCGCCCGAGTGGCTGCGGGAGCTGCGGCGCAACGGCCCGCACCCCCGGCCGGTGGTCGCGGCGAAGCTTGGCATCTCGATTTCGGGTCTCGCCCGTGGCGGGGTCACCGAGGCGCTCACCACGGAGCAGATCGACGCGCTGAAGGAGGAGCGTCCCGAGTGGCTGGAGCGGGAGCGCGCCACCCAGGCCGACGTCCGCAAGGAAGCGCAGCGCGTCAAGGAGAAGCGCCTCCAGGAGGAGAAGAAGAAGCAGGCCTGAGGCTTGCCCAGGGGGCCTGACCCGCCCTTTCGAGGGTCGCCCCACCCACCCTGTCCGCACCCGGTCCGCACGACACCCAGCAGGGCGTCCATGGCGGTCCGGGTGCGGTTTTTCCTGCCCGGCCGGGCCTCCACCCAGACCCTGGCCCTTATTGCACTTGCATTGCAGCTAATAGGCATGAGCAAGGAGTCGTGGCGCCCGCGCACTACAGCGTGGGCACCAAGACCTTCGGGGTCGGCATCGGCGTCACCGCCTACACCCTCGGCATGCGGCACGCCTTCGACGCCGACCACATCACCGCCATCGACAACACCACACGCAAGCTGATGGGCGAAGGCCGCCGCCCCCTGTCGGTCGGCTTCTGGTTCTCCCTGGGGCACTCCAGCTGATCGGCAGCACCGTCTCCGGCGTCTTCCTCTACGTCATCGCCGCCCTCAACCTCGTCGTCCTGGCCGGCATCCGGCAGGTCCTCCGGCAGATGCGGGCCGGCCGGTTCGACGAGGCGGCGCTGGAGGCGCAGCTGAACCACCGCGGGTTCATGAACCGCTTCCTGGGCCGGGCCATGAAGTCGATCACCGAGCCGTGGCACATGTACCCGCTCGGCCTGCTCTTCGGCCTCGGCTTCGACACCGGCACCGAGATCGCCCTGCTCGTCCTGGCCGGCTCCGGCGCCGCCTCCGGGCTGCCCTGGTACGCCGTCCTCTGCCTGCCCGTGCTGTTCTGGGCCGTCGCCCTCGCCGTGTGGAAGTTCGGCCGCATCGAGGAGAAATGGACGGCGGACCTGCGCCCCGCGGGCGGCCACCGGCGACGGCGCGTCAGGCGACCCGCACCGTGACGATGCGGCCGGATGCCTCGACGACGAACAGCTCGTGGCGCGGATCGTGCGTGCCGAAGCCGAGGGGCACACGGACACTGGTGGGCATCCGCAGGCCGCTCACCAGGACGCAGGACCGGCCGGTGACCGGGTCCACCCGGAGGAGTTCCCCGGCACGGAACGACGCGACGACCAGCTCACCCCGGAACGACGTGAGGTCGTCGAGGAGCTTGGCGTCCCAGGGGTGGGGGCTCAACTCGGTGACCGTGGTGTGGCGGGCCGGGTCCTTCAAGGGAATGCGGACGATCGGCGACGCGGTGCTGGTGAGGACGCTCGCGTACAACTGGTCGCCGACGATCTCCAGGCCGTTGGTGCCGAAGACGGAGGCGGCCCGCGTCCACCGCTCGTCCGCGGTCCCGTCCGGGCGGAACTTGAGGACGCCGGTGGCCAGTTCGCGGCTGACGTAGAGGTTGCCTGCGGCATCGATGGCCAGCCCGTTGATACCGGACAGCCCGTCCACGACCTGCTCGGTCCTGGGGCGGGCGGCGGCCGGGTCGAAGCGCAGGATGCCGCTGCCCAAACCCGCGGTCAGCGGATTCACGCCGTAGTTGACGTACATGAGGCCGTCCGGGCCGCGCCGGATGCCGCCGGGACCGTTGACCGGGAGGGTGACCTTGAGCGTGCCGTCCGGGGCGTAGCCCTCGACCCGGTGCCGGGTGACATGGGAGACCCAGAGGGTGCCGTGCCCGTCGAAGGCCAGGTTCTCCCGCCAGTCCAGGAGCGGTACGCCGCCCGGCCGGAAGACCTCGACCTGCGTCCGCACGCCGCACGGCTGGGCGGAGGTGGCCCCCGGTGCGTGCCGCCCGGATGCCGCCGCCGGCGGTTGCGCACCGCCGAGCAGCAGCCCGGACAACAGCGCCGTCACCGCAACCGCCGCGCTCCCACGACGCCCCATCCTCGCTGCCTCCCGCTCGCCCGCTGGCCCGCTCGCCGCTCATCGTTTGCCGCTGGTCGCTCTTCGTGGTTCGTGGTTCGTGATTCGTGGTTCGTGCGTCAAGTCTCCTTGTTGGGCGGGGAGTTGGGGAGGGCGTTTCCGGCACGTGGTGATGTCCGGTAATCAGCGGTGCGGCGGGTCGGCCCTCGCCCGGCAGCCCGTGGTCAGCCCAGGTCGTAGCGGAAGGTGTACGCGACGGAGGGGGCGCCCGGCTTGGCGGTGTAGCTGCCGGTTCCGCTCAGTCCGGTCAGTTCCCCGGTGGCCGCGCCCGGTACGACCTCGAAGGTGCAGTGCACCGTCCCGTCCGGCTCGAACGAGCCCCGCTCCTCGACCACGAAGGTGCCCTCGCGTCCGTCGAGCCGGCCGGCCAGGACCTGCATGCCGGTGAAGGTGCCGGTCTTCTCCGTGACGTAGACGATGGTGTACTCGCAGTCGGTCTCGGCGGCCTCGATGCCGCCGGAGAAGGCGTTGGTGACGGAGGCGTGGGCGAGCTTCGGGCTGGTCTCGCTCCGGCCGACCGTGCGCTCCTCCCAGTTGGCGAAGGTGAAGTGGCCGGTGGTCTGCGTGGGCATGGTGGTCCTCTCGGTCGGCCGCGGGCACGGGTTCGTGCCTGCGGTGCGTGACCAGCATCGGACCCGTACCTGACACCTTCTGTCAGGTACGGCGGAGGACCACGGAACAATGGCCCCATGCGCGCCGACCGGCTCCTCTCCCTGCTGTTGCTGCTCCAGAATCGCGGGCGGATGACCGCTCCCGAACTCGCCGCGGAACTGGAGGTGTCGGTCCGTACGGTCTACCGGGACGTCGAGGCGCTGATCACGTCGGGCGTGCCGGTGTGCGTCGACCGCGGGCCCGCCGGCGGGTACCGCCTGATGGACGGGTACCGGACCCGGCTGACCGGGCTCACCGATGCCGAGGCGGGCGCGCTGTTCCTCGCCGGAATCCCGGGGCCGGCGCGCGATCTGGGCCTCGGGGCGGTGCTGGCGACCGCGCAGCTGAAGTTGCAGGCCGCGCTCCCGGCGGATGCGGCGGACAGCACCCGGCGCATTCAGGACCGGTTCCACCTGGACGCACCGGCGTGGTTCCGGGACGCCGATCCGGTACCGCATCTGGCGCCGGTCGCCCAGGCGGTGTGGGAACAGCGCATGCTCCGTGCGCACTACCGGCGTTGGGGCGGGGAGGTGCACCGGGAACTGCACCCGCTCGGCATCGTCCTCAAGGGCGGGCTCTGGTACCTGGTGGCGCGGGCGGACGGGACGGTGCGGACCTACCGGGTGTCGCGGCTCCTGGCGGTGGATCTCACCGACGAGGGCTTCGAGCGGCCGGCCGGGTTCGATCTGGCCGCCTATTGGGAGGAGTCCTCCCGGCGGCTGGAGGCCGCGCTCCACCAGGGCACGGCCCGGCTGCGGATCTCCCCCCGGGCACAGCGGCTGCTGCCCATGCAGTTCGGCGCGCTCGGCACCCGGGCCCTGGAAGGCGCCGGGCCGCCGGACGGGGACGGCTGGGTCGAGGTGGAGATGGTGGTCGAGGGGGAGGCCGTCGCGGTGAGCGATCTCCTCCGGCTGGGCACGGAGGCGGAGGTGCTGGGCCCGGCCGCGCTGCGGCAGGCGATGGCCCGGACCGTGGCCGTACTGGCGGAGCGCTACGCCACGGTGTCCTGAGCCGCTGCGCACCGGGTGTCCGGTGGGCCCGGCACGCGTCCCGGCGGGCGTCCGGCACGCGACCGACGGGCGTCCGGCGGGCGCATACCCAATCGTTATGCAGGACCAATGGGGATGTGCAAGACACCGGATGACATAAGTGACGTGAGACGCCTTGACGGGTTCATGAGGTCCCCAGGAAGCTGAGCCGCCCCCCACGGCAACGTTCCCCTTTCACCGTTGGAATGCCCATGCGCCCGCTTGTTTCCGCAGGCTCGCTCACGGCCGCCGTGGCCGCGGCCCTGCTGACCGCCCCTTCCGCTTACGCCGCGCCCCCCGGCGACAACGGCACCGTGAAGATCCACGACGCCAAGACCGGCGTCGAGCTCCGCAAGAACGAACCGCACGTCTGCACCTTCTACCTCGACTCCTTCGGCTTCGACGGTTCCCAGCAGGTCGAATGGCACATCGAGGCCTGGGCCCCGACCGCCCACACCAAGGGGGAGACGGTCACGTCCGGTTCCCTGACGCTGGACGGCGAGGGACACGGCCGGACGCAGGACCTGTCCCTGCCCGACGGCCACTACAAGCTGTTCTGGAACTTCGCCGGCGAGCACGGCCGGGCCAAGCACAAGGTCTTCTGGACCGACTGCAAGGACGCCGGCGGGCCCGGCGCCGGCAAGCCGTCGCCGTCCGCCACGGCGGGCGGGCCGGCGGACAGGCCGAGCGCCTCGCCGACCTCCACCGCCCCCGCGGGCACCGCCCCGACGTCCTCGGCGGCCGCGTCCGCCGCGCCGTCGCCGTCGCCGTCCCGCTCCGCGCAGAGCGGCGACCTGGCCGAGACCGGTAACGGCGCGCCCGTCGGTCCGCTGTCGGCCGCTGCGGCCCTGTTCGTCGCGGGCGGCGGCTACCTGGTGTTCCGCCGCCGCAAGGCACAGCAGCACTGATCCGGCCGGTGCTCCGGGCTCCTGGTCGCGCCCGTGCGGGCACGACCAGGAGCCCGGCCCGCGTTGTCAGTGGCAGCGGTTAGCTTGTGACCATGAACGTGATCGTGCAGGAGATCCCCGGCGACGACCGCCGTTTCCCGCCCGCGCTCGCCGCAGTGGCCAAGGCCGAGTTCGACATCGGCGACGACGGCGAGGGCGTCGACTTCGAGCCGTTCGACGCATTCGAGTCGGCCGAGGAGACCACCGACTGGCTGCGTCACTGGACCGGCAACCACGAACTCGACGGCGACGCCTTCCGGTTCTTCGGCATGGACGGCACGGGTGGCCGGGCCGCCATATGGTGCGCCCGTCCGGGGCGTCCGCTCGCCGAACAGCCCGTGGTGTTCCTGGGCTCGGAGGGCGAGTGCGGTGTGGTGGCCGGGGACCTGTCCGGGTTCCTGTGGGTGCTGGCCGATGGCTTGGGGCCGGTGGAGGCCGTGGTGTTCGACCACGACGCGCATCCGGACCCGGCCCTGACCGCCCTCGCCGAGCGGTATGCGACCACCCCGCGCCGGACGGCCGAGCAGATCATCGAGGAGGCCGAGGCGGAGTTCCCCACCTTCTGCGAGGACATCGACGCCCTCTGCCGCTGAGTGCCCCGGGGATCCCTCCGCGGACGGCCCGCCGCGGGCACCGCGTCCCCGATCCGTCCCAGCACCCCGCCAACCTTCCTGACCTGCAACCGAGTTGGGTCCCTCAGTCGTCTCACACGGCGCTGCTGCTGCCTCTAGAATCCGCAGCAACGGGAAGGGTGGCTCATGACGATCACGGGGGACGTCACCGTCGTCGTGCACGACGAGGACGCCGATGCGCAGGAACTCGACGAACTGACGCGAGGGCTCCTGGAGGAGTTGCTGGCGCTGGATCTGTCCGAGGTGGTGCGCGGGCAGGAGCCCGGCACGGTGGGCGGCAAGAGCGGGGTGTTGTCGTCACTCACGACGCTGGTGGTCAGCGGCGGGTTCTCGGTCGCCGCACTGCGGTCCCTGACGCTCGTGGTGCGGGACTGGATCAAGCGCAGCGGCGCCCGTAAGGCCGTGCTGGTCAGCGGGGAGCGGCGGCTGGAGATCGAAGGGGTGTCGAAGAAGACGCAGGAGGCGGTGGTGGAGGCCTGGATCCAGGCGCTGGCCGCCGACGACGGGTCGGGCGCGGGTGCTGCACCGCTGTCGGAACCGGCGGCCCCGGCGGCCCTGGAGGGGTCGGCGGAGGGCGCCTGATGGGTCGTCACCATGCCGTCGGGCGGGCGGCGGTGAGCGCGGGAGGACCGGGTGGGTGAACGGCGTGCCCTGCTCATCGCCACCGAGCGCTATCTCGACGACTCGCTCCCCCAGCTACGGTCGCCGGTGCATGACGCCCGGAAGCTGGCCGCGCTCCTCGAAGACCCCGACGTCGGGCAGTTCGACTCCGTCCAGGTGCTGGTGGACGAGTCGAAGGCCGTCATCGAGGAGGCCGTCGAGCGGCTCTTCCAGGCCCGCGGGGTCGACCTCGCGCTGGTCTACCTGTCCTGCCACGGGCTGAAGGACGGCCGGGGGCGGCTGCACTTCGCGACCGTCAAGTCCAGTCGTGAGATGGTCCGGGCCAGCTCGGTCTCGGCGGAGTTCATCAAGGAGTCGATGGAGTACAGCCGGGCCAAGCAGAAGATCGCCCTGCTGGACTGCTGCTTCTCCGGTGCGTTCGGTGCGTCGAAGGGCGGTGCGGACGCCGAGGACATCCCCCGACAGTTCGTCGACCGCGGCAGCTATGTGATCACCGCCGCCAACTCCGTCCAGGAGGCCCTGGAGGACGAGACCCCGGGGGCCGGCGCGGCCGAGTGGAGTTCGGTCTTCACCCGCGCGGTGATCAACGGCCTCACCACGGGCCGGGCCGATCTCGACGAGGACGGCTGGGTCACGGCGCAGGAGCTGTACCAGTACGTGGCCGAGGTGGTCGCCCGTACCCATGAGCAGAAGCCGACGTTCTTCGGCAGCGATATCCAGGGCGGCAGCCGGCTGCGGCTGTCGAAGGCGGCCGCGCACGCGCACCGGCCGTTCCCGAGCCTCACGGAGACCGAGGGCCCGTCTCCTCTGACGACGCTGGACCAGCTGCTGCCGCCGCTGGTGGTGACCGAGGAGCGCGGGCTGTCGGCGGTGGACTGGCGGGACAGCGGCCGCCTGATCACCCCGGTCGGCCGGTCGCACCGCACGGAGGGCCGCCGGGTCCGCACCCACTGCGTGGATCTGTCCGGAGGAGCCGGGCATGTGGCGGTGGCCGGCGGTCCGCGCAGCGGCAAGACGCTGCTGCTGCAGACCCTGGTGACCTCGCTGGCCCTGACGCACACCCCGCACGAGGTCGAGTTCCACTGCCTCGACTTCGGTGGCGGCGGACTGCGCCGGCTGACACATCTGCCGCACGTCCGCGGCGTCGCCCACCGGCAGAACCCCGACGAGGTGCACCGCATGGTGGCGCACGCCGTCTGGCTCAACACCCAGCGGGAGAACCAGTTCGGCCAGCTGCCGTCGATCGACTCCATCGAGGCGTACCGCGGTGCGCGGGCCCGCGGCGAACTCGCCGACCAGCCGGTGGGCGATCTGTTCCTCCTGGTCGACGGCTGGTCGGAGTTCGCCGACAACTTCCAGGACCTCGCGGTGGCGCTGCGGGGCATCGGGGCGACGAGCCTGCGGCACGGCGTGCACCTCGCGGTGACCACGCCGCACTGGTCGGCGCTGCCCAAGTCGCTGCTCGACGTGATGCTGACCCGCTTCGAGCTGGCGCTCAGCTCCCCCGACGAGTCCCTCGTCCACCCGGAACCGGCCGCGCGGCTGACCCCGGCGACCCCCGGTGTGGCCCTGTGCACCGACCGGACCGAGAAGCGGTACGTGCACATCGCCCTGCCCCGGACGGACGGCCTCACCACGGTGGACGATCTGGCGACGGCGGCCGCCGCGCTGGGCCGGCAGGCCCGCGGCGGCTGGTCACGGTCGGCGGCCGACGACATCGCGCCGCCCGTTTCCCGGGTCACGGACCAGCTCGATTTCACGCACCTGATGGGGATCGAGGACCCCGGGACGTTCGACACCGTCCAGGCATGGCGGCCGCGCACCGCGCAGGAGCGGTTGCGGGTGCCGATCGGCATCGGACCGGACGGGCAGCCGGCCGTGCTCGATCTCAAGGAGGCCGCGCAGGGCGGGATGGGCCCGCACGGGCTGTGCGTCGGCTCGACCGGTTCGGGCAAGTCCGAGCTGCTGCGCACCCTGGTGCTGGCGCTGGCCGTCACGCACTCCTCGGAGAACCTCAACTTCATCCTGGCGGACTTCAAGGGCGGCGCGACCTTCGCCGGCGTGTCGATGCTGCCGCACGTGGCGGCGGTGATCACCAACCTCGCCGACGACACGGCCCTGATCGACCGGATGCGGGATGCGATCACCGGCGAACTCCAGCGCCGCCAGGAGCTGCTGCGCTCCGCGGGCAACTACGCCAACATCACCGACTACGAGAACGCCCGGGCCGCCGGCGCGGATCTGCTGCCGCTGCCCTCCCTGGTCCTGGTGGTCGACGAGTTCAGCGAACTGCTCACGGCCAAGCCCGACTTCATCGAGATGTTCATCCAGATCGGCCGGATCGGCCGCTCCCTGGGCGTCCATATGCTGCTCGCCTCGCAGCGGCTGGAGGAGGGCAGGCTGCGGGGCCTGGACACCCATCTGTCGTACCGGATCGGGTTGCGGACGTTCTCCGCCGCGGAGTCCCGGGCGGCGATCGGCGTACCGGACGCCTACCACCTGCCGAGCGCCCCGGGGTCCGGCATCCTGCGCCACGACGGCGACGCCATGGCCCGTTTCAAGGCCGCGTACGTCTCCGGCGTCCACCGGGCTCCCGGCCGGAGCGCCGAGCCCGCCGACGCACTGGCCGACACCGTCCTGGACGTGCTGGTGCAGCGGATGGCAGGCCGGGGCCCGGCGGCGCACCAGGTGTGGCTGCCGCCGCTGGACGAGTCGCCGACGGTCGACCAGCTGCTGCCGCCGCTCGCGGTGACACCCGCACGGGGCCTGCACGCGGAGGTGTTCGCCCCCGGCACGCTCGTGGTGCCCGCAGGGGTGGTGGACAAGCCGTACGAGCAGCGGCGCGACGTGCGGTACCTGGACTTCTCCGGCGCGGCCGGCCACGGGCTGTTCGTCGGCGGCCCCCGGTCGGGCAAGTCGACCGCGCTGCGCTCGGTGATCGCCGCGTTCGCCCTCACCCACACACCGCGTGAAGTGCAGTTCTACTGCGTCGACTTCGGTGGCGGCGGGTTGCTCGACGTCGAGGACCTGCCGCACGTCGGTACGGTCGCCTCCCGGCTGGACGCCGACAAGGTGCGCCGGACGATCTCCGAGGTCGCCGGTCTCCTCGACCGCCGCGAGGAGTTCTTCCGCTCGCACTCCCTCGACACCATGGCCACCTACCGGAAGCGCCGGGCCGCCGGGCACTTCCCCGACGAGGCGTGCGGCGACGTCTTCCTGGTGCTCGACGGCTGGTCGTCGTTCCGGTCCGACCACGAGGAGCTGGAGTCCGCCGTCCTCGACATCGCCGGCCGCGGCCTCGGGCTGGGCGTCCACCTCCTGCTCGGCGCCAACCGGTACACCGAGATCCGGCCCGCGCTGCGCGATCTGCTGCTCAACCGGGTGGAACTGCGCCTGGGCGATCCCATGGAGTCGGAGGTCGACCGCCGGCAGGCCGAGAACGTGCCGATCGGGCGGCCCGGCCGCGGCCTGTCGCCCGACCGGGACCACTTCCTCGCCGCGCTGCCGCGGCTGGACGGCCGCCCCGACCCCGACACGCTCGGGGAGGCCCTGTCGGACCTGGTGAGCGCGGTGCGCACGCACTGGAACGGGCCGGCCGCGCCACCGGTCCGGATGCTGCCGGCCCTGCTCGCGGTCGAGGCGTTGCCGCAGCCGGGCGACGGGCCCGCCACCGGCATCCCGTTCGCCCTCGACGAGGCCGCGCTGGCCCCCGTGCGCCTCGATTTCGAGACCGATCCGCTGCTGGTCGTCTACGGCGAGAGCGAGTCCGGCAAGTCGTCGCTGCTGCGGCTGCTGGCCCGGCAGATCGCCGAGCGCCACCCGCCGGAGCGGGCGCTGCTGGTCGTCGCCGACTACCGCCGGTCGCTCCTGGGCGACATTCCCGACGGTCACGTCTCCCACTACTGCGGTATGGCACCTCAGTTGAAGGAGGTGATCGCCGGGCTCGCCGGTTCGCTGAGCCGGCGGATGCCCGGGCCGGACGTCACCCCCGAGCAGTTGCGCCGGCGCAGCTGGTACGACCTGCCGGACGCCTTCGTGCTCGTCGACGACTACGACCTGGTGGCGACCAGCAGCGGCAATCCGCTGCAGCCCTTGCTGGAGTACCTGCCGTTCGCGCGCGATCTGGGGCTGCGGCTGATACTGGCGCGCAGTTCCTCGGGCGCCGGCCGGGCGTCGTTCGAGCCCGTGATGCAGCGCACGCTCGAACTGGGCGCACAGGGGCTGCTGTTGTCGGGTGACCCCGGTGAGGGGCACCTGATCGGCAACCACCGTGCGCGCCGGCTCCCGCCCGGCCGCGCCCTGTTCGTCAATCGCAAGCGGGAGGCACGGCTGGTCCAGACGGCCTGGTCCCCGCCCGCGTGACGCAGCGCCCGGGCCGCGAGGGTCGCGGCCCGGACACCTGGGGGGTCGGTCAGTTGTTGAGGCTGGTGTGGTTCCACCAGCCCTGGCGGCCCACGGTGAAGTCGAGGGTCGACTCGTCCCCGTTGAGCTTGCCCTCGTACTGCTGGCCCTTCTTGAGCGGGCTCTCGATGAGCGTGCCGTGCGCGTCCTTGATCGACTCGATGACGAGGGTCGGGACCTTCTTCAGGGTCGCCGGGTCGATGGCGGCCATGGGGTTGATGGTGACCGCCTCGTCCCAGTTCGGGCGGGCCGCGAGCTGGTGCGCGAGGTGGATCTCCTCGCCCTCCCCGAACATCAGGTAGGTGAGGTACTCGGGGTAGGGGAGGTTGCCGAGCTTGCGGAAGTGACGGACGTCCTCCTTCTTGCACTCCACCTCGGTCTCGGACGTCGTCATCTGCTGGAAGTCGCGGTTCCCGTCCTTGTCGACGACGACCCGCTCCAGGTGGACCTTGAAGACCTTGCCCTGCTGGAGCTCCGGGAGCTCGAAGTGGTGCGGACAGCGCAGCGAGTAGAAGACCCGCTCGCTCTCGTGCTGCGCCAGGTCCTTGAGGTACATGTCCCGCAGCTCACCGTTGTCCTTGATGGTGAAGGTGAAGACCGCCTGGTAGTCGTGGCCGGACTGCGGGTTGTACAGCGCCAGGTGGTAGAAGAACTGCTTCTTCTTGCCGAGGATCAGGAAGCGGTGGATGTGCTCGTGTCCGGCGTGGCCGGCTTCGGGGGTGGTGCTCATGGTGAGGTCGTGCCTTTCGTGTGGAGGGTGTTCGGGAGGGTGCGGGCGTCCGGGTGGGGTGGGTGCTGCCGTCGGGCCCAGAAGGGGCGGTCGGGCCAGCGGGTTTCCCGGGCGTGCACGACGCGGTGGTCGTGCCGGTAGGCCGTACGGGCCGTGGCGACCTGCGCCGCGTAGCCGGCCAGTGCCGTCCGGTCGCCGTGGAGCCGGGCGTCGACCGCCCGGCCCGCGCTCAGCCCGGTGTAGAGGGCGGTGAGGATGCCCTGGGAGCTGAGCGGGTCGAAGGCGGCCGCCGCGTCGCCGGCGGCCGTCCAGCCGTCGCCGTGCACCCGGTCCAGATGGGCGGTGTGCGCGGCGGCCCGCCGGGGTGGCGGAAGGGAGGTGAGGCCGTGCGGGCGGGCCCGGCCGATGACGTGCCGGGTGGCCAGCAGCCGGTCCCGGAACCGCTCGGCGCCGCGTCCGCCGGCGACGGGCAGATCGGGGTCGGTGAAGTAGGCGACCAGCCGGCGCCGGGAGGGCAGCAGGGCCGTGTACCACCAGCCGTCCTGGTCGGACTCGACCAGGGAACGGCCGTCGGCGGTGTGCTGCGCGGCCGGGTCCAGGGTCAGGTGGAGCGCGGTCAGCCGGTCTCCGGTCCGCCGCCGGGCGCCGGCGCGGACGGCGATCGCCGCACCCCGACCGGTGGCGTCCACCACCCAGCGGCAGCGGACCGTGCGTTCCTCGTCCCCGCGGGAGCGGTCGCGCAGCGCGAGCTGCCAGGTGCCGTCCGGTTGGCGGTCGGGGCGCCGTACGGCGGTGCGCTCGGCGAGGTCGGCACCGGCCGCGCGGGCGGCGGCGCGCAACCGCCGGTCGAACAGCCCACGGTCGAGGTGCCAGCCGTGCCCGTACGGGTCGTGGAGGAAGTCCACCGCGTGCAGTTCGGCCGAACCCCAGGCGGACAGGTTGCCGTGGCAGGGCAGATGGCCGGCGCCCAGCACGGACCGGTCGACGCCGAGGTCGGCGAGGAGCAGCCGCGCCACGGGGACCAGCGCCTCACCGGCCTTGGGCGGCCCGGTGCCGGCGTCGGCCAGCAGGACCGTGCGCCCGGCCCGTACGAGGGCGAGCGCGGCGGCGCAGCCTGCCGGACCGCCGCCCGCCACCACGACGTCGTAGGCGGGCCCGGGGCTCACGGGGAGCCGTGCAGGGGGTCGAGCTTCTCCAGGTATCCGGCGGCGATCGCCGTCTCGTCCACTCCGGTCGCCTCCCTGACCTCCTGCACCGCCTGGCGCACGAGGTCCGCCTCGACGGACTCGGCCGGGGTCCTGCCGCCCCAGGCGTCGGCCGCGGCGGCCAGTTGGGGCACGCCCGCCTCGGGCACCTGGATGTTGATGAGGTTGGCGTGGTCGGGGGCCGTCGGATATCCGGGCTCGGACTCCACCTGCATGAACCGGGGGAACTTCTCGTCGCCCACCTGGTATTCCTGGGTCCGGACGATGCCGAATTTGTACCAGTCGTCGATCATCTGGCGGCGCTGGACGTTGAAGTCGGTGCCCTTCAGGCCGCGCAGCCACACCGCCCGGTTCTCGAAGGCGTTCTCCCTGGCGCTGTCGTCATCGCCGGTCGGCTTGGTGTTGACGATGTCGAAGTCGGCCTGCTTCAGCACGTGGTTGGGAACCTGGGCGGGCCAGAAGGTCGGCAGATAGGGGCTGTAGCGGGGGCCGAGCCCGGCACGTACTTCGTAGCCGGAGCGGCAGCTCGCCGCGTCACACTGCCAGGGGGCGGCCATCCAGCGGGTGAGGTCGCCGGGCCCCTGCGCGTACAGCGGGCCGTTCTTGCCGAGGGCGTCCACGAGGCTGAGCACATCGCCGTAGTCGCGTTCCGGGTTGTCGGGAGTGCGGTGCAGGATGCGGAACGGCTCGGAGTACATGGTCTTGTGCCGCACCGGCCAGGTGACCTCGCAGCCGGGATGGAAGGCGTCGGCGGCGCAGTTCTCCAGCGCGCCCCGGTCCAGCAGGCGCGGCTGCTCGGTGACGGGCGCCTGGTCGACGTCGGGGTGGCCGGTGCGGGTCGGGCCGGTGGTGAAGTGGCCCTCGGCCCACAGCGCCAGCATCCGGTCCTGGGTGGGAGAGAGGGTGATGTGCTGCCGGACGGAGTTGGGCTTGCTGGCCATGGCGTCGCCGTAGATCCACGGCCAGGGGACGGGGGAGATGCCGTCCCGGCAGTAGTCGCGCATCTGGACGTAGACCTGGCGACGGAGTTCGCGGCTGGCCTCGCCCGGGTCGGCGAGCCGCTTGCGGAGGGCCGGGTTGCGGAAGTCGTGCGGTCCCTGCCAGCCGAACTGGGTGGCGAAGCCGTGGTTGACCCACTGCAGATCGCAGAACCGGCCCAGCAGCGGTTCGATGTCGTCCGGGAACGAAGGCTGCTGCTCGACGGGCAGCGTCTGTTCGGTGACGAACACGTCGTACAGCAGGTCGTAGAGGGTGCGGACGGTCTTCACGCCGGGGGCGTAGTGCGGCGGGGCGACCACGACCCAGCTGGGGGTCGCGGCCTTCGTCGCGCCGTTGATCGTGACCTCCGCCGTCACCGGGCCGTCGGAGACGTCGTCGTACCAGGTGTCGTTGTTGGTGACACCGGTGATCGGCTTCTCCGGGGTGGCGTAGGAGGCCGACCTGCCGACGCCGCCGACGACCAGGAGGCGGCCGTCCTGCTGGGTGGAGATGGACCCCAGGGACACCGGTTTGTCCATGATCTTGCCGTCGAAGGTGGCGGTCTCCTGCGCGGAGGCGCGGATGTCCTTGCGGCCGGGGTCGATGACGAGTTTCTTCCGGTCCGCGCCCTTGACGTCGACATTGCGGCGGCGCCGCTGGGCGTCCGGCAGGGCGGTGGCTTCGGGGATGTCGAGCGGAATGTGGAACTGGTACCAGGCAGGCTTTTTGTTGGCGAGATGTACGGACCATTTGATGTCCGTCACGCCGTCCTGGCCCAGTTTGAGTTCCTTGACGACCTCCCCCTTCTCGTTGTAGCCGTAGATGCGGAATCGGGCGGCCTGCCGGATGACCTTGCCCGAGCTGTCCTTGTACGAGCCGGCCGGAAGTGCCGGCTGGTCCGGTGATTCCGGGCCGATGAAGGGCTGCTGATCGCTGTTGCCCACCCGGGCTATGCCGATGGCAGGGTGAATCTTTATTTGTACGATCTGGGTGTCCATGGAAGAGCCTTCGTTCGGGTGGGGCCACACATGCCCACCGATGACTCAACCGTAGGAACACCTCAATGCGGACCGCTCTCCCAAGGCGTCACAATGAGTGCACGAATTCACCCTTCCGGCCGCCACCCGGCCCGTATCACCCGCCGTCAATTCACCGAAGGTGACGGCGGGCGATATACCTGCGGATTTCCGGCCGACAGGCTCAGACGGGTGCCGGGAGGTCGCGGATCAGGTCCGCCGCCTTTTCGGCGATCATGATCGTGGGGGCGTTGGTGTTGCCCCGTACGACGGTGGGCATCACGGACGCGTCCACCACCCGCAGCCCGCGCACCCCGTGCACCCTCAGGCGCGGGTCGACGACGGGACCGATGGCGCAGCTCCCCGCCGGGTGGTACAGCGTGTGCAGTTCGCTCCGGACGAAGTCCAGCAGGCCCGCGTCCGTCAGGGAGGCGGGGTGGCGGAAGTCGGCCCTGCGGTGCTTGCGCAGGCTGGGCCGGTCGGCGATGTCCAGCAGCAGCCTGACCGCCCGGACCAAGGTGTCCCGGTCCTCTTTGGTGGCCAGGTAGTTGTGCAGGATGCGCGGCTGTGCGCTGGGGATCGCGGAGCGCAGCGAGACCTTGCCCCGGCTGGTGGGGGTGAGCAGGGCCGCGCCCACCATGAACGCGTGGTCGGTGACCGCGCCGAGGCCCTCCTCGTGGAACAACACCGGGGCGGCGTGCACCTGGATGTCGGGGGCTTCGAGGCCGTCGAGGGTGCGGTGGAAGCCGCCGGCCTCGCCGACGTTGGAGGTGAGCGGGCCGGTCCCGTGGTCCTCCAACTGCCGTATCGCGTCCGGGCTTTCGGCGGCCAGCAGGGACGGGGTGTCGGTCAGGAAGGTGAGGCCGACGTGCGGGTGGTCCTGGAGGTTCTCCCCCACCGGGAGGTCGACGCGGGCGGTGATGCCGTGGGCCGCCAGTTCCCCGGCCGGTCCGATCCCGGACAGCATCAGCAGCTGCGGGGAGTTGTACGCGCCCGCGCAGAGCACCACTTCGCGTTCCGCCCGCCGCCGCAGCAGCTCCCCGCCGCGGTCCAGCTCGACGCCGGTCGCGCGGTCGCCGTCGAACAGCACGCGGGTGCACCGGGCTCCGGTGAGCACGTCGAGGTTCGGCCGGGCCAGGGCAGGTCGCAGATAGCCGACGGCGGTGCTGCAGCGCAGGCCGTCGCGTTGGGTGAGGTGGTAGTGGCCGACGCCGTCCTGTTCGGGGCCGTTGAAGTCGTCGGTGAGGGGATGCCCGGCCTCCTGCGCCGCCGCCACGTAGGCGGCCATCAGGGGGCTTCGGGAGCGGCCCTCGCTGACCGTGAGCGGCCCTCCGGTGCCGTGCCAGGGAGAGGGCGGCCCCTGGAAGTCCTCGGCGCGCAGGAAGTACGGGAGGACGTCGTCCCACGCCCACTGTTCGGCGCCGGCGGCGGCCCAGGCGTCGTAGTCGCGCCGGTTGCCCCGGATGTAGATCATGGCGTTCATCGACGAGGAACCGCCGAGCATGCGGCCCCTGGGCAGGAACCGGCGGCGGCCGTCCAATCCGGGTTCGCAGTCGCTGAGGTAGCCCCAGTCGTACTTCGTCTGGAACAGCTTGCTGAACGCGGCCGGTACGTGGATCTCCCGGGCGTCGTCCGGCGGCCCGGCCTCGACGAGCAGGACCCGGGCGTCCTGGTCCTCGCTGAGCCGGGCTGCCAGTACGCACCCCGCCGACCCGGCACCCACGATGATGTAGTCGTACACGTACACCGTCCCGTCCCCTCCCCAAACACGGTGGTGGATCCCCCACCCAAGCCGTATCGGCCGGTCCCCCACACCGGAAAACCGGCCATTGTCGGACCGACGGGACGAAGGGGGCGAGGGGGTCGAGGAGATCGAGGGGATCGAGGGGACGGAGGGGGTCGCCGGGACTGACGGGGTGTTCGGCTCCGGCGGGGTGTCCGGCTCCGGCGGGGTGTTCGGCCGGCAGGGTGTCCGCTAGGCGTCGCTCATCCGCGGCATCTCGCCGGCCGTCGTGGTCGTGTCGATGACCGCGAAGGCCGCGCCCTGGGGGTCGGTGAGGGCGGCGAAGCGGCCGAAGGGGCTGTCCATGGGGCCGAAGTGCAGCCGGCCGCCGAGCTTCTTCGCCGCGGCGACGGCGTCGTCGCAGTTCGCGACGGTGAAATACACCTGGATGTAGGAGGGGATCTCGGCCGGGAATTCGTCACCCATTTTCATCCGGCCGAGTACCGGATTTCCGGAGTCGCCGAGGCTGAAGACCTTGAAGTCCATGCCCTGGGCCTCGGGGTCGTCGCCCGGCTCGATCTTCTTCGCGGAATACGGGAACACCGCCTGGAGGAAGGCATCGGCCTTTTCCGGGGCGCGGGTGAACACCTCCGCCCAGCAGTACGCGCCGGGTTCCGCCACCTTCTCGAATCCGTGGTGTTCGCCGGCCTGCCAGACCCCGAGGACGGCCCCGCTGGGCTCCCGGGCGAGCGTCATCGAGCCGAACGAGCCGACCTGCATCGGCTCCATGAGGAGGGTGCCGCCGGCTGCCTTGATCTTTTCTGCGGTCTTCGCCACGTCGTGGGACGCGAAATACAGACACCATGCGGAGGGCACGTCGTCACCGCCGGGCATCGGCGGGACGACGGCGGCGACGGCCTTGCCGTCGGAATACGCCTGGGTGTAATTGCCGAACTCACTGGCCGCCTCGCCGAAGGTCCAGCCGAGCACCTCGCCGTAGAAGCTCTTGGCGCCTTCGACGTCCTTGAACATGGCGTCCGCCCAGCAGGGGGCGCCTTCCGGGAAATCGCTCATGGTGTGCCTCACTCCTTCCGCCTTTCACGCTAGGCGCGCGGGGTGCGGTCCGCGCGCCGAACGGAGTGCGGCACCCGTCGGGTGGCTACTCGAACCGCGCGGTGTCGCCCGCGCCACGGCGTACGATCTCGGGTTCGCCGCCGGAGAAGTCGATGACCGTGGTCGGTTCGGTGCCGCAGTCCCCGGAGTCGAGCACGGCGTCCACCACATGGTCGAGTCGTTCCTTGATCTCCCAGCCCTGCGTCATCGGCTCGTCCTCGTCGGGCAGCAGCAGGGTGCTGGAGAGCAGCGGTTCGCCGAGTTCGGCGAGCAGGGCCTGGGCGACGAGGTGGTCGGGGATCCGGACGCCGACGGTCTTCTTCTTCGGGTGCTGCAGCTGCCGCGGGACCTCCCGCGTCGCGGGGAGGATGAAGGTGTAACTCCCGGGCGTCGCGGCCTTGATGGCGCGGAAGACGTCGTTGTCGACGTGCACGAACTGCCCCAGCTGCGCGAAGTTCTGGCACAGCAGGGTGAAGTGGTGGCGCTCGTCGAGGTTCCGGATCGACCGGATCCGGCTCATGCCGTCCCGACTGCCCAGCTGGCATCCCAGCGCGTAGCAGGAGTCCGTCGGATACGCGACGAGCGCGCCGGAGCGAATGCTGTCGGCGACGGTGGTGAGGGTGCGCCGCTGGGGGTTTTCGGGATGGACATCGAAGTACTTCGCCATCCGGCGAGTCTAGGTGATCGGAACCGGGCCGCCCCGGTGGCCTGCCGGGCGGCGCCGGGCGGCCGGACCACGGCCGGCCGCCCCGGCACCGCAGGGGGTCAGACCGACGGGGCCGGTTCCACCTCGGCGATGAGCACGTCCAGCAGCGACAGCAGGGCGCCGCGGACGTCCTCGCGGGAGCGGGCGTCGAGCATGAGCAGGGGCGTGTCCGGGTCCTTGAGGTGCAGGGCCGCCCTGATCTGCTCGGCGCTGTACGGCTGCTCGCCGTCGAAGCAGTTGGCGCCGACGACGAACGGCAGCCCGCGGTTCTCGAAGAAGTCGACGGCCGGGAAGCTGCGGTCCAGCCGCCGGGTGTCGACCAGGACGATCGCCCCGAGCGCGCCCGCCAACAGGTCGTCCCACATGAACCAGAAGCGTTCCTGACCCGGTGTGCCGAAGAGGTAGAGGACCACCCCGGCGTCGCTGAGGGTGATCCGGCCGAAGTCCATCGCGACGGTGGTCGCCGACTTGTCCTCGATGCCCTGGAGGTCGTCGACGCCGACGCCCGCGGCGGTCAGCCGCTCCTCGGTGCGCAGCGGCTCGATTTCGGAGATCGCCTCGACCAGCGTCGTCTTGCCGACCCCGAATCCACCGGCGATGAGGATCTTGACGGGTGACTCTTCCAGGGCGTCTGTGTCATATCCGGGCAAGGTTGTCCCTGATTTTCCTGAGCAGATGAACATTGGACGTTTCGGCCGCTTCCAGCGGCGGCCGGTGATGGATCAGACCGCGGTCCGCCAGCTCGCCGAGGAGGACCGCCATGGGCGTGAGGCGCATGTGCATGCGCGCGGCGATCTCGGCGACGGCCCGCCCGTGGGGCGGCCGGCACATGGCGAGGATGGCCTGCCATTCGGTGGACAGGCTGCCGTCGGCATCCGCCGCGACCGTCGCCGTGATCAGGGTGTCCATGGTCAGGACGGTGCGCGGTGCGGTGGTCCGCCCGTCGGTGAGGGCGTACAGCCGCGTGCGGCGCCGCCGGGCCGGCTGCGGGCCGGCCGTCATGACGGCTCGGGGGCCGCGGTGCGCTCCGGGGTGCCGAGCCACTCCCCGAGCGCCTGCGAGGCCCGTACGACCTCACCGCCCAGCTCGCCGAGGCGGGCCTTGCGCGAGGTGACGACGATCAGCGTGCTGCCCTCGCCGCAGCCGACGAGACAGAGGTAGCGGTCGTCCATCTCCACCAGCTGCCGGATCACCCGGCCGCCGCCGACCTCCCGGGAAATGGCCTTCATGGTGGCCGCGATGCCGGAGGAGGCCGCGGCTATCCGTTCGGCCTGGTCCCGTTCCAGCAGGTAGGCGCTGAGCCGGATGCCGTCGTTGGACAGCAGCACGGCACCTTCGATGCCGGCGATCCGGCTCAGGTTGTTGTCCAGAATGCTGTAGATCATGTCGTTCGTCGTCATGGCTGGTCCTGTCGGAGCTCGATTTCCACTGTTTCGGTGCCCTGCTCGTAATCCGCCCAGGCGTCGGCCACCTCTTCGGGGGTCGCGGTGTCCTGGCCGGCCGGCTCCACGGTGCGGGGCTCGCGGAGCTGCCGGGCCATGTGCGTCTGGGGCACCCGTTCCGGCAGCGGCGGCGGGGCGGAGCCGCCCCGGGGCAGCGGCCGGACCGTCGCCCGGGCCTCGGCGGGCTGACGGCGCGGCAGCCCGGCCCCGGCGGGGGCCCGTTCGGCGGGTTCGGCGGGCGCCACGGGGCGTGCGTGGAGGACGAGTTCGGGCTTGCGCTCCTCCTGTCGTGGCTGCGCCGGGGTGCGTGGGGCCGGCCGTTCCGGCGCGGGGACCCGCGGTGCCGTCGCGGCGGGGGCCGCCTCCTCGGTCCGGACCAGGTGGTCCTGGGGGATGATCACGATGGCCGCCGTCCCGCCGAACGCGGAGCGGCGCAGGGTGACCCGGGCCTGCAACTGGTCGGCGAGGTGGCCGACCACGAAGAGGCCGAGCCGGTGGGCGTTCTCGGCGAGGACGGCGTACGGCGGGGCGGCGTGCAGCCGGGCGTTCATCTCCTCGTAGCGCTCGGCGGCGACGCGCGGGCCGCGGTCCTCGATCTCCACGGACAGGCCGTCCGTGACGAGTTCGGCCCGGATGGCGACCTTCGACGCCGGCGGGGAGAACCGCGTGGCGTTGTCCAGCAGTTCGGCGAGGAGGTGGCTGATCGCGCTGATGGACCGGGCCTCCACGCTGATCTCGTCGAGCGCGACCCGGTCGATCCGGCGGAAGTCCTCGACCTCCGCGGCGGCCTCCCGGAGCAGGTCGGCGACGCGCATGGGCTCGGTGTGCGGGTCGGTGATCTCGCCGCCGGCGAGGATCAGCAGGTTCTCGATCTGCCGCCGCATACCCACCGTCAGCTGGTCGGACTTCATCAGCTGGGCGAGCAGCGCCTCGTCGTGCCCGAAGGTGTCCTGGAGGTCCTCGGTCAGGCTGAGCTGGCGGCTGACCAGGTTTCCGGTGCGGGCGGCGATGCCCGCGGCGAACATGCCGAAGCCGTGCCGCTCGTCGGCGAGCTGCCGGTAGCCCTCGACGGACACCGTCACGGCCCGGGCGAACGCGTCGCTGATGCGGCCGACCTCGTCCCGTTCCCGCCCGGGTCCGGGCAGTGCGGCGGCGTCGACGGGCCGGCCGCGCTGGAGCCGGTCGACGATGTCCGGGAGGGTCTTCTCGGCGACGGTGACGGTGCGTTCGTGCAGCATGGCCATGCGGCGCAGCACCGTGCGGGTGGTGAAGACGACGACGGCCACGACGAGCAGCAGGCCCGCGGCGCTGCCCGCGACCATCCACCAGACCTCGGCCTCCAGCGCGTCGGCCGTGGCGTCGGCGTGCTCGATGACCCCTTGCACCCGCTCGGAGTTGAGGGCGGTCAGTTGCGGGACGAGCGTGCCGTAGGCGGCCGGCCAGTCGCCCACGGCGCGGGGCAGTGCGACGCCGTTCGGGATGTCGTGGTGGTCGGCGAGGGCCGCGTCCTCGATGCGGGACATGGTCTTCCACGCGTCCGAGGCGGCGATCCGGGCATAGGCTTTCCGGCCGTCTTCCGGCAGATAGGGCACGATCGACGTGCCGTAGAGGAAGCGGTGGGCGCCGATGGAGTCGGTGAGTTCGCCGAACCTGGCCCCGTTCAGCCTTCGGGCCGGCCCGGCGGACGCGAAGAGGGTGTCCTCGCGGGCGAGCACCTCGGAGGCCTCGAACAGGGCGACCACCGGCCGGCTTTCCTGCGTGAGCTCGGCGTCGTCCATGTTGCTGAACTCTTGGTAGACGCGGATCATCCGGCCGATCGCGTCGCCGTAGTAGCTGATGGTCCGGTCCGCGCTGCCGGAACGGGCATCCGTGCGCTCGCGGTAGGCGTCCAGCTCCCCGAGCTGTTTCTGCACCTCACGGAGGTAGTGGTCGACCCGGTCGTCGTCCCGGGCGTCGCGGCCCCCGGCCGCCCGCTGGAACGCGGCGACGGCGCGGTCGGTGGCGGCGCGCTGACGGTTCAGGACGGCCCGCGCGACCGGCGAGCCGGCCCACCGCGCCGCCGTCGTGCTGCGCTCGGCCTGCATCTGGGCCATGAGGTCGTACAGCGGCCGGCCGATCCGCTCACCGTCGGCCACGTCGGCGCGCAGATTCGCGGACTGCTGCAGCAGCCGGTCGGCGGAGACGAAGACTTGGGCACCCATCGCGACGGTGGGCACCACCGCCAGCCAGATGAGGAGGGTACGCAGCCGGACCACACCCCGCCGGCGGTTTCGTGCTTGCTTTCGCTGGCCTTCGGGCGGCGGGCCCTCAGGGTCTGTGGAAGTCATCGGTCCTCGTGGGTGGAGACAGGGAACAGAAGCCCATCAGCGGTTCGGCCGCTCCGCGTGGGGGAAACGGAAGGCGCCGGTCCGTGATCGTGAGGCCGTGGGGGTTGCCGATCATAACCAGCCACGACGCGAAAACGAGAGGTTGCCTCGATGATCACTACGTGCTAATAGCCACCGCAATACGGCACGAACAGGGCGCGAAAAAGGGGAACTTCACCGCGCGCACCGGCCCCTCGCCCGGACCGGCCGCATCCCCGGTCGGCGCATCCGCGGGGACGGGGGCACGATGGAAGCCGGGGCAGTGGAAGGAGTGCCCGGGTGAGCGCAGCCGAAGACCCCGGGACCCCGCCGGCCGGCGACCGGCCCGAAGCCGGCCTGCCGCAGGGACGGTGGTCCCCGCCGAGCGGGCTGTTGGACCTCCTCGGCGTGGCCGCCGTGCTCGTGGACGCCGACGGCCGGATCGCGCTGTGGAGCCCCCAGGCCGAGGACCTCTACGGCTACACCGCCGAGGAGGCGCTCGGCAAATACGCCGCGCCACTGCTCGTGCACGAAGAGCACTGGGACCTGGTGCTGAAGAAGTTCGCCGAGGTCATGGAGACCGGCGGGAGCTGGGGCGGCACCTTCCCGGTCCGGCACAAGGACGGCACCGCACGCATGGTGGAGCTGCGCAACATGCGGCTGCTGGACGACCGCGGCGACTTCTACGCCCTCGGGCTCGCCACCGACTCCCCGACCCTGCGCGAGCTGGAGCGGGACGTCGCGCTGTCCACCCGGCTGATCTCCCAGTCCCCCATCGGGCTGGCGATCCTCGACACCGATCTGCGGTACGTGGCCGTGAACCCGGCCCTGGAACGGATGCACGGCGTCCCCGCCGACGAGCACCTGGGCCGGCACTACCGGGAGATCATGACCGCCCCGAAGTTCGAGGTGCCGGAGGCCGCGATGCGGCAGGTCCTGGCGACCGGCATCCCGATGGTCGACGAGACCACCATCGTCGGCCACACCCCCGCCGACCCGGGCCGGCTGCACGCCTGGTCCATCTCGCTGTACCGGCTGGACGACCCCCAGGGCCGGGTGCTGGGCGTGGCCGACCTCGTGGTCGACGTCACCGACCGGTACCAGGCCGCCATGGAGGCGACCGAGGCCCGGCGCCGGCTGGCCTTGATCGCCGACGGCACCGCCCGCATCGGCACCACCCTGGAGGTCCGGCAGACCGCCCGCGAACTGGCCGAGGTCACCGTCCCCGAACTGGCCGACGTCGCCACCGTCGACGTACTGGACTCCGTCCTGGACGAGCACCGCCACGACGCTGCCGACGGACCCGCACTCTTCCGCGCCCTCGCGGTCAAGGCCGCCTACCCCACCGAGGCCGTCCAGGCCGCCGATCCCCCCGGCCAGACCGTCGCCTACGCCCCCGACCGGCTGGCCACCCAGTGCGTCCGCACCGGCCGCCCGATCCTGGTGCCCCGGACCGACGACCGGGACCTCGCGCGCATCGCCCGCGACGCCCCCGCCGCCGCCCGGCTGGCCCGCGCCGGGGTGCACTCCTACCTGCTGGTCCCGCTCACCGCCCGGGGCCAGATCCTCGGCTTCCTGGGCATGTCCCGGGCCCGCACCCCGCAGCCGTTCGACGAGGACGACCTCGCGCTCGCCGGTGAGCTGGCCGCCCGCGCCGCGGTGTGCATCGACAACGCCCGCTCGCACCAGAGCGTGCGCAACGCCGCCGAGACCCTCCAGCGCAGCCTGCTCCCGGACCACCCGCCGCAGCTCCCCGGCCTGCAGATCGCGTCCCGGTACCGGCCCGCACAGGCCACGTACGAGATCGGCGGCGACTGGTACGACGTGCTGCCGCTGGACGGCGACCGGACCGCGCTGGTCGTGGGTGACGTCATGGGCAGCGGCATCGACGCCGCCGCGACCATGGGCCGGCTGCGCACCGCCACGAGCGCCTTCGCCGACCTCGATCTGGACCCGGCGCAGGTCCTGACCCACCTCGACAAGATCACCTCGGCGCTGGAGCACTACATCGCCACCTGCGTCTACGCGATCTACGACCCGCACCGCGCCATCTGCCACCTGGCCACCGCCGGCCATCTGCCGCCGGTCCTCGTCCGCCACGGCCGGCACCCCGCCTTCCTCGACCTGCCCACCGGCACGCCGCTCGGGGTCGGCGGCGTCCCGTTCGAGACCACCACGGTGCACCTCGGCCCCGGCGACCAGCTCGTCCTGTACACCGACGGCCTGGTCGAGACCCGCCACCACTCCCTCGACGAACGTCTGGAGACCCTCCTGTGCCTGCTGGACGCGCCCGACCGCTCCCTGGAAGAAACCTGCGACCGCCTCCTCCGCGAACTACGACGCCCGGAGGACCCGGACGACGTGGCGCTCCTGATTGCGAGTTGTCTTTGACCGTTCCGCTGCGCTTGGCTTTTTCCCCACGTACTTGGCTGTCCCGCCGTGGGGGTTGCTCGCCGTTGCGCTTTGCGGCGCCCCGCACGTAGCTGTCTTTCCCGCCGCGGGGCTTGGTCGCCGTTGCGCCTGCGGCGGGCTGGGTTTTTTGTGGGTGCGGTGACGGGCCTCCGGGGCCGGTTGTGTGGACTGCTGACGCTTTACGTCCACACAACCGGCCCCTCCGGCCCGTCCCCTCCCGTT